>QEVD01000044.1 GCA_003576975.1 Candidatus Zhuqueibacterota bacterium
CCTGGAATGATGAACCCATAGGATTCCGGAGCTCAATCGAAACGGAATCCCATCGTAACGCCGACTCCCACGGCCAATGCGCTGCCGCGAGATTCGCCCCGTGGTAGCGCTATTGCCATGCCGCCGCCAGGCAATAAAATCCCTTCAATCCGACTCCGATCTCACTGCCATAAAGCCGGCTTTGCCTGCCGATTCCCGCTGCGCCTGAAAAGAAAAGCTCAACAAAACCTTTCTCGACGAGTGCTTGCTGGCTCAAGGCCAGCGCCGGGAACAAGAAAACCAGAAAACAGTCGCGCGTATTTTCATAAATGCCTGCATTCGAGCGAGCGGATGACACTTTCCACCGCCTTGAGTTGATGATCTCGATGTGCGTCGAAATGGCGTTGGAGAGTTTTGGACATAGCGTGGCAAAAATTGAATTGAAGATGAAAAAACTATTGCCTATATTTTCAACGTCTGTATAAGACCTTACAAACACTCTCCTCACAATGAAAAAGGAGTCCACATGCCGCAAACAACCGTTGAAGAAATTCTGACTGCGGTGCGACAATTGCCAAGCCGGGAGCGCCGGCGGTTATCAGAGCTTTTAGACCGCGAACGGGAAATCGAGCCGCAAGAAAATGAACCCCAGGCATCGCCGCTCGAATTCTCTCAACCTCGCCCCACCGCCGAAATTCCTGCCAGCCGCGAGGCGGAGATGCAATGGCTGCTCGATCATCCGAATTTCTGGGACCAGCATCGCGGCGAGCACGTCGCGCTTTGGGGCTACGAAATGATCGCCGTTAGCAAGGACGCAAAAGAAGTTTATGCCGAAGCTCGGCGGCGTGGAATCAAGTTTCCTTTTGTGCAATATCTGCCCGTGCATGAGCACGAATGGTACTTGGGCATGTCCAATCAACCTGCTGTCGAGCCTTGAGCGATGCCGCAATTAGAATTCGAATATCAATTCAACTATCGCCCTTTTGTTCTTGAAACGGCCAGCCAAAAAACGCTAACGCCACCGTTTCCCGTGATCGAAATAGCGCTGGCTCATAACGACTTGACACGAACGGCACTGGCATTGATCGATTCCGGATCGACTTTTTCGCTGTTTTCTCGAGAACTGGCCGACGTATTGGGCATTGAGGTTTTGCAGGGACGAGTGCAAAAGTTGTCCACCTTGGGCGGCCCTTTACTCGCTTATGGCCACGAAATTGATCTCGAAATCACGCCCAACCTCCACTACAAAACTGAAGTGCTTTTCTCAGAATATCCCATTCCGCGTAATTTGCTGGGGCATAACGGCTTCCTGGATCGCGTTGCTGTGGCTTTGCGAAGCAAATACGGGTTGATTTATCTTCACCCTGAAATTTAGAATTTTTGCTTTTTCCCGCCTTTCGTCAAAATCTTCAAATAATGCTCAGCCGGCACACATCAGCCAGTCGCATCTTGGCTTGATCCGTCAGCGCGCTGTCGAGGCAAACGAGAATGTCCTCGGACTTCGACGAGACCTCGGCGAGCTCGGTCGAGCCGCTCAGTCGAGTCGCGCGAAGCTCCAAACGTTTGATGGTGGCTTCTTTGATTTTAGGATCAAGGCAAATGAAGAGCCGGTGGCCACAGCGGATAAAAAGACTCTATCTATGGCGGTACTCTGCTCATTGAAAGTACATCTGGCCCTACTTGAGCGCTGATTGATTCACCTCCGCCCGCCCACGGGGCAAAACCCGTAAAGACAGGGCGATAATCGATGTTCATGCTGCGGAAGTGCATAGATTGTCCGATCTTATACCAGCCCCTCGCTGCAGATAATTCTTGGAGCGACACTGCCTTTTCCACTTCGAACGGCGTGCTCGACCTGATCATGCATGTTATGCTTATAATAAATGTTCCCGAGACTCTTTAACAACGCCCGCCCTCCCACTCCGTTTCGCCGCAAAAGATTCAACTCGCGCTTGACAGCGGATGAGACTTCGCGGCGGAATGCCTGCTCCAAAATATTGATGCGCGCTTTCACCTCTTCATCTTCGCTCGCGCCAAATAACAAGCGCAATTCGCGCAGAACATACTTCTGGCCGTGTGTCAACGCCAGCGTGTGCTCACGTTCAGCCTGACGATGTTTCACTTCTTCAGCAAACCGCCGTTTCACCTGCATCACCAAAGCATTGTAGCCGGCCGGTAATTTCTGGCCGTTCTCTTCAGGCGCACACCGGATCGTTGCCAAAATATGGGGAATATCCCTTGAAATCACCTCACCATTTTTGTTTAATAAAAACAATTGTTGATAGTTATCCGCTTGACAGAACACGTATATGCCCTTGTGGCTTGATCGTTTTGCCGCACGGATACCATCACGCAAGTTGGCGATGCGTTGATATTCAACCGGGTTTTCTTTGCGCAACTGCCGCAAAATCTGTTCAGCCTCGTGAAGATCGACGACCTCTTCCCTGTCGTCTTCAAAAAAGCTTAATTGGCCGCCATTTTTTTCATAGATGGCGAACATCGCCTCTTCGTTGAGTTGTTCGGAACGGTCGAGAATGGCAGAGTCTTCGCCGATGGTGTCGTGAATTTCCTGAATGCGGTTGCGCAATTTCACGCGCAAATTGAGATGCTTGTCAATGCCCGTTTCAGGCAAAAAGTTGAAGCCGTAAATCACGTCATGCTCAGACCCGATGCGATCGATGCGTCCGAAGCGCTGAATGAGGCGGACCGGATTCCAATGCAAATCGTAATTGATAATCTTGTCGCAATCCTGCAAATTCAAACCCTCAGCAAGTACATCCGTCGCAACAACCGTGGACAATTCCGCCTCGCCGGATTGAGGCCGGTACTCGGGATTGGCCTTGGGCGCAAATCGCCCGACAATACGGGCTTTGCTTTTGTCGCTGCTGTAGATCACCTCAATATCGTCTCGTTGTCCATCCCGGTTGAGATTGTCAAACAGGTAGCGCGCGGTATCGGCATACTGCGTGAAGATCAAGCGCTTGCCTTCGCATAAGGGCGATTGCCCCAAACGTTTGATGAGCTTTTGAATTTTGGCGTCCTGTTGCGGGGTGATTGGCTCCACCAGACTCAAAATCTTCTCAAAAAGATTGAGATCGTGCTCGACGTCTTTCTGTAGAATGTCAAGCCTGAAATCCTCCGAGCGATATTCGCGCGAAGCATTTTCCAGCGCCGCAAACAAATCGGACGACCAAATTTCATCGGCTTCATACAGAAGGCTTTGGGCCGTTTCGCCGGTGGCAATGATCCCCTCCTGCAAAGCCGCCAAAAACAACTCATGCACTCGTAGCAGCCGGCGAATGGTTTCGCGAAACGCATGGACGCTCGATTCAAAGCGTTTGAACAACAACACGCGCATCAGGTCGCACAGATTTTTGCCGGCGCGTTGCAGGCTGGCATAAGGTTCTTTTCGCTGTTTGTCCTGAACGACATAGTCCCACAGCCCATATCTCGCGTATTTCAGCTCGTTGGGCTTCGGCCTGACCGGCGCATTTTCGCGTGATTTACCCAGATAGCCGCGCAATTCTTGATACAGGCCGCGATAGGTGTCTTCAATGCTATATTCAATTGTTTCCAGTTCGCGTTTGGGAAAAAAGTTATGCTTTCCGGCGACGATGACGTAGGCGCGCTTGCTTTCCGTCAAAAAAGGCCGCACTTCCTCTTCGCTCATCTCACTTAAAGGCTGCTGCGAATCCGCTGCAAAACCATACCAGCGCAAAACGTGCTTGCGCAGGCGCCGGATTTGAAGATGATAAAGCAAATCCGGCAGTCTCTTTTCGCCGGCCTCGATACGCTTGAAATATTCCTTCAAATCGGGCGGATCTATAGGCAAATCGGTTTTGTCTTCTTGATGAAAAAGCTTGATTTGATGATAAACATCCCAAACGCTTTTGTTGCGCGGCGTGGCCGTGAGAAAGCAGCAGCGTTTATCCTGCCGCAGAAAGTTCTGCAGCACTTTATAGCGTTGCGTGTTGGGATAGCGGAAATTGTGGCTTTCGTCAATCAGCACAAAGTCACGCTCACAGTAGTTTTCCAACAATGCGTTCCAGCCGCCCACTTCATCCTCGCGTAAATAGCCTGCTGACAATACTCGCGCATTTAGTTGATAGACTTCGTTGTACCGTTCCCACATGTCAACCAATGGCGCAGGACAGATAATCAACGGACGCGCGTGATCCGTCCGCTCGAAATGCTTGACAATGGCTGCTCCGATGTAGCTCTTGCCCAGGCCGACAACATCAGCAACAAAAGCGCCGCGATGTTCCCGGATCATCTGCACGGCTTGTCGTACCGCCACCTTTTGGAAATCCGCCAGGCGATGGATGATCTCATCGTCCCACATCAGATCCTTGTCATCGTCGCCCTCCAACCGATCTTTGACCAGTGTGTAGATCGTTTTCATGTAGATGTCATGGGGACGCGCCGGCGCCAAAGCCCACGATTGGCGCATTTCGTGCATCAGGGCCTCGTCAAACTCTTGAGACTCGTCCCAAAGCGCCTCGAACCAACGCACCAATTCGGCATGATTATCGTTGCCTTGCACGACGACGTTGAGTTCGGTGTTGTGAGTGACGCCGGAAAGCGTCAAGTTGGAGGAGCCGACAATGGCAATGCCTTGCTCGTGCCGTTCCATCGGCTTGCCCGCGGCATCGAAAATGCCGCCATAGTCGAAGATGTAGGCTTTGGCGTGCATGCGGCCTTTGGTGTAAACGCGGACTTTGAGTCTTTGTTCTTCTATCAGCCACGCCAGCGTTTTAACCAGCGCCTCGCTTTCATCGGTTTGATCCATGACTTCCATGCTGGACCGAACGTTTCCAGCAGCAGCTTCGGCCATGCGTTTGGTCTCCGCACGCGTGGGATAAATCTGCGCTTCTGCGGCCTCACGCACCAATTCCAAACGTTGATGGCCTTCGGCAAGCTGCTCCAGCGTTTCGCGGTTGGTGGTGTTGCCAATGAGCAGGCGCAATTCTTTCACCCCGGTTAGCCGTTTGGCGATGCTCTCCAATCCCGAAAGAAAGAAGTAGCCGACGGCAAATCGTGCGGCTTCAGTCGAGGCAAGAATTCGGTTGATGTGATCGACCAGTTTCTGATTGCGATTGTCGATGATGTCGTGGGTGGGCATAAGTCAATGTCCGTGAAAAAATTGTTGCCGGATAAAGAAAAAATAGCTACAATAAAAATGAGTATTGATTAAATAAATGTTGCCCTATGCCGGAACTGTCGCGCTTTTTTGGTATCGTTATTCGCATGTATGCGGAGGCAGGCGAATCGCACCATACACCGCATTTCCATGCATACTATCAAGATCACGTCGCCATTTTTAGCATTGATCCCGTGGAAATAATTGCCGGCACGTTTCCCAAAAGCCAGCAACGGCTGGCAGAAGCATGGGCGGAACTCCATCGTGAAGAGCTATTGGAGAATTGGCTGCGTTTGCATTCAGGACAATTATCGCAGAAAATCGCGCCATTAAGATGAAGGTATTACCATGGCACATCCCATTTATCGCGTTAAAAAATTTGAACTTGTTGCACCCTTTACGCTGCGCGTTTACTTTTCCGACGGTGCCTCGCAAACGATAGATTTTCAGCCGGTCCTGGCGGGAAAGTTGTACGGTCCGCTGCGCGATCTGTCGCTTTTCAATCAAGTGCGAATCGATCCGGAGGTGCACACGCTGGTATGGCCGAACGGCGCTGACTTTGACCCCGCCACGCTGCACGACTGGCCGGAGCATGTAGAAGAACTTTCGACGCGTGCTCGATCATGGGCAGCAACAACCGAGGTTCTTTCACGTCCGACAGTTCCTGCATAGCTTTGAGGCCAGCCGGACTTTTGCAGAAAAGTGAAATATGAAAAATACCAAATGCCATTTCTGCGGTTTTGAAAATTTTGAAGAACGCCAGGTCGAATATATTTACCGGCGAAACGGCAAATACCTTATCGTTCGCGATTTGCCCTGCGAAGCCTGCTTGCGCTGTGGCGAGCGCTATTACCCCGCAGAAGCTTTGCTGGCTGTCGAGGCTCGATTCAAAGCCATTCACGAGCACCAAAGAGAACCCGAAGAGACTTTGGCGGTTCCAGTAGAATCGTTCGCGCTGGTGGCGGCTTGAGCTGGATATTTTGCACAAACACGGAAAGAACAATTTTCCTTAAACCTGAACTTTTGTAAGAATGCTCTCGCACTTAAGGACGATATGAAATTGCAGCGAACGATCAAGGCCTTTATCCGCTCTGGAGAACAATCCGGCTATGTGGCGGAGTGCATGGAAATTCCCGTAGTCACGCAGGGTGAAACCCTGGACGAAGCCATGTCGAATCTCCAAGAAGCGGTTCGACTTCATCTCGACGGTGAAAATCTCACCGAGCTTGGCCTCGCACCGAATCCGACAATTCTGGTGACCCTGGAATTGGAACCAGCTTATGCCTAAGCTGCGCCGGCTCTCAGGTCCAGAGGTTGTCAAAATTCTTGGGCAATTCGGCTTTTCTGTCATCTCACAGAGTGGCAGTCATGTCAAATTGCGGCGTTTCACCGCTAGCGGTGAAAAACAGACATTGACCATTCCCAACCATCCCCAACTCGATACGGGAACTTGCAGGGCTATTTACAGACAGGCCGTGCGATACATTCCGGAGAACGACCTGCGGCCATTTTTTTACAACTGAAGAATGCTTTGCAGTTTTTCTTCTGTCAATTCCTCGGCGCGCGCTTTTAGAAAAAGCAGGCCGTTGCACGCGCGGCCTGGAAAGCCAGCTTTCTCAACGTTGTTGAGAATATTTTCAGCCTTCCCCATCAAACCACACACTTTCTTCGTTAAATCGTCAATTTCAGGATTGATAACGATTAGTTGCTTGCCGGTTGCCTTCTTGCGCAGCAGATTGTTAAAATGCTCAACTTTCACTCTGTCTTTCTTGCCAGGGCATAATACGCATTCCATTTTAATTTTGGATCACGGCCCATGAGATCGTACCATTCTCCCAAATCTCTCTTCTCCTCATCCAGGTCCATGTTTGTCTTCTCAAATGTGTTGTTAATAAGGGCCAACCCATCGACATTGGCAAGCCTATTTATCGCCGCAACAACTGCTTCTTGATTTCTGTCAATAAAAACAAAGAATGCTCCAGTAGAAGCGCGAGTAACTATCTCTTTGAAAGTTTTTTGAAATTCGGATCTGTGGGCCAACAACTCTGGTTCGGAAACGGTATGGTTCAGTACATATACTTGCACATCACTGAAGCGTGCTGGGAAATTTTGAAAGTCGGTTGCCTTGGCTAAATCCAAAGGTAAAAAAGAACGATTGACAACAATGGGCCAGTTTTGGCGGCTCATGCCATAATTTATCTTAAATGTTTCATGAAGCCCATTCACAAGTACTTGCCAAGTCTCGTCCCATTGGCAGACTTTGTCAATTAAAGTAAAGTTGACGTCAACTCTGCCATTTCCTCGGCGTTCCCTCTCAATGAATTTTACAAAACCCAGCAATTCTGAACCTGGGCCGCCACCCAATGAGCACACCTGAAGCTCGCTATATGTATCAAATTGATTGGCTACAAACTCGCGCAATTCGGAAAATTTGTAGAAAGCATTATCTACCAAGTTGGCATGGGCTCCTACATAAGAATACAGATAGGCAATACGACACAACGGATCTTGGTATTGTAACTGGGCATTGTCAGAATAGTATGCGGCTGAATTCGTACCGAGATACTGTTTTGCTCGTTGAATAGCCTCGGCTTTGCTCACCCCATAGTATTGACAAATGTCTGAAACGCCTTTCGTCAATACGGCATTCAATGTTTGAAAAAAAGTTATAGGCATTGCTCAATCCTATCAGATAGTTCTGGACGAAGCTGGGCTTGAACGCGGCGCCCTTGAAGATTGCAGGAGGGCTTTTGCGCAAGCACAGCCACTGCACGGTTCTTCGTAATCTTATTTCTCAAACACGACAGTGAATACGCCTCATGCCATGATCATTTGGATTGTACTCTTGGCGGTTGTTTAAAAACGTTGCACCGGTCTGGCTGAAGCTGATGATTTTTGCCACTTCGAATAGCTTCCATCCCACCGGTTGCCCAGATTCGCTGAACCCCGCCGTTTGAAAAGCACGCAACACTTCCTTTCCGGCCATGCTGATTCCGTGACAGTGCGGTTCAACTCTTCGCTTGCCGCCTTCGTAGTAGAGCTCGACGATTGCACGGCTTCTTATTGCTGCACAAATTTGAGCGTTCATCGTTATAAATCCTCTATTTTCTACATGTGTGCGAGGCCGCCAAGAGCACAAAGGTTTTAAGAACAACAGTGCATAGTGTCACGCATATTCGGATTTTTGATTGCGTCCATGAGTTCATGCAGACTTGGTCCGCATTGTGTTTCCAACTTTCTGCACTGATTATCGTGGTTGGACAAGCGTTGTTTCCCTTGCGTCATCTTCATCGTGCTCATGGCGATTCTTTGGCTTTAGGCTCTTCGCCCTTTTCAGCCGCGACGCTACTAAGCTGATGACAGCTTCATAAACCGCTTCGCGTTCACCTTGAGTGAAGTCAAGGGCCTCGAAAAAGATATTGTCGAGGGTGCGACGATCATCCGCTTGCGATTCTTCTGAGACTGGCCCAATAATTCTTTGCGCCATTCTTTCGCGCGAAAAACGAATTGATTCTATGATCGAATCAGCCCTAAATCCGAGCACATGGAATAGTTTGATATCAACCCCCTCTGTTTTTAATGCACCCTGTCCCAAATTTGTCCGCCCGTATAATTCTCGAAAAAGCAGTTGACCTGTCCAAGCAAGGCTTCCCCAAGTAATGTCGTTATCAAAACCGAGGATTTCGAATAGGTTGTGATCAACCAAAACGCTGTCTCGGTTCCAGAATACGTTCTGACGATCGTTATGCATCATCGGCCAGAGTACCCGTGCCCATTGCCTTTCCGGAAAATCGTACCAGCGTTTTCGACTTCGACAACTCGGACGTTGGTTGAATCGTTGCTTTTCACCCCACGCGATGTATTCCAGCGCATTCGTCCCTCGAATCATGTTCTTATCCTTATGGCAAACGAAAGCGCGAACCTGCATATCCCTTGATCTGATTTCTACTGAAGCGCACTCTCGCGGACTGACAATCACCGGCTTCAAAAATTCCCTTTCAATCCCCCACTCCCGAATCCGCGCTTCATCCAGATAGAAAAACTCATTCGCGCCGGTGGTGAAGCCGCGTCGTACCTCCGCAATATCGCCCAAGCGTACCAATTTGCTTTTTCCCTTTTTCAAAATCGTCCAATAAATATCCGGCGCGCGCAGATATTTCCCGCCCCATTTGTCGCCAAGATAGCGTTCGACTTTGATGAGCGGGCCGGTGTGGGCAGACTTGCGCTTTACGTCTTTGCTGGAAACCAAATGCTCAGGTGCGCAAGTCTGACTGTGTGCGGTTTCCGAGCCATCCGCGAGCAGATTTTGCTGTCGGGCCGGATGAATGCGAAAATCAGAGGTCGTTTGGCGCACGTTGATCGACTCGATCTGTTGAAAAATGCTGGCAGAGGCCACGCTGTCAAACGGCTGTTTGAACATCACAAACCGCGCGGTCTGCTCCAACCCCCACTCGCGCGCTTCATCCGGCGCGGAGAACAGAACAATGACGGTATTGACATCGGCCTGGCCAAAAGTGCGTTGCACCTGGTTATCCAAAACCAACTTCACATGGCAATGCTTGAGCAGAAACTCCTGCAACTCGGCGCCATAACCCACATCCAGCCACGAGTTTGAAGTGATAAAGCAAAAGGACCCGCGCGGATTCAACAACGAGAGCGCGTGGAAGTAGAAGTAAACGTACAAATCGCTATTCCCGTCAAGCTTCCAAGCAGCAGTGCCGCCTTTTGCTGGTTTGTATCCAAAAAAATTAGGAAATGCTTGATAAACCGATTTCGCCAACTTGGCTTTGTAGGCCAGCTTGTTTGCTTTCGTTACTTCATCACTTGGCAAGCGTGGGTCAACGATCTTCCCCGACCTAACATATGGCGGATTGCCAATGACAATATCAAAACCATTCCTCTCGCCGGCCAGTATCTCCGCAAACGCTACGTCCCACACGAAATGATCTTCGGCGTAGAGACGTTCCGGCGGAACGTCTTTACCCAGCGCAGCGCGCGTGCGCGTGATGCCTTCCAAATCTGCCTGTATTGATTCAAGTTGCTGTTGCCATTCGGCGGCCTGCAAATCCAATTGATGAGACCGAGGCTCCACCGCGCCATCCAGCCGCAGTTGTCGCGACTGCGGGCCGGAGATCTTTTGCCGCAGGATTTTGAGTCTTGCGTGCAGCATTTCCTCGCGCTTTTGCAAAATGGCAAAAAATATCTGGTGCTCGTACCGGCGCGCTTCTTTCTCGGAATGAATTTGGCCGCCGGCCTCACTGTAGTAAAATTTGAGTTTTTCCCGTTGCAGATGATTGATTTGCGATTTGATCTCAGCGGGGATTTCATAGCCTGCACGCCGATGTCCCAAATTAACGCCGCCGATTTCTTGCACCAGGCTGTCACCGCGGCGGATTTTACAATCGAAATTCGGCAGCAGCGGCTTGACCCAGCGCCGCAATTCCGCACGCGAAAACGGCGCGCCCACCACGAGATTGAGCCAAAGCCCAAGCTCGGTTTCCTGCGTGATCCATTTCATGACATCCACGCCGTAGAGATTTTCCGCGATAATGCGTTTCTTGCGGTCGAACGGCCGCTCCTGCTTGCCGAGTTGCTGATCGGCGCGCGCTTGCAGATCATGCAAAAGATATAACATGCCGATGAGGAAGGACCCAGAACCACAAGCCGGATCCAAGACTGCGAGTTGCCGCAAATGAGTATCAAAAGGTTGCCACAGCTTGGTGCACGACATCGCAGCATCCGCCGCGATCTTTTCGTCTTCCTCCAAGGCGAAAATCGTATTGTAGAGCAAATGCTTGTGCTGTTGGCCCAAATGATTCGTGAAATTATCCACCAAAGCCAATCGGCACATCAAATCAATTTCCGTACGCGGCGTGTAGAAGGTTCCGTTGTCTCCTTGCTCATTCGCCTCAACTGAAACATTCACCAGGCTCTCATACACTTTTGACAACATCTCGGCATCGACCGCCACTTCCTGATCCAATGGACTGATCTCAGAAATGGTGAAATTGTAGCGCTCGAAGAAGGAGAAACAGTTCTCAAAGATGGCGTCACTGACCACGAATTTGAGCCCTTGCGGCTCATCAAGTTCATTTGGTTTGAACAAGCCGCCGTTGAGAAAAGGCGCGCCGCTCACGGCCTCTCGAACAGGTGGTGGGAAAAAATTCAGATCACCGCGTCGGGCGTTGAACGGGCAATTGAAGGCCTCAAAAAAAAGCACTTTGAGCCAGCGATTCACGAACCCATCTTTGGTTTTGCCATTTTTCTGATAACTTTGCCAAAGAGACCGGAGAAATTCCGGATTATCTCCCAGCCATTGTTTGCGCTGGATAAAGTAAAGAAACATGATGCGGTTGAGAAACTGCATGGCATAGTCATGCGCCCAAACCCGGTCCTTGGTTTGCTTGCAGAGCGCTTGTTGCAGATCGTCGAAAATTTGCTTGTAGCCTTTTTCACCCGTACGAGCGTCCCCAGCGAAAAACGTAGCAGTGACGGCTTCAACGTTAAACGCGTCGTCATGGGCCTTTTGAATGGATAACGGCGAAAGGCGATTCGAATCTTGCACTAGCGTTTCCAGATCGAGCATCGCGAGACGTTTCGCCGCGGTGTACAAGCGATCATGGCCGCCCACAGCGATGCGGCGGAAAATCCTGCTGTGACGGCCAGCCTGTTCGTGGTACTTGACATTGAGAAAATGCCAGCGATCTTGCTCGGCGTTGGAGAAAACGAAGAGTGCATAAGGATGATCTTGCAACAGTTGGGAGACGACTTGGCGTTCGTATGCAAGGCGCAAGTCGGGAGATTGCAGGCGAGTATAGATAATCTGAAAATCGCCGCCATTGCCAGCGCTGGCTAACAAAACCGGCGCAGCCAGACGTTTTTCTTCCACCAATTTTTGCGCGGCAGCACTGCGCCAATTGCGGGGTGAAAGAGAGGTGTTGCGATGTTCGTAGTTTAATTCACGGCATAATTCCTTGAGCTGGTGCTCCCCGCGCAAGCCTTTGAGAAGATCAAAAACTCTGCCTTGAACCTTCTCACGGTCCTCTGTCCTCGGCATTTGAATCTCATCACACTTCCTTCAGCCCCACCAGCGTTTAGCGTTCGTCCCCTGAACCGCCCAAACCACCGTGAGTCCGAAATCCTAAAATTCTGTCACATCTTCCGTGATGTGCGAGAAAGAATGTGTGAATCTGTACCAACACTCTTGCAGTGATGCGGGAGGGAAATTGGGTAGGGCAAAATTGGATTGCGAAGAGTGGGCTTCGACAGACTTCGACAAGCTCAACCTGCGCGACAAGCTCAACCTACACAGCCTATGCGGCAAGCTCAGCCTGCGGCAAGCTCAGCGGGCGGCGAAATCAAATATGCTCACACCGTGCGAATATTGCAGAAGCGTCATCAAGGTTTCGGATATGAGAAATATAAAATTTCTCGCTGCGCTTTCGGCAGGGCATTTTCTTTGAACGTACACATGAAACATTTATCACAGTGGTACTCTCAACGTTTGATGGCCTCGCATTAAACCCCTCGCGCCTCAAGCATAAGGACGTTTTCACCCGAAGGAGTCGGCTCTTGAAGACTTTCACTTTTTCATTGTTGTTTTCGCTGCTCACATTCGCCTCGGCGCAGGCGCAAGGTTATATTTTTGCCGCCGCCGATCAGCCGGATTTTCGCTTCGAAACCTATAATCTCGGCGCGGCCGACACGGCGCAAAGCCGATTGCAAGCGTTTGTCAGCATTATTTATGATGATCTGGAATTCGCGCCGGTCAGCGGCGGCTATGAAGCGAACTACGTCATCGCGCTCACCGTGTCCACTAAAGACGGGCAAGCTCTCACGCGCGATGAACTGACGGAACGTGTTCACCTCAACAGTCTGGCAGAAACGAATTCCAAGCGTACTTATAACTTTCATGATTTCGCGTTTGATTTGCCGCCGGGCGAGTATCAAGTCACGTGCGTGGTGACGGATCAGGTGAGCAAATCTTCCTCGCAAAAGATTCATTCGAAAAAACTGCGCAATTTCACCGCAGCAGCCGGGCCGCTTGAAATCAGCGAGGCCTTTCTCGCCGAGCAAGCGGTGCAAAGCGGCGAACGCAGCCTGATGATCCGTCCCGGACTTTATGAAAACACCACAGCGCCGAATCGCGAAGCATTCATTTACTTTGAAATTTATAACCACGTGCCGCAGGTGCCGGTGGTTTTGCGGCAAACGATCTTGAATCGCCAAAAGGAAAAGTTGCTCGATCAACAGCGGGAATGGCCGCGCCAGGGCGGAAAACAATACGTCGTGCTGCCCATTTGGACCGATACGCTGCCCTACGGAACCTATGAAATCGTGATGGAGGTGCAAAGCGCAGGCATCCAAAAAACCGTTTCCACAAATTTGCGCGTGTCGTGGGACGGTATTCCCAGCACCGGCATTCATTTGGGGCAGGCGTTGCGCGTGGCGCAATCTATCTCCACCGGTGAGGAGAAACTGGCCCTGGAAAAAGCTTTAATATCGGCCATCGCCGAGCAACGCCAGGCGTTGTCCACGTTCTGGGGCAAGCGCGATAAGAGTCCGGACACGGCTGAGAACGAAGCCATGACGGAGTTTTACCGGCGTTTTGAAATTGCCAATGAAAAATTCAGCGGGTCAAAGGAAGGCTGGCAAACCGATCGCGGCCAGACGTTTCTCAAATACGGCGCGCCGGATGAGATCGAGCTGTATTCCCGCGCCGCAGCCGCTCAGCCGTATCAACTTTGGCATTATCGCAAGCTCAACTGGACGTTTAAGTTCGTTGATGAGGAGGGTCTGGGAGAGTTCGAACTGGCGAGCCACGGGCAGAAATAACGCAACCAGCGTTCTCTTTGAAATAAAAATGGCGCTGCATTCGGAGCTTTGTCGATCGAATGCGCGCCATTTGATTTTGGATTGATGATTGCGGAGTGCGGATTGGTTAATGGTTGTCTCGTTGTGAATTGGTGAATTGAATATCCGCTCCTTGCCTCTTGCTCCTTGCCTCTTGCTCCTTGCCTCTTGCCCCCTGCCTCTTGCCCCCTGCCTCTTGCCCCCTGCCTACTTGCTTCTTCTCACCAACCCTCTGCATTTTTCCACCAACTCCAAACACATTTCATAGCGCACAAAAGGCGTGATGAGATAGATGCCGTTGAAATAATCCAACACGCTCTCGAGAATTTCGGCGGCGATGGTGACGCCTTCGCGCCGGGCGCGCTCGCCTTCAAAACGAAAAAGCCGTTTGCGGATTTTTTCCGGCACGCGAATGCCCGGCACTTCGTTGTGCAGAAAATCCGCGTTACGGCCGCTCACCAACGGCATGATGCCGATGAAGATGGGAATATCGAATTCGCGCGTGGCGTCGTAAATCTCTTTGGTCATACGCCAATCGAAAATCGGCTGGGTCATCACAAAATCCGCGCCCGCCTCGACTTTCTTGCGCAAGCGGCGAATCTGAGTATCGAGGCGCTCGACGTTGGGATTGAACGCCACGCCGATGGTGAAGCGCGCGCCTTGTTTCATGGCGCGCCCGGAAAATGCAATGCCTTGATTCATGCGCTTGATCATTTCAACCAGGCCAAAGGAATTCAGATCAAACACGGAAGTGGCGCCGGGTTGGTCGCCGAATTTGGCGGGATCGCCGGTCAATGCCAGCACCGTGTGAATGCCGAGCGCATGCAGGCCCATCAATTCCGATTGCAGCCCCACGAGATTGCGGTCGCGGCAGGCAAGATGAATGATGAGCGGAATATCAACCTTTTGCTTGACGAGATAACCGAGCGCGAGATTGTTCATGCGCGTGATGCCGAGCGAGCAATCGGCCATGGTAAGCGCATCGACGCCGGCGCGCTTCAGTGCACGGGCCCCTTCCACAATCGGCTCAAAATCCAAATCGCGCGGCGGATCAAGCTCGACGATGATCGAAGGTTGCGTGCGGACTTTCTGCAAGAAATCCGGCTCAATGATTTTTTGCAAGCTGGGCGGCGCAGGCGCAGGCCGCAACACAATCGTTTTCTCCGTTACCGGCTTGAGTCCGCGCAGCGTATTGGCCATCATCTGCACATGCTCGGGCGTGGTGCCGCAACACCCGCCAATGAGACGCACGCCCTGCTGCCGCAGCTTGAGCGCGGCTTCGCCAAAATATTCCGGTGTGGAAAGATAGATGTAGCGGCCGTCAACAAAAGCCGGCAAACCGGCATTGGGAAAGGCGGAGAGCAGCAGGCTTTCCTCGAGCGGCACGTCACGCAGCGCTTTCAAAATGCCGGCCGGGCCTTTGGCGCAATTGATGCCAACCACGGCCGCGCCCAACTCACGCAGCCGTTTAAAGATTGCCGTGACGTGCTGTCCGTCGCTGGTGTAGCCCTCTTCATCTGCAACCACCTGTGCAATGATCGGAATGCTCGACAAACGGCGCGCTTCCTCCACCGCGATTTCGAGTTCTGAAACCACGGTGAACGTTTCAAAAAGCAAAGCATCCGGACCGCCCTGCGCCAACGCGGAAATGTGTTCGGCAAACAGTTGGCGAATATCCGCGCTTTCCATTTCTTCGCTGGCGCGATCGCGCACCGGGCCGATCGAAGCTAGCACGTAAGCCTGCTCATCGGCGGCTTCGCGCGCCAGCCGCACTGCGGCGAGATTGATCTCAGCGACACTGTTTTCCAAACCAAAACGCGCCAGCCGTTTGCGATTGGCCGTGAAGCTGTTGGTCTCAATCGCTTGCGCGCCGGCTTGTACATAGGCTTGATGAATGCCGCGAATCAAGTCCGGCTGGGTGAGATTGAGCTGATCGAAACTCTGTGACAGCGCCACGCCCTGGCTGTAAATCATGGTGCCCATGGCGCCGTCAGCCACGAGGAGATCTTGCTGCAAATGCTCTAAAAAGGAAACCTTCATGCAGACTCATGCTAATAGTTGGAGTGAAACAATTGCGGCGTCTCAGCTCACCCCACAAATAGAAAATCACATCGGGGTAGAGTTTTGCCGGACATTCACATTTGATTGGAATAATCTGCCGGCAGAATTTGATTCGAAAAGGCGGGATCATTGCGGGCATGTCCCCACCATTTTTGCCAGGCGGAGATGACGCGTTCGTTGGCAGCTTGCATATCGTTGTTCAATGCCGGGTAATGAATCGTGCCCAGATCCTCTTGCACGAGGGTTGACAGCGCCTGCACAAAAAGGCTTTGCGATTCGGCGGTCGGCTCCTGGTACAGAATGTCAACGAGAGTCGCGACCATGTTGGTATAATTGCCGGCCACGATGAAATCCAGCATGGCTTGTACCTCGTCCAGCGTGAGATCATACTTGCGCCACGCGCTCAGCCATTCCGCGAATTGCGGCAGGCTTTCGGGCCGCTTCAATTCGCGCATTACTTCAATGAGAATCTGCCTCTGCTCGCCCAGAGTGGCTTTAGCGGCAAGAGTGAGCGTTAGTTTTGTCGCCAGCGTATCATTCATGCTGGTCAATGCCAGTAAACCTTCGCGCAGCACGATGTCATCCAACAACGCCTTCTGTTCCAACAACTCGACCAGCGCGGGAACGGCGAGGGTGGCGCGCGCCTCGCCCAAAGCGCCGGCCGCGGCAGCGCGCAAATACGTCTCACGGTTAGCATCGCCGAGCAGGCGAATGAGAAAAAAAATGCCCTCGGACGAACCGATCATACCCAATGCCCGCACGGCTTGCGGATTGTTCTCGTTGGTAATCAGCCGAATGAGGGTGGAATTTGCGCGCGGGTCGCGCAGTTCCGCGAGGCCGCGGCAGGCAGCGTCCTTCACCTTGGGATCGCGCACTTTGAGCAATTCGAACAAAACGTTGAGCGCTTGCGGATGTTTGCTGCGCCCGATGGCCAGAATCAGCGGCTCATAGGTTTGCGCGGATGGCCGCCGCACACGGTTGGTCAACTCCGTGAAATCGACGAGCGCCGCGGCGGAAGGTTCGAGCAAGAGATAGCGCTGCGTTGAAATCGAGTAGGTTTGAGCCGGGCGCGCCGCCTCTTTTTCGGCGGCGATTTTGTAATTTGCCGCAAGCTCGAAAATGGCAAAGTGCTGGCGATAATCGAAGCGCAGATCAATCGTGTGATAGCTCAACGGCGGCAGCAGGAATTTTTCGGGCAATAAAAATTTGTACGGCTCGCCCGCCGCAGGGGAAGAAAGCGGCAAGGCCACGGAATCAATCGCGCCGGTCACCGACAATCGTTCTTTGCGGCCGGTCAGCGCAACATCCGCCAGCTCGATCAAGCGGATCTCCTGCACCTGAACGCTTTCGCGATAGCGCTGATTGCCAAGCTGCCAGGTTATTTGAAACTGATTGGGAGAAAGCTGATGCTGCGCTTCCAGTTCCCAATAAACCGCGGGCTTTTGCCAGGTTGACCAGGTTTGATAATTGAATCCCACGCCGATCCACAATCCGATCATCAGCAAGATAGCGCAGATCATGCGATAGCGCCGCTTGTAACGATAAACCGAACGCTTCTGGCGGTAGGTTTTGACGCGCGCAAAAATGCGATACAGCAAGAAATGCGCGATGCCTCCGGCGCCCAGCCAGAACAAAACCAGCTTGGTCCAATCCATCGCGCGATTCGAGCTGGCATACAGCACGTACGCCACAAGACTCAACCCAAGCAGCAACGCCGCATTGGATGCGTAATATGTTTTCCTACCCATCGGGACGACTTCAGTTGGAATCAATCGAAAACCACGCCTTTGAAAACGATGATGCACGCGCAGGCTGACGGCAGGCAAGATAAAGAATTATAAAGCGGAATTCAAGAGGGCGCACGGTGAATTCTGGCGCTCAGGCCGGTGCGGCGCGAAAAAGCAGCCCGGCCCGCACGATTAAAAGCTGGCCGAGAATATATGTGGCCCAAATGATCTGCCCGACGACAAACGGCCGCTCGCGCAACAACGCGTAACCCAGCAGAGCATCGGATACCAAAAACAAGAAAGCGCCGAGCATGACCGGCAGCGCCGGCCTGCGCCAGGCGCGGGCAACCCAAATAGCGGCCAGCACCATCGTCGCAATGATAAACGCGTACATGAGTGTGGCATACGCCACGAAGCGCGGCATGTCCGAGGGCATCACAAACGACCAGACGCTGATCGCCAGAACCGGCGCCGCGGCAATCGTTATGGACAAAAATAAATTGCTGCTGGCGCGCAACCACCGGCGGCTCAACAAATAAAACGCTGCGATATAACACACATGCGCCAGCGCAAACGGCGGAATCGACAGCAGCGTTTGCGGCTGAAGTAAGTCCGCGAGTACAAACAAACCGGAATTGATCAGATCGCCGGCAAAAGAAAAAATGATGCCGCCCGCCAGCAAGGAAGCAACGCGCGCCCAATCCTGCCGGGACAGCGACGCATGAAGCGCATGGCTTTGTTGCATCTCTTTTTTGATAACGAACGCGAGCGCCACCAGCAAGAGCGTCTGCATGAGATGATAAAGGCTGTACACGGTTATGTGTTTGCTCAACAGCAGCGGCGCGAGCGCTTCGCCGATGATCAGCATAACGATCACCGTTAAGGTCAAGCGCGAGCTTAAAACTCCTGAAGCGGTAACGTTGAATGACGGAATGGTCGTATTCATGGATAATCTCAGTCCGTATCTTTGCGATAGAATCGTTGCTTTATCAACAAAAACCTGCAAAGCGCGAATTGACGCGCAAGATGCCGGTCTCTCCTGCGCTTCGATTCACAGTGTTTAGTTGCGGCTTGCTCGCGCCGGCGAGATGAAAAGAATCTCTTGACGTTGGCGCAGAGTTGCATTATTTATAAGGCGTTGATTGCAAAACCTCATTTCACAAAAAGACGCTGTTGAAAAACACAAGGAAAGGAAATCCCATGCCCCCGGAACCACTCAAGCGCGATGCGCAGGCCCCGACCAACTTGATTCTTGAAATAAAATCCAGCGATGGCACAGTTTGGGGAACCATTTCCGCCTCCGGCAAGCATTTTTCCTCTGGCTCGGTCGGGTTTTATGCCAATGGCAAAGTTGAAAATCCCGCTTCCCATGAGCGCTATCAAGTTGGCGCAAACATCATTCTCATCGGAAGCAAACCCGAAGACAAATGACTTGAAAACCAACGATGGCAATCAAGGCTGCGCCTGCGTTGGCATCAATTCTTTGTCAGAAGCGGAATCACGTCGACACATTTGTCGAGCACGAGATCCGGCTGGAGAGTAGATTCTTGTAATTCATCTCTCGACGTTACACCCGTCATCACCAGAATCGTGAATAAGCCGTTTTTCGGTCCGGCAGCGATATCGGTTTCGAGCCGGTCACCCATCATGGCAAGTTGATGGGGTTGAATTGAGAAACGCTGCATAATGTCGCGATAGATAAACGGCTCCGGTTTGCCGATGACCAGCGGTGTGACACCGGTGGCTGCTTCAAACGCTGCCGTGAGCGCGCCGCAATCCGGCAGCAAATCATGATTGGGCGCCGGGCAGTTTTTATCAGGATGAGTGGCAATAAACGTTGCGCCGCGGCGAATGAAGCGGCAGGCTGCATCGAATTTTTGCCAGGTAAATGTCAGATCGAAACCCAGCACCACATATTCCGGTTGTTGCGATAATGTTTCAAAACCGGCCTGCCGGAATTGTTTGTGCAGGCTCTCTGTGCCCAACAAAAAAATCGGCTGCGGCCCGCCGTGCTGTAGCAAATATGTGATGGTCGCGCGACCGGAGGTATAAATATCTTCCAGCGTTGCTGCAATCTTCAGCCGGCTTAACTTGTTGAGATAATCTTGTTGATTGTAGGCGGAATTATTGGTGATAAAAACATAACGCTTGCCCAGCTCGTGCAGCTTGGCTAAAAACGCCAGAGTGAACGGGAATATTTCCCCGCCCAAATAAAGGGTACCGTCCAAGTCCAAAGCAAAAACTTCGACCTGGTTGAGTCTTTCAAGAGTGGGTGTATGAGGCATTCCTGATACTCGCGCAATGGCATTTTGAGGAGGAGACCATAAGCAAACCGTCGCACAAAAGCAAGAGCCGGCACAAAAAACAAAGACGCGGGCGTTTCTGCAATTGGTTGGCTGGCCTGCCTGCAAGCTGGCTGTACGGCGAGACATTCTGAGAGGCTATTCTTATGCGCATGATATTGAAGACCCACCGCCTTGAGCTTAAACACACCTGGACGATTGCGCGCGGGTCCACGGATTTTAAAGAATACAACTTTGTGGAATTGCAGGCCGAGGGTATCACCGGAATTGGCGAAGCCGCGCACAATGTTCGCTATGGCGAAAGCCTGGAAAGCATTCAAAAATTCCTCGTAGATTCTCAGCCTTTACTTGAAAGCATAAACTTCAAAAATTTTTATAGTTTAGGCCAGTCAATTTTGGAGTGGCAAGAGGGGCAAGATGCGGCTAAAGCAGCGCTTGATATTGCGTTGCTGGATTTGATCACGAAACGGCTTAAAGTATCGCTTTATGAATATTGGGGATTGAACAAAAGCAAAACACCGGTTACGAGCTACTCCATCGGCATCGACAAACCGGAAATCATGCAAGAAAAAATTCGCGCTGCGGCAGAGTTTCCCATTCTCAAAATCAAACTCGGCAGCGA
>QEVD01000588.1 GCA_003576975.1 Candidatus Zhuqueibacterota bacterium
TTTCAGAACTGATTGAGGAGGCGTTGCGCAGCTTTCTGCTGCAGCGGGAACAAGCGGTGCGGGGCAGCGATGATTTGGAGTTGATCAACCGAAATGCTGATCGCCTGAATCAAGAAGCGAAGGACGTACTCACGTATCAGGTGGAGTGGTGAAACGAGGGGATTTGTATCGCGTTTACAAGGGCACTGAGCGCGATCCAAAAAAGGCTCGTGTCTTTGTCATCGTTAGCCGGCAGGTGTTGATCGACTCGCGCTTTTCAACCGTGATTTGTGCACCGGTTTACTCGGTGCATGATGGCCTTTCCACGCAAATCGAAGTGGGAATAGAAGATGGCCTGAAACACAATAGCAGCATTCATTGCGACGAATTGATCAGCATTCCCAAAACAAAACTCACCGACTACATTGGGTCATTGTCTTCTGTGAAGATTAATCTGCTCGATATGGCTCTGCAAGAGGCATTGCGTTAGCGCCGCAATTTTGGCGGCAATACTTCGACAATCTTCTGAAAAACAAAATCCCATCGTGTCAAACTCGACGCGATGGGATTTTTTATTGGAAAAAGCCCTTGCACAAGCAATTTATTAAATTTAGATTCGGTATGATTCAATGAATCACAGTATGGCTTGCTTGTTTGATGATTCAAAATTAAATGGCCTCGACAACTCATGCTTCCTGAAAATATTCTACCGCTGCTGGGCCTGGCGCGGCGCGCCGGCAAAATCGTGATCGGTTATGACGCGGTTCGCCGCGTCGTGCGCGAACACGGCCGGGAGATCCTCCTCATTTTTGCTGAAGATGTCGCGGCGGCCGCCCGGCGCCGTGTGTTGTATGGCGCAGTCGAAGTCAGGCAATTGACTGCGGCTACGAAACAAGAATGGGGCAAATACTGGGGACGGCCCGAGGTGGGCGTGTTTGCGGTTACGGACAAAAATTTTGCGCAGGGAATTTTTGACAAAGCCGGAGCGGCGCAGGATGAGTAACAAGGTTTCACTCGGATTCTCAGAGAATCGCTCAAGCACAATCGCCGAACGCAAAGCGAGCCTGCGCGCGCATCTCAAAAATTTGCGCCGGAATTTTCCAGAACTGGAGCGGCTTCGGGCAAACGCGGCCCTCTTTGCGCGCCTTATGAATCTGCCGGAATATCGCGCCGCTTCTGTGATTCACACCTTTGTCTCGTGGCGCGATGAAGTTGATACGCATGCAATCATAAAGGCCTCGTTCGCCGCAGGCAAGCGTGTTGCTGTGCCGCGCGTGCCGCCGGACAAATCACAATTGGAACATTATTTCATTTCCGATTTTGCGGCCCTGGTTCCCGGAACGCTCGGCATTCTCGAACCCTCGTCCGGCCCGGGAGTGCAGTCGATTCCGGCAAACACGCACGTCGATGTGATTTTCGTGCCGGGACTCGCATTCGATCGCGGCGGCAACCGTTTGGGATATGGCCGGGCGTACTACGATCATTTTCTTGCAGGAACAATGGCGCTCAAAATCGGCCTGGCGTTCGCGCTGCAAATTGTGGAGGAGGTTCCGGTCGCGCCCCACGATCAGCGTGTTGACCTGATTATCACCGAGCAGGAAGTGATTCGAACCGCAACGGGAAATGCGCATCAGCGTCGATAACGCAACCCGGCGCCAACGCTGCAACGAGTACACTGTTGTCTTGAAAAAGACATCCATCCTTGCCTGTCATCCAGGGACCTTGTGAAGTAGCAGGCAAAATGCCGAGTACTTCACAAGATCCCGCCCGGACGGGATGACATTTCAGATGAACCGCTCGTATAGATCAAGGTGACAGCGTACGAGTATACTGGTAACTTAATTTTTGTAGTCTCGCCCCCTTGTAGGGCGTTGTCGGAGCCAATAAATTCGCGGGTCGCATCAATGCCCCACAAGGGGGCAGGACTACGAAATCAGAGTAACAGCCCACGAGAAAAAAGCTTTTTCGTTTGTTTCGTGGTTCACTGAAACGCGACCAAAATTTTCTATCAGAGCCTTGATCGGCTCATGATCATAGCCTCACCTTCAAACAGGAACGTCATATGCAAATCGGAATTGTCGGCCTGCCCTTTGCCGGGAAAACCACGATATTCTCCACGCTGCTCAAGCACAAAAGCACGGAAGCCGGTTTTCACAAGCCGGAAATGGAACGCGGCGTGGTGAAAGTGCCGGATGAACGTCTCGATCGCCTGACCGCGATGTTCAATCCCAAGAAAAAAGTCAACGCGGTGATCGAGTATGTCAAGGTGCAGGGTGTTGACAGCGGCGGCGATAAGCCGCTGGCGTTGTCCGCGCAATTTTTGGCGAATCTCAAAAATGTCGATGCCATCATGGTCGTGGTGCGCGATTTCGAGAATGAATTGGCGCCGCATCCGCTCAATCGCATCGATCCCAATCAAGATATTCGATTCATCAATAGCGAATTCCTCATCAGTGATTTGAGCGTAGTCGAGACGCGCATCGAGCGCCTGGAAAAAGGTCTGGCGAAAATCAAGGACGAGCAGCAGGCGCGGGAACTGGCGTTGATGAAACGTTTTCAACAGCAGCTCGAGCAGGAGAAGCCGCTGCGTGAAATGGAAATGCACCCGGACGAGGAAAAGATGATTCGCGGCTATCAGTTTCTCACGCTCAAGCC
>QEVD01000589.1 GCA_003576975.1 Candidatus Zhuqueibacterota bacterium
GCATTTGCAGCGCGAAGAGGTTTGGGATTATCCCTTGCCCGCGCTGCGCGAGGGATTGATCAACGCCATTTGCCATCGCGATTACGCTGCGCCGATGGCCACGCAAATCCGCATTTACGACGATCAGTTGATCATTTGGAATCCCGGCAGTTTGCCGCAAAATCTTCATCTGGATGATCTGCGCAAAAGGCATCAGTCCGTGTTGCGCAACAAATTGATCGGTTCGATTTTCTACGACGCCGGACTCGTCGAGAAGTGGGGCAGCGGCACCAATCGCATTATCGAAGAATGCAAGAAACTCGGTTTGCCGGAACCCGAGTGGCGCGAGCAGCAAGGCCTGATTTTGAGTCTGCGCAAAGATCGCTTCACCGAAGATATTTTGATGGAACAAGATCTCAATGACCGCCAATTGCAGGCAATTGCTTTTGTCAAAAGGAAACGTAAGATCACCAATCAAGAATATCAAGAATTGGTAGGGGTGAAAAAGCGTACAGCCTCGGATGATCTGCGCGAGCTTGAAGAGAAAAATATCTTTGAGAGAGTTGGTTCGACCGGCAAGGGCACGTATTACAAGCTGAAAGGACGATAAAGGGGCGAAAGGGGCGGCAAAGGCGCGCCAAAGGGGCAGATATCTACAAAAGGCATTTATTTTGAATTGAGCATCCAAAACATAAGGCATTTGCCAGCGAGCGCTCATTGAGTGAGTCAATTATGGCAGGATTTAGGAACGTAATTAACCGGAGGTTACCAAAATGGGATTCCCACCTAATGTTGTAGAAAAAGCACTTCTTGATTGCGGCAGATATTGTTGCAATTGTCACAAGTTTTGCAGTTTTAAGATTGAAACGCACCATATCGTCTCACCGGCAGACGGTGGAGATGATTCCTATGATAACTGCATCCCGCTATGCTTTGATTGCCATGCGGATGTAAGAGCCTATGATCCAAAACATCCCATAGGCAGGAGCTACAAACCATCAGAGTTAAAGGAACGTCGAGACAGATGGTACGAAAAAGTAAAGAATGGTCACGCATTAACAACGAATCCTGAATATATAGAAATAGACCGAAAGCTATTTCTTGTGGTCAAAGACGCACTCAATGAAAAAGGCTCGATGGAATTCTTACGCAGGCATGATTTTCATGGGGCTTTCAAGCTAGAACGGCTGGAGGGCCTCTATGCATTTGGTTCTCTTTCTGAGAAATCAGAATGTGAATTTCTTGATGCCGACATGGAGGGATTGAGAGGCCGTCTATATAACGATATATTGAAGTTCCTAAAAGCGGTTGGAGAGCATACTTTTCCTGTGGACAATAAGCCTGATTTGTGGAATCGAATCTATGATGACCCTGAGGATGATGATCGGTTTATTGCCAAATATGAAAAGCTTAGCGAGGAGGAGTTCGACGCAAAGGCGGAAAAAAAGCGCGAATTTATCTCCAAGGTCAGAAATGAGTTAAATGAACTATCTACGCAAGTCTGGAATACTTATGACGAGTTCATTCGCTTTGGCCGAAGGAAATTGGTGGTGTGAATTGATTTGCTCAAATCCCATTCACTATTGATGAAGCTCGCTTTCTTGGACCGTACGGCAATTGAAGCATTCTAAAAAAAACGATCGTTTCGGTTTATTTTCGTAAACTCAACCTCAAATCATGAAAGAAGGGCAACATGAGTCAAAAAAGCTATAACCTCCTGCAAGGCAAAAAGGGCATCATCTTTGGACCGCTGGATGACAAGAGCATCGCGTGGCACATTGCGCTGGCGGCTTATCGCGAAGGCGCGCGTTTCGCGCTGTCGAATGTCAAGGTGGCGTTCCGCATGGGCACGATTGCCGAGTTGGGCAAGCAGTGCGGCGATGCGCCGTTGATTGCTTGCGATGCCAGCTCCAGCGAAGACATCGAAGCCGCGTTCAAAGAGTTACTCGATAAAGTCGGCAAAATCGACTTTATCGTGCATTCCATTGGCATGTCGCAAAACGTGCGGAAAGACAAACCCTATCATGATTTGAATTATGAGTTTTTTCATAAGACTCTCGATGTCTCGGCCATGTCCCTGCATCGCGTCATCGCGCAAGCGTTGAAAGCCGAGGCGCTGAATGACGGCGGCAGCATCGTCGCGCTCAGTTATATCGGCGCACAACGCACGTTTTCGAGTTATTCCGACATGGGCGATGCCAAAGCGCTGCTTGAAAGCATCGCGCGCAGCTTCGGCTCGCGGCTCGGCAAGCGCGGCATTCGCGTGAACACGATTTCGCAAAGCCCCACCAAAACCACGGCCGGCAGCGGCATCGACGATTTTGACGCGTTGTATGATTTCGCCGAAAAACTTTCACCGCTCGGCAACGCCACTGCACAAGATTGCGCGGATTATGTTGTGTCCCTGCTCTCGGACTTGACGCGCAAAGTAACCATGCAAAATCTCTTCAATGACGGCGGTTTCAGCACTATGGGGATCAGCGATGCGCTGATGGAGGCGTTGTACGGGAAGAAAGAATAGCGAACGCCTAGCCGCAATTACATGACAAGTGCCAGGACATCGTTGACAAAATAAGTGCCACGACATCGTGGACAAGTTTAAAGTTCTTTGAATTTGTTATTGGGCATGAATATCTTC
>QEVD01000590.1 GCA_003576975.1 Candidatus Zhuqueibacterota bacterium
TTGCTGCAATCAGAAGCGGTTTCCGGCAGAAACGGCCGGATCGTTCATCCGATAGCCTCGAACGTGATCAACTGGGAAGACTTGCTTCAGGAAGGATAGCTCATGGTGAATGTTCGCGATTACAATCGTGCGGCGTGGAATCGTGAAGTCACACGCGGCAACCGCTGGACGATTCCGGTTAGTTCCTCTGTTATTGCTGCTGCGCGGCAAGGGCAATGGGAAATAATCCTGACGCCCTCGAAACCGGTTCCGCGTTCATGGTTCCCCGAATTGCGCGATTGCAATCTTCTTTGTCTCGCCTCCGGCGGAGGGCAGCAAGCGCCGATTCTCGCCGCTGCCGGCGCTCGCGTAACCGTGCTTGATAACTCACCCGAACAACTCCGGCAGGATCGGTTTGTCGCTGAACGAGACGGCCTGCCGCTTACCCTCGTCGAAGGCGACATGGCTGATCTCTCGAGGTTTGGCAATGAAAGTTTCGATCTCATCGTGCATCCGTGTTCGAATATGTTCGTTCCCGAGGTGCTGCCGGTTTGGCGCGAAGCTTTTCGGGTGCTGCGCCGCGGCGGCGCGCTGCTCTCCGGTTTCGTCAATCCCATCTTTTATATTTTTGATCAAGATCTGCAATTTGAACAAGAAATCCTGCAAGTCAAGAACACGATACCCTATTCCGATTTGACCAGCGAAAGTGAAGAAGATCGACAACGCTATCTTGCGAAGGGCGAGCCGCTCGAATTCGGCCATAGTCTGGAGGATCAAATCGGCGGGCAGTTGCAAGCCGGTTTTGTGATCACCGGTTTTTTCGAAGACAAATGGGAGGCCTGGCTGCTCTCGAAGCATATTTCGACGTTTATCAATACCCGCGCGATTAAGCCTTAACTCACGGAGGAGCATCTGAAATACCTTACCACAAAATGCCGGCGTACACGCGGTTTTGTCGCCGTTGCTCTCATGTTCGCCATCGCGCCGCGTCTGGCTCTGGCGCAAGAGTTGGACGACACCGAAAAAATGCTGCGCGATCTCTCTGAAGCGCCCGGCGTTTCAGGCTACGAAGAACCGGCAGCGCAAGTGTTTATGAAATATCTCAAGCCACATGTCGATGAATTGCAACGCGACAATCTCGGCAGCGTGATTGGCGTTAAAAAGGGCACGGCAAACTCGCCGCGCGTGATGATCGATGCGCATCTCGATGAGATTGGCTTTATGGTTAAGCGCATCGATGAAAACGGTTTTGTCAAATTTTTTCCGTTGGGCTGGAATTTTTCACAGCAACTGCTCGATCATCGCGTTATCATTCACACGCGCACAGGCAATGTTCTTGGCGTGATCAACACCGGTCCGGATATTCAAGAAGACGAAATCATTCCCCGTGAGGAGATGTGGATTGACATCGGTGTGGCGAGCAAAGCCGAAGCCGAAGCGTTGGGCATCCAACCCGGTGACCCGGTGACGCACGAGAGCAAATTCGCGGTGATGGCGAATCGGAAATTTTTGCTGGGCAAAGCCTGGGACGATCGCATCGGCCTGGCGGTGATCATCGGGGTGATGCAAAATCTCGCAACAGAGAAACATCCCAACACCGTGTTCGCCACCGGCGCAGTGCAGGAGGAAAATACGCTCGCCGGCGCCAAAACCGTGGTGGAAGCCGTGAAACCGGATATTGCCATTACACTCGACATCGATGTGACGAGTGATCTGCCCGCCAATACCAGCGAAGATTATGCGCAGCCCGTGCTCGGCAAGGGCGTGGTGATCATTCTGCACACCTATGAAATGTTGCCTCATGTAAAACTGCGGCATTGGGTGCAGAGTATTGCGGATGAGTTAAAAATTCCGTATCAATTCATGCTGGAAGAAGGCGGCGGCACCGATGCCGGGCCCATTCACAAATGGCATACCGGCGTACCGACGTTGGATTTGGTGATTTCACAGCGCTACTATCATTCTGCCAACGGCATCATTCATCGCGATGACTACGAGAGCGCCGTAAAGCTGATTACGGAAGTGGTGAAGCGGCTGGATGGGAGGAAGTTGGATGAGTTGAGTTTCAAGGCGTTGCGATGAGGGAGTATTGAATAAGTATGAGCCGCGTTCATGCGGCTTTCACCTCTTAGCCAGCGGATTCATCCGCAGGCGAGCGATTTCACCCGTCGCCGGTATTTTTTGATTTCCTTTTGAAAATCATCAAATGTCTCATCCTCGGCAAACATGCCAATGACTTCCTCCCACGGGTCTTCGGACAAAGCGCGATTGTCATCGACTTTGATGCGGGTAACCGTGGTTTTGCTGAGAAAATCCTTTATGTTTGCCCGGATGTTTTGCAACGCATCGGCTTTCGTTCTGCCGAAGCCGGGGCATCCCGGCAAACCGGGAACAGAAGCGATAAAGCCGCCGCCTTGATGCGGCTGAATAAAGACCGTATATTCCATAAAAAGGCTCCTGTATCGTATTTGCGTCAAACTAAAAAGCGGCCATCTCAAAGTCAATCAACAGTTTTTGACCCATGAACCCGGAAAAGAAGTTCTCCTACCCCCACGGCAACGTCCTCTACCGCAAGCTGCGCTATGAATTCCCGATGATGGTGGCTGGCGAAGGCGTTTATCTCTTTGATGCCAACGTGTGGCGAATCTCGGGCACGGCAATCAAGTCATTGCGAATGCCATCGCACAGCAGGCGGCTAAACTCGCTTACGTGAGCGGCCTGCAATTCACGCATGAGCCGGTGGAAGCGCTGGCGACCGCGCTGTGTGAAATTGCGCCGCCGGGATTGACCAGGGCTTTTTTTCTCTCCGGCGGCACCGAAGCAACCGAGGCCGCAATGAAGCTGGCGCGGCAATATTGGATGGCTAAAGGCAAAAATACAAAATACAAAATCATCAGCCGTTTGCCGAGCTATCACGGCAACACGTTTGGCTCGATGGGGGTCAGCGGCCGCCAGGCGTATCGCGTGCAGTTTCAAAACATGTATGTCGATCATCCCAAGATTCCGCCGCCGATTTGTTATCGTTGTCCTTGGGGCAAAACGTTTCCGCAATGCGATTATGAATGCGCGAGCGAGCTGGAGCTGGCGATTCAAAAGGAAGGACCGGATACGGTTGCCGCGTTTCTGGCGGAACCGGTACTCGGCTCGACCGGCAGCGGCATGGTGCCGCCGGCGGAGTATTATCCTCGTGTCGTGGAGATTTGCCGAAAGTATGATTTGCTGTTCATCGCCGATGAAATTCTTTGCGGTATGGGCCGCACCGGCTATTGGTTTGCGATAACGGGCACGGGCGCAGCGCCGGACATTTTGCTTGCCGGGAAAGGCCTCACCGGCGGTTATGTTCCGCTTTCCGCCATGCTGGCGC
>QEVD01000045.1 GCA_003576975.1 Candidatus Zhuqueibacterota bacterium
CAAATTTCTGACAGGCTGGCAAAAAATTTGTCAACTGAAAGTTAGATTGGCAATCATGTTTGACAGGATGACATACGCAAAAAAATCCCTTGCGCTTCTCGCCTTCCGGTTGCAATTTGGGCTTAACTTTTGGAAATACTGCCCGTAAAAGTAAGCCGCCAATTATCGCCCAAACGCTGGGTAGAATCGTCTGATAATTTTCATTAGCTTTGCGAGGGAGATATGAGAAGATCATGCATTGTACTCCTGAGCGCGTTGCTCGTTGTCGCCTGCCGTGAGCGCCCGGCAGATCGCGATCGTGAAGCAGACCGCCGCCGCGAGAGTCGAGCCAGCCGCGCTGCAAGTGAAGAGCTTGTGATTCGGCAAACCATCGCATTAACGAATCAAACCGCCCTGCGCCTGGATCTCGAATATGCCGCCGGTCGGCTCGATGTGGAACCGGCTTCCGACGGCGTGCTGGCTGAATTGGACTTGCGTTTTTCAAGCGAAGAGCATCGTCCGACAATTGATTTCGACAGCACCAGCACCTCGCCGACGCTCTGGATTCACAGCCCCAAGCGCCGCAATGACAATGTCGATCTTGACCGGCTGCGCGATAATCACTGGCGCCTCAAGCTCTCGCCGCAGATTCCCATCACGTTCGACATTGAAGGTGGCGCGTTTGATGCGCTGCTTGATTTCAGCGGTTTGAAAGTCGCCAATCTCAATCTCGATGTGGGCGCCGGAGAGTTGGATATCGAATTTCGCGAGCCGAACCCCGAGACGCCGACTCTGCGCATCAACTCCGGCGCAGCCTCGATCGATGCGCGCGGTTTATGTTACGCCAATTTCCGCAGTTTCATCTTCAACGGCGGCGCCGGCAAATCGGATTTGTCGTTTGACGGCGATTATCAAGGCGAAGGTGAAGTCGAAATGAATTTCGGCGTGGGCGTCAATTCCGTCGAGTTGAGCCGCGCGTTGGGCGTGCGCGTCCGCAAAGAGGGTTCGTTTCTCTCGCCCATCAGCCTGCGCGATTTCGTCAAGCAGGGCGATACCTACTATTCCGAGAATTACGATACGGCCCAGAGTAAACTCGATTTTTATATTAAAATGGGGGTCGGACATACCTCGATTCGCTGGATCAAGTAAAAACAATTGCAGAGACAAGCGCGATAAGCCGATGTCACTTGCCACTTGCTCAATCCTGTGCCATGAAGTCTGAAATCAACCGCACTGCCTCACAAGACAATATCGTTTTGCTGGTTTTAGCGTTGCTGGGCGCGGCGCTGTTCTTCGCGCTGTTCCAGCGCGTCACGCCGGCGGCCAAACTGCATATCGAGCTTAATCGTGACGAAGCCGAGGCCGCCGCGCGCGACTATTTGAAGTCGCTCGATTACAACGTCGCCGGCTTCGAAGAAAACATCATGCTCGTGATTGACGACAAACAGGAAAGCTTCTTGCAGGCGCAAAACGCCACACCGGATGAGCGCGCCCTGATTGAGCGGCATCATCCAGTTGCGGCGTGGGAGATAATCTATCGCCATCCCGAGACAAGCGAGCGTTTTCAACTCATGGCGTCGCCCGCCGGCGAGGTATTTCACTTTGAGCATATTTTGCCGACCAACGTCGAAGGCGAGATGATGCCGCAGGCTGCGGCGCGCTTATTGACGCGCGACTTTCTGGCGCAGCACAAAGGCATTGACTGGGAAGACTATGAAACCGTCGATGCGCAGATGATCAAACAAGAGGCGCGCACGGATCATAATTTCATCTGGGAAAATCGCGCGCCTGCCGCCGGCGGCATGAAGCTCCGGCTCAAAGCCATTGTGCTGGGCGACAAAATCGGCGGCTGGATGCAGCAGGTGCAATACCCCCGGGACTTTTCCGAAGAGTACACCCAGCGCGTCAACGCGGCCAATTGGTTTCACGCCGCGGGAACGGTGCTGCTCATGTTGATGGCCGCCATCAGCCTGGTGATTTTCATGCTGCGTTTCCGCGCCGGAGAAGTGGGGTTGCGCAACGCCCTGGTGCTGGCGTGCTTCATCTTCATGTGTACCCTGCTTTTTTTCATCAACGTGGTGCCGGCGCAGGGCATCACCCGTGAGAGCCTGCTCTCCGACAATCGCGGTTTTTATGTTGTCGCCACCTACATCAATATTTTGTTATTGACCGTGATCGTTACCGTCGGCGTGTTTTTGGTTTGGATTAGCGGTGAATCGCTGACGCGCGAAGTCTGGCCGGAAAAATTGCGCGCCTACGACGCACTCTTTACCGGCCGTTTTTTCTTTCCGGAATTCGGCTATGCCATTTTGCGCGGCGCGGCGTTGGCGTTCATTCACTTGGGATGTTGGTATGCGTTGGTGCGCGCCTTCATCAAACAACCGGAACAATGGCTGGTCACAAGCCATTATGACGAACAAATTTTTTCAGCGTTCCTGCCGGCCGGTTTGCCCATTTTCTTCGGAATCTATTCCGCAGTTTTGTTCACCTCCTACGCGCCGCTTTTTACGCTGAGTTTTTTTAATCGCCGGATAAAAAATACTTTGGTCGCCGCGGCGCTAACGCTGTTGTTGTTCGAAACCGTTTTTAGCGGCACGTTTACGATTCATGATCGCTGGTGGCAAGCAGGCTTTGCCGTGCTGATTGGCGTGATCACCTACGTTTTTTATTGGCGCTACGATCTGCTCACCGTTTCATTCGGCATCGGCATTGCCACCGCTCTGCCGCATGCTATGACGTTGCTGGCGCAACCGGACAGCGGTTTTCGCGCCGCGGGCTGGTTTTCGCTCAGCCTGCTGTTCGCCTTGCTGATCTTCGGCTACATTGCCATCGCGCGCGGCAAGCAAATCAGCGACCGCACGATTACGCCGCGCTATGTGCGCTATTTAACCGAGCGCGAACGCTTGAAAATGGAGCTTGAAATCGCGCGCAAAGCCCAGCTTCGCATGCTGCCGCAGCAAATTCCGCAATTGCCCGGCCTTGACATTGCGGCGCACTCGGAACCGGCCAAAGAAGTCGGCGGCGACTATTATGATTTCGTGACCCTGGATGAAAATCGCCTAGGCGTGGTGATCGGCGATGTTTCCGGCAAAGGCATGCCGGCCGCGCTTTACATGACGTTGACCAAAGGCTTTTTGCAGGCGCGCGCGCTGCCGCATGCCTCGCCCAAGGAAATCCTATGCAGCATGAATCGCGGCTTTTATCAAACCGCTGACCGCAACATGTTCGTCAGTTTGTTTTATCTTATTTTTGATCCGGCGCAACAAACCGTCATGTGTGCGCGCGCCGGCCACAATCCCATCATCATTCACAAGCATGCCAGCCGGTATACAAAATTGCTGCAGCCGCCCGGCATTGCGCTCGGCCTGGAAAAAGGCGAAATTTTCGAGCGCATCATTCAACAAGAAACGTGCAGCCTGGAGAAAGGCGATACCCTGGTGCTGTATACCGACGGCCTCACCGAAGCCATGAATAACAAGCGCGAGGAATTCGGCGAAGAGCGCCTGCTCGATTTGATCGCAGGCAACAATCATGGCTCAGCCGGCGATCTGCTCGATTTGATTCGCAAGGAACATCGCAATTTCATCGGCCGTGAGGATCAATTCGATGATTTAACCTGCGTCGTTGTGAAGATCAAATAAATCAAAAGGGGAGATGGGCAACAATCTATTTCTGCGATCTCGACGTCTCGTGTGTAAGAATCTTTGTCTTGTTGCTCCCTTGAACATCCAATTGCCTCGAGAGACGATTGCCACCCCGAACCAGCTCCAACTCACCGCAAAAACGAACCTATGATGCCGTCGTTATTGGTTCCGGCCCGAATGGATTAGCCGCCGCGATCACGCTCGCGCAAGCCGGCGCCGCCGTTTTGGTCATCGAAGGCAAAGAAACCCCGGGCGGTGGCACGCGCACGCAGCCGCTGACCCTCCCCGGTTTTCTGCATGATGTCTGCTCTGCCGTACACCCCATGGGACTTGCTTCACCCTTTTTGCGCAGTTTACCGTTGCAGCAGCACGGCCTTGCATGGCTGCATCCGGATCTGCCGCTGGCGCATCCGCTGGATCACGGCCAGGCTGCGATCCTGTCGCGCTCGCTGGCGGAAACTGTCGAGCAGCTCGGCGCCGATGGCAACAGATACCAACGGCTTTTTGCCCCATTGATTGAAAGCGCGGGAGGCCTGCTTCAGGATGTGCTGGGCCCGTTGAAAATTCCGCGCCACCCGTTCACGCTGGCGCGCTTTGGATTGCGCGCGCTGCGGTCTGCCTCAGCGCTGGCGCAAAGCCATTTCACTCAACCACAAACACGCGCACTGTTTGCCGGAAACGCCGCGCATGCCATCTTGCCGTTAGAGCAACCGCTCTCGGCAGCCATTGGCCTGATGTTGATGACCATGGGGCACGCGGTGGGCTGGCCGTTTGCCCGCGGTGGATCGCAAGCGATTGCTGACGCCCTCGTGCGCTACCTGCAAACGTTGGGTGGAGAGTTGGTCTGCGGTTGGCCTGTTGTGACGCTTGACGAGTTGCCCAAAGCCGAAGTCATCCTGTGCGACGTTGCGCCGCGCGCGCTGGCTGGTTTGGCTGGCAATAGCTTGCCCGAGGGCTATCGCCGCGCCTTGTTGCGTTACCGGCATGGCCCGGGCGCTTTCAAAATCGATTGGGCGCTGAGCGAACCGATTCCGTGGACGGCGGCCGCATGCCGCCGCGCAGGCACAGTGCATGTGGGCGGCACGTTGGAAGAAGTCGCAGCGGCAGAACGCGCCTGCTGGCAAGGCAAAGCAAGCGCGCAGCCGTTTGTGCTGGTGTCACAGCCAAGCCTGTTTGATCCGTCGCGCGCGCCGCAGGATAAACATGTGGGATGGGCCTACTGCCATGTCCCGCCCGGAGGCGCGGAAAACATGACGGAATATTTGGAAAATCAGATCGACCGCTTTGCTCCGGGTTTTCGCGACTGCATTCTTGCCCGGCACACAATGGCCCCGGCCGATTTCGAAAACTATAATGCCAATTACGTTGGCGGCGACATCATCGGCGGCGTGACCGATTGGCGGCAACTCTTCACCCGGCCTGTGATCCGGATCAATCCCTACCAGACTCCTCGCAAAAATCTCTTCCTCTGCTCTGCTTCGACTCCGCCGGGCGCGGGTGTGCATGGCATGTGCGGCTATCATGGTGCTCGCGCTGCCCTCAAAAGATTGCGATGACGGCGCTCTCTCGTCTCTCTCGAAACGTAAAATTTGGGCAAATTCGAATTCTGCCATTCCGCAAGACAACGACAGCGAATGTACGTAGCTTGCGCAACATCGGGGCAGCGTAGGAAACGCTGAAGCCACCACCAACCTCCCATGGACGATTAATCGGTTTTCCCGGAATTCGCATAACCCTCCAGTATTTTTACGGGCGTGTTTTGTCATCGACCGGTATGATTCGTTTACTTGCGAGCTAAAGTAAATTCGGAAAATGTGGTTGTTCTTGAGTTAATCCGAATCCAACAGGCAAACGTGTATCATCGTGCGCCAAAGCCTTTTGGCGAACACTCGTTATAACACCGTTTCACACAATAGACCGGAATTGCCTATTCGCAAAATCGAGTACCGTCAATTCATTCCGTTGGAACCGCCGGTTCAAGATCGTCACATCTCAACAAACGAAGGGGTATTTTGTATGGCCTTCACCACATCAGCAGATTCTGCAACACCCGAGAAGAAGGTTTATCGCCTGACGGTTTTTTCCTTCTTGTGGGCTTGTCAAGCCCTGGTGCATCAGGAGTTTTTTTGGGATTGGCTGCCGAAGGGGAGAATTCTGGGATATGCCGTAACCCTCGCGGCTATCCTGCTGATGTTCAATCCGCGTTCGGTGTCGCTGTTGGGTCTATTGGCATTGGTGAGTTTTTCGTACAATGTCACGCGCTGGCCGCGGCTAGCAAATCACATTTTTGCCGAAGGATTGATCAATCTTGTTATAGTGATCGCGGTACTCTGGACCCTTTACCAAAATCGCCATCAAATCGGCACGCCGGGTTGGAGTTGGTACACGCTGGGATTGAACAATCGTAAATCGACCAACAACCTGCTGCGGCGTTTTGCGCCGGTCATGCGCGCCTCGGTGATTATCATTTACCTCTTCGCCACCTTGCACAAGCTCAACTGGGATTTTTTTGATCCAGCCATCAGTTGCGCCACCACCATGTACAACCGCCTGCCGGCATTATTCACGTTCATGCCCGATTATCATTGGGGCCCGCTGGTGTCGATCTGGGGCACACTGATCATTGAGCTCGTCCTGCCGATTTTTCTCATTTTCCGCAAGACGCGCTACTACGCGCTGGCCATCGGCATACCGTTTCATTTGATGCTCGGCTTGATCGGCCATCGGACCTTTTCCGCATTTGCCTTTGCCAATTACTTCCTGTTCACCGACGAAAGATTCATTCAAGCGTTAAATGACCGCTTACGCGCGCTGCGCCAGTGGCTCAGCCAATTTCAGCGCGAGCAGATTCGCCGCTATCTTTGGATGGGCATCGGCGTCATACTTCTCGGCATCGTCGCCGGTTTTGCGGCAGATTTTTTGGATTCGAAACGCTTGCGTAAAACCGTCTGGCTCGTTTGGTCACTCACCATGATTGCCGCTTATGTGATTGTCTTGCGCCAGCAAAAAATACTGGGCTTGCCGGCGCCGAAAACCGCGTTGCGCTGGAGCAACCCCGGTTTGCTCTGGATGTTGCCGTTGGTGGTCGTGTTCAACGGCATGAATCCCTATTTGGGATTGAAAACCCATGTCGCCTTCGCGATGTACAGCAATTTGCGCACGGAAGGCGGGGAGTGGAATCACATCTTCATGCCCAAATGGTTGAAGGTTGCCAAATATCAAGATGATCTGGTCGAAGTCATTGATGCGACGCACAAACAGTTCGACGAGTTGAAGACCCAAAATCTGCTCATTCCTCATTTTGAATTCCGTCGCATGATCGACAAAATCAAAGGCGATGTTTGGGTTCACTACGTGCACAACGGCGAACACAAAATACTGGAGATCAAAAACGGACAATGCAACCAGACGGACTTTGTTAAAGGAAGCACCGGACTGCTGGGCAAGTTTCTGGTTTTTCGGCCGGTTTACAAAGACGGGGCCTTAGCCGACTGTTTGCGTTAGCGGCGTTGCCGGCGCGCATCGCTTCCGGGGAAATAGCATTCGTGTTCACCACCGGCTTGCGCGAAATGCAGGAACGCCATTCAAACAATGTGCTTATTTTTGCAACCGCTAATAAACGCAAATATTCGGTAACTTTAATTTGCGTTTATTAGCGTTCATTTGCAGTTTGATAGAGTATTACACCCGCTGAAAAGGCTTTTGGCGTATTTCGCAGGTCCGAAATGGAATCTGCCGAAGTCGAATTAATAACACAAAAACCATCCGTCAACGCCTCACAAGTTTCCCCTGTTAGAAATAACTTGCACTTCTCGCCTGCCGGTTGCAATTTGTTGTGCAATCATCCGCCGCTGCTATTTTTTAAGAGGAGTCATGGGAAATGGTTCCCCGCTTGCGCGACGATTTCAACCGGCGCTTTTCTGTTGAGAACTATCAAAAATTTTTGCGCGAACTAGATGAGGCCGCCGGCGCGCATGTCGATTTTCGCGTGTGCGAAACGCCGGTGTTCATGCCCGCAGAGGTTCGGTTGCATCTCCAGCAAGCTGCCCTGGAATTGGCGCAGCAGGTAAGCCGCCCCGAATATTTGCGCGCCTCGATCGCGGCTGTGCCGGAGGCCTTCCGCGTGCCGAATGATGACAATCATCCGTTGTTTTTGGCGATCGACTTTGCCCTCACGGAAAATGAAAATGGGCAACTTGAACCCAGGCTCATCGAATTGCAAGGCTTTCCCTCGCTTTATGCCTATCAAGTCGTTCTATGCCAGTCTTTCATCAAAGCCTATGAATTGGGAAATTTAAAATACTTGCTCGGCGATTTGACTGAAGCGGAATATCTGCGCCTGTTCAAAGAGGCGTTGCTCGCCGGACATGATCCAGAAAATGTCATTCTCATGGAAATCGAGCCGGAGGAGCAAAAGACAGCAGTCGATTTTGTTTGCACGGAGCGCTTTACCGGCGTGAAAGCCGTGTGCGTGACGAAGATCAAAAAACGCGGAGGCAAGCTTTACTACTTTGACAAGGGCCGGGAGATTCCGATTCATCGCATTTATAATCGCGTCATCATTGACGAATTCGTCAAAAAAAATATTCGCATCGAGTTCGACTTTCGCGACGATTTGGCGGTGGAATGGGCCGGGCATCCGAATTGGTACTTTCGCATCAGCAAATTTTCCATGCCCTATCTCGATCATCCGGCCGTGCCGCGCACGTTTTTTCTCAACGCGCTCGAACGCTATCCCGAGCCGTTGAGTAATTATGTTTTGAAGCCGCTGTTTTCGTTCGCTGGCAGCGGTGTGATCATCGACGTGACGCGCGGGCAACTCGAGGCGATACCAGTGCAGGAACGCAGCAACTATATTTTGCAGGAAAAAATCACCTATGCCCCTCTCATCAAAACGCCGGACGAGCCGGCCAAAGCTGAGATTCGCATGATGTTTATTTGGCAGGAAAAACCCCGGCTGGTAAATTGGCTGGCGCGTTTGAGCAAAGGCAAGATGATGGGCGTCGATTTCAACAAAAACAAAACCTGGATCGGCTCCTCGGGGTGTTTGTATGAGGCGAGTTGAGCCGCTTTGCTAGCGCGGTCACAGCTTATTGCAAACACACCGGAATGCCTGTTGTCATTGCGCGGCTTCGTGCTCGCATCAATATTGACTTCTAATTCAGAAGATTCTTTTGGTTGATTAATTGGGTCAATCCGGCAAATCATGTACTCACTACAATACCGTTCACTTAACATTTCGTTCGTAGTCCCGGCCCCTTGAGGGCCGATGCTAACGCAAATAATTTCAATCTTCCTGCAGTGCCCCACGAGGGGGCAGGGCTACTACTGACAAATCGCGAATTGACTTGGCACATCTTAGCCAGTAAAATCAAGGCTATTCTTGTCAAGGTAAATACCGAACATCAGTAAGTGAACGGTATTGGCTTTAACCATACATTCACACAAACCTGCTTTTGTTGCAGCAGAAAACTATAAAAACCCACTTCGACTAAATTGCAAAGCCATGCCCACCACCGGAAGCGCCCCAGCAGATCCAAACGCGCAGCAGTCACAATCCGTCAATGAGCCGGTTTGGAAATTCCGCGGCTACGAAATGCGGCCGGCGGAATTCAATACCGCGATGGTGCACTACTATCGCGCTGAAATTCAACGTTCGAATGTTTGGCGCCAACGCCTGGATAATACCACGAACTGGGCCGTGGTGACGGCCGGCGCCGCGCTCAGCTTTACGCTTTCCGATCCTTCCCATCACGGCGGCGTGCTGATTCTGAATACTCTGCTCGTCACCATTTTTTTGTGGATCGAAGCGCGTCGCTATCGCTACTATGAATTGTGGGCCTATCGCACGCGCTTGATGGAAACGGATTTTTTTGGCAACATGCTGGTGCCGCCGTTTGCGCCGCAACCCTATTGGGCAGAACGGCTCTCTGAAACGCTGCAAGCGCCGGATTTCCCCATCAGTATGTGGGAAGCTTTTGGCCGGCGCTTTCGCCGCAATTACATGTGGATCTTCCTCGTGCTGGCCCTGGCATGGCTGTTCAAAGGCCTTATCCATCCCACCACCGCCGCGTCGTGGGCGGAATTTATCTCACGGTCCGCGATTGGCCCGCTTCCTGGTTACGTCGTTTTTTTGATTGGGGTCATTTATAACACGATCCTTTTCATCGTGGGATTGGGAACTGCTGGTTTGCAACAGGCGACCGGAGAAGTTCTGCCCAAATCCGGCGACATACCGATTCTCAACGCGCTTTGGCACGCCTTGGAAGTGAAGGATAAGGATGCTTCTGCACGCGGAACGGCGGCGCGGCGCCGCCTCTTAAACCGAAGACGGATGCGCGGACAAAAACTGTTGTGTATGATCGTTGCCGTCAAAGCACAGGTTATTGCAGAACGCATTATGCGCGATCTCAAACGCGGGGTAACCGCGCTGCACGGCATGGGCATGCATTCGCGCCAGGAACGTGAAGTGCTGCTTGTCGCAGTGACGATCAATGAAATGCCGGGCCTCAAGGCCATTGTCAATGCCGAGGACGAGCAAGCTTTTGTGATGGTCATGCCGGCGCAGGAAATTTTAGGTTCCGGCTTTCAGCCTTTGGGAGTCTGAATGGCTTGCATTAATGCCAATGCCTGAAAATAACCAACATCTCGAATCAATCTGGAGGTTTGATGAAACGGCAATTACTTTTTGCCGCCGCACTATTGTCCTTCACAAGTTTTTCTGCTGCACTTGCACAAAACACGCCGAATTTGCGTTTGCTCAAATCTGTTGATCCCGCGCCTGCTGTCGGTAATCCCATTCGCTACAGTGAGGTGACGGGATGCGGCAGTCTCGCCGCCATCGCAGGTTGGGGTTTCAACGGTTCGGCGCGCAATGCCTATCTTTATGATATCAGCATACCAACCTCCCCGCAATTGCTTGCCGTGGCGCCGAGTGACGGCTCGGTTTATGATTTACAAATTCATGGGCGCTATCTTTATCTCGCAGCGCAAAATCAGGGTTACATTGATGTTTTTGATATCATCAACCCAAGCACGCCGGTGCGAGTGAATCGCTTTCAGCCGAATAACCCGGCCATCAGTCCGCATACGTTTTGGGTTTCGGGCAAAGAGCTTTACATTGCCGACAACTTCGCGCCTGGCATCACCGTGCTCGACATCACAGACAAGAAAAATTTCGTGCGCAAAGGCGTAATCAACAACGGATTCGGCCGCTCACACGACAATACCGTCATTCGCGGCAAGCTCTATGCAGCCTTTATCTTCACGCCCGCCGGGCTATGGCTTGCCGATGTTAAGAATCCAACTTCACCGCGCAATATCGCCACGGTTTTTTATCCGGGCGCCGGCACGCACAACTCCTGGCCCACGGAAGACGAACGCTACGTCCTCACGACAGATGAAGTCGGGCAAACGGCGCACAATATCAAAATTTGGGACGCTCAGCCGGCAGGCGGACTCAATCTTGTGGCAACCTATGAAACCCGGCCGGGCGCCACGGTGCACAATGTTTATGTGCGTGGCCGTTATGCCTACATGAGTTATTATTGCGACGGCATTCGCATTATCGATATTAACGACCCCACCAAACCGGTCGAAGTCGCCGCGTATGATCTCGACGGTGCTACGCCGTGCGGCGGTTTTGCCTCGACGTGGGGCATGTATCCCTACTCGAAATACATTTATGCGAGCGACATGAGCCTGGGTTTGCATATTTTCGAATTCGACCAACATCCGCCGGCCAATCTTACCGGCAACGTGAGAGATGCGGTTACCGGCGCTGCGATTGCCGGCGCGTACGTTTATTTTCCCGAAGAGTATGCCACGACCCGCAGCGAAGCTTCCGGCAGCTATGAAATTCCGTGGTTCAAAAATGGTGAGGTGCGCGTGGCTGCTGATGCGCTAGGCTATCGTGCGGATACGTTAGTGACCACGCTCTCTGCTAACGCGGCAACGCAATTGGACTTTTTTTTGCAGAAAGCCAGCACCAGCGCTGAGGAGAACGAGCAACCGGCAAGTCAGCCGCCACAGGACTTATATTTGTTGCCAAGCTATCCTAATCCATACTCCGCGGCGTTGTTGTCCGGAACAAACGGCGCAATCCAGATTGCCTATCGTTTGCCGGCGCAAGCAGCCGTGCGTGTTGACCTCACGAATATGCTGGGACAACGTGTGATGAGGCTAGTGGATCGTGTTGCAAACGCAGGGGAACATACCGTCGCGTGGAACGGCAAGGATGAACGCGGCAGAACGGTGAGCGCGGGGGTTTATTTTATAAATTTGTACAGCGGCGGGCGCGTGTTACAACAAAAACTGACGCTGGTGAAATAGGATGAAGAGTAAATGCAGATAAATTTGTGGAAAACCAGGCGCGTGCATAACAAGACGAGTTAATCTCTCGCAGCTTCACAGGCACACGCCCGGCTTTTTGTAAATCATTCCTTCAACGCCCTCACTAAATCCGTTACCATCTGCTTGGCGTCGCCGAACAGCATCATGGTTTTTTGATCGTAGAACAATTCATTGTCTTCGCCGGCAAAACCGGAGCCCAGGCTGCGCTTGACGATCATGACGGTACGCGCATAATCGACGTTGAGAATCGGCATGCCGTAGAGCGGGCTGTCTTTTTTCGTGCGCGCCGCCGGATTGATGACATCGTTCGCGCCGATCACCAACGCGACATCCGTGTTCTGAAAATCATCGTTGATTTGATCCATTTCCACCAGCAGATCATACGGCACATTCGCTTCCGCGAGCAAAACGTTCATGTGGCCGGGCATGCGGCCCGCCACGGGATGAATGGCATAACGCACGGTCACGCCGCGTTCCATCAGCATTTTTGCGAGTTCCTGCAAAACATGCTGGGCTTGCGCCACCGCCAAACCGTAACCCGGCACGATAATCACCGATTGCGCGCTGTCAAAAATCATGGCGGCATCGGCGGCGGTATAGCGCACCACGGTGCGTTTTTCCGTTTGTGTCGTCGCAGCTTGATAACCCGCGCCCACGCCCGCAAACAAAACATTGCCGAGCGAGCGATTCATCGCTTTGCACATGATGTCGGTGAGAATCAAGCCGGAGGTGCCCACGAGCGTGCCGCTGATGATCAACACATCGTTCGAAATGATAAAGCCCGTCATCGCGCCGGCGAGGCCGGAATACGAGTTCATCAGCGAAATGACCACCGGCATGTCTGCGCCGCCGATGGGAATGACGCTGGTGACGCCGAGCACGGCAGCGAGGGCGATGATAATGACGAGAGCAAAATTGCGCGAGGGATCGAGCACGAAAAGCGCGCCCAACACGATGATGATCAGCAGCAGCGCCGCGTTAATTTGCTTCTGCATGGGATAAAGAATCGGCGCGCTGCGCATCGTGCCTTGCAGTTTGGCCGCCGCCACCATGCTACCCACGAACGTCACCGAGCCGATCAGCAAACCCAGCACGATCGTAATGTAAACATCCAGGCTAACCGCGCCGGCTGTTTCTCCCATGCGCAGATACTCGGCATAGGCGACAAGCGCCGAAGCGCCGCCGCCAAAACCATTCAGCACGCCCACCATCTGTGGCATTGCCGTCATTTCGATTTTCTTTGCCAGCCAAACACCCACGGCTGATCCGAGCAGCAGCCCGGCGAGAATATAGGTAAAGTCGATGATCTTTTGATCGGTGAGCGTAACCACTACCGCGAGCAGCATGCCGAGCGCGCCATAAAGATTGCCGCGGCGCGCGGTTTTGGGCGAACTGAGCAGCTTCAACCCTAGAATGAACAACACGGATGCCAACAAATAACTCAACTTGACGATCACATGCATAATCTTCCCTTCCTCACAATAATGCCGATCCTAAAACCTCTCGTGCAGTCATGCCCGCGTGCCATGCCCGGGCATTCATTCTAATTCAAAGAAAGGTATTGGGACAGGGCGCTTAATTTCTCCGACTTCAAATAAAATTCTAAAACCTTTTGCCCCTGAATTCGCCCAACCTTCGACGAATTCCATTCCGGCAGGGCGAAACCGGATCAAGCGAAATGACTGTTATACAAAAAGCCTTTGTTAACGTGGCAATACTTTACAAAACCGCCTCATGCCAGATTTCGGATTTTGGTAATCTGAAATCTGATGCCGGCATCTAATCCGCACGCTTGATCTGATCTTTTTTGAACATTTTAAGCATGCGGTCGGTGACGAGAAATCCGCCAACCACATTAATCGTTGCCATGATGACGGCAAACATGCCGAGATAAACGCTCAACCCGGCGTGGCCTTCCCCCGCAGCGATTAACGAGCCGACGAGCGTAATGCCTGAAATCGCGTTCGAGCCGGACATCAACGGCGTGTGCAGCAACGGCGGCACTTTGCTGATGATCTCGACGCCGATGAACGTGGCAAGCACGAAAACATAAATTGAAAAGATCAGAGTCTCAGTCATGGTTTGCTTCCTTCGGTTTGCATGGCTTGCTTCACCATGCTGTTGACGATCTCACCGTCATGCGTGAGGCAGGCGCCTTTGGTAATCTCGTCTTGAAAATTGAGTTTGCTGTCAGCGGCTTGATAAAGATGCAAAAACAAATTCGTGACATTCTTTGCGTACATTTGACTGGCGTGCACGGGCACAGTGGCGACGAGATTGACCGCGCCGTAAATCGTGACGCCGTGCTTCTCGATCATCTTGTTCGGTTGCGTCAATTCGCAATTGCCGCCTTGAGCCGCAGCCAAATCGACAATCACGCTGCCGGCGCGCATCATCTGCACCATTTCCGTGGTAATCAGCAGCGGCGAGCGTTTTCCGAATACTTGCGCGGTGGTGATCACAACATCGACCTTCGGCAGGCGCGCGGCAATGGCCTCGCGTTCCTTGCGTAGAAATTCTTCCGATTGTTCCTTGGCATAACCGCCGGCCGTTTCCGCATCTTTGGGCATTTCCATTTCAACGAATTGCGCGCCGAGGCTCATGACTTGTTCTTTCACGGCCAGGCGCGGATCGAAGGCCTCGACTTTCGCGCCCAGACGTTTGGCGGTGGCAATCGCCTGCAAACCCGCGACTCCCGCGCCGAGAATCAACACCGTCGCCGGCGGAATGGTGCCGGCCGCCGTCATCAATAACGGAAAAAACTTGCCGAGTTGCTGCGCCGCGATGAGCACGGCTTTGTAACCCGCGACTGTGGCCATCGAACTGAGCGCGTCCATGCTCTGGGCGCGTGTGATGCGCGGAACATACTCCACCGCAAAACTGGTAATGCCTTGCTTCGCAAGCAACGAAATGGTTTCGCGTTGATTAAACGGGTCCAGGAAGCCGATAAATGCGGCGCCGCTGCGCATCAACTCCACTTCGTGTTTGCCGCTGGCAGCATGCTTCTGCGGCGGTTGAACTTTGAAAATGATGTCGCTCGCACGATACAACTCCACCGCGTCACGCACGATGGCCGCGCCGGCAGATTGATACTGTTCATCTGAAAAAGAGGCGGCAACGCCCGCGCCGGTTTCGACCAGAATCTCGTGCTGCTTTTTTTTGAGCATACCGACCAAAGCTGGAATCAACGCCACGCGTGTTTCGCCTTCCCAGGTTTCTTTGGGAATTCCGATTTTCAAGTTTTCCTCCTTGTGCTAATCGCCGGTAACAACAAAAAATCGCCTACCCTCAAAGCCCTGATTCCGGCCTTGAAATACCTCTCCTGCAGCCCTGCTAAACTGTCGGGTTTTAGAATTGTGAGATGAACGCGTCTGAGCCTAGCTCGGGTATGATCTCATTTCGGGTGGGGCAATTTATGTTGCACAGGTGTTGGTATCATAATGTTCAATTTGTTTCGGATTCTGGCAGCGTAACTGGAAATTTCATCTGGCAAAATCAGAACCCACAATACATGCGTTTATAAAGTAATGGCATTGTACGCGGGTGGATCAGCCGCATCTCCAGCCTGTCACATCGTATCAAGATTGTTTGCTGCTATTTCATGCCTTACTTTTTCAAATGTTCCGCCAAAAAAGCCGTGGTTTTATCCCAAGCATCGGCGGCATCATCGGGATTGTAGCCGTCTTTGTTGCTTTCGTTCATAAAGGCATGGCCGGATTTGGCGTAAACATGAATGGTGACCTCCTTTTCGAGCCGTTTGCATTCCTTCTCAAACGCGCGCACGGTTTTCACAGGAATGCCTTTATCCTTGCCCCCGAAAATGCCGAGAACCGGAGCATTAATTTGACCAAGAAGTTGTTCGTCGGTGATCAATCGCCCGTAGTTGACCACGCACGCAGCGAGGTCGGGAATATGCGCCGCTGCCTGGAGGGAGTAACTTCCGCCCATACACCAGCCCAGGCTTGCAATGCGAGTCCGCTCGACGTCCGGCCGGGTGCGGAGATACGCAAACGCTGCCTTGAGATCGCGAACGGCGCGATCGTCGGGCAAGCCTCGACTGAGCTCGTGCGCCGTGGCCTGATTGTCGGCAACGGCGCCGCGATAAAGATCGATGGAAAGCGTCAAATAGCCTTGCTGTGCCAGCTTCTTGGCATTGGCCTGCACCCAATCATTCAAACCCCACCATTCATGAACCAAAATGATTGCTGGAAACGGGCCTTTGCCTTCCGGCAAAGCGACCACGGCATGCACCGTGTCAGCGCCGCTTTCATAACTTACCCACTGCGTTGCCACCGCGGTGTTGGCGCGATGGTAAACCAGCGCCGCCGAAGTCAATGTCACCAGCGTCGCCAAGGCAACACCGGAAGCTCTCATCTCTCCCTCCTCGACCGTAAGGAATTCATGATCAATTCCCTGATGCTACAACAACGGAGCTACTCGACAACTTTTTTGAATGCCAGAATGCGCGCCTGTTTCTGCTCGATCGGATGAACGCTCGCTGTTGCGGTTTCAGTTGCAGCCGGCTCCATTTCCTCGGAGGCCCGGCTTGGCGGCGTCACTTTTTCGATACGCACAGGCGTTCCACCCATGGTAAACTCCGCCCCCCGTATCTGGTCATCGTCGATCGTCCATGTAACAATCTTCATGGGCAATGCCAGAACAAACAACGTCACCTGCCACCAGTTGCGCTTGAGGTCTGGGTTAATGTCTTCCACGCGCGCAAAAAATGCGGGCTTGTGTTCGATGTGTACCAACACTAAATCTTGCGGAACGATAGCAACAGGCTTTAGCGGCATCATTTCTCCATAAATTCCTGTAAATCGGTTCAAAAGATAACCAGAACGAAAGCGAATGTCAAAGAAAATTTATATTCGCATGACGCGGCGAAACACGAGGCAAACAAACGTTCCCCTGGCTTATAGCCCCATAAACACGCTCTGTTGCGTCACACCAAACTGAGACAGCGCTGCCAACTCTCCACGACAATGTTTTGCTTTACAACCAACTCCTTTTTTGCTATTTTGCCCGAGTTGTAAAATTGCTCGCCGCAAACAAAACCTTTTCAACGATCACGAGGCCTTCATGATTACACGGGAGATTGTTTTTCTCAGCGGCGTACGCACGCCGTTCGGCGCATTCGGCGGATTGCTTAAAGACTTAACCGCCACTCAACTCGGTGTTATCGCCGCGAAAACGGCGCTGGCCAGAGCGGGCGTTGCTGCTGCAGAGGTCGAGCATGTGATTTTCGGGAATGTCATGCAAACATCCCAGGACGCAATTTATATAGCGCGCCATATTGGTTTGCAATCCGGCTGCCGCATAGAAACGCCGGCGCTCACCGTCAACCGCTTGTGCGGCTCAGGCTTTGAAGCAATTGTGCAGGGCGCGCGCTTGTTGATGCTCGGCGAGGCTGAAGTGGTTTTAGTGGGAGGCGCGGAGAGCATGAGCCAGGCGCCGCATGTCATTCGCGGGGCGCGCTGGGGATTGCGCTTGAATGCCGGCAAGTTGGAAGATTATCTATGGGAATCGCTGCTCGACGCCCAGTGTGGCTTCACCATGGCGCAGACCGGTGAGAATCTTGCAGATCAATATGGCATTACGCGACGCGCTTGCGACGAGTTTGCCTTGCGCAGCCAGCAACTTACAGCAGCGGCATGGGAAAGCGGAAAATTTGCAGACGAAGTTGTGCCTGTGGAGTTGCCGGGCAAAAAGGGCAGCGTCACAATATTCAGCCGCGACGAACACCCGCGCCCGGAGACAACGCTGGAAACGCTGGCAAAGCTTGCGCCTTATTTCAAGAAGGACGGCACGATTACCGCCGGCAACGCCAGCGGCATTGTTGATGGCGCTGCCGCGATGGTCATGATGACTGCCGCAGCCGCAGAAAAACGCGGTTTGCAAGCGATCGGACGTTTGGTGAATTGGGGCTTTGCCGGGGTGGAGCCGAGCATCATGGGCATCGGCCCGGCGCCGGCGAGCCGCAATGCCTTGCAACGCGCCGGTATGAAACTCGAGCAGATGAATTTAGTGGAAGTGAATGAAGCCTTTGCTCCGCAATATTTGGCAGTAGAAAAAGAGCTGGGCTTGCCGCGCGACATCACGAATGTCAACGGCGGCGCGATTGCAATCGGGCATCCGCTGGCGGCCAGCGGCACGCGCTTAACGTTGGCGTTACTGCACGAGTTGCGCCGGCGCAAACAGAAATACGGTTTGGCAACGGCTTGCATCGGTGGCGGGCAAGGCGCTGCGGTAATCGTCGAGGCGAGTTAATTAATTCGCTTGCGGCCATCGCCGTTAACTCAAAAAACACGCATCTAAACAAAAACGCCTGACGAATATGTCAGGCGTTTTTTTGTTTATTGACGGATTATTGCGCCAGCCCTTATGCCTCACATGTTTCCGTTAGCGCCGCAGTGAAAGGCAAGAAATTCGGCTCGGCTATATTCGGCTGGGAATTCACGCGGCTCATGGGCAGCAACACCTGAAACGTGGAGCCTTGTTGCGGCGCACTGGCAACCTTGATGCCGCCGCCGTGGGCTTCGGCAATGGCGCGCGCCAGCGACAGCCCGATGCCTAAACCCCCGCCTAAAAACCCTGTCGCGCTCGAGCTGTGTAAATCCGAGTTCTGCACTTCATAAAATTTTTCGAAAATCTTTCCCAATTCTTCGGTTGCAATGCCGACCCCGCTGTCTTTCACCGCAATGACCCAATACTCGTGATCGTGTGTCAAGGTGATTTCAATCGCGCCGCCGTCGGGCGTGAATTTTATCGCATTTTGCAGCAGTTCAGCGACCATCAATTTGACTTTCAGGCGGTCGGCGTAGACATTGCAATTTCTGAAAACGGCTTCCCACGTCACTTGCTGGCGCCGCGCATTTGCTGCCAGCTTGAATTCCTGCACCACTTGCCGGATAATCGCGTTGAGATCGATCAACTC
>QEVD01000591.1 GCA_003576975.1 Candidatus Zhuqueibacterota bacterium
CACAAATCGCCGGTAAAATTTCGAAGAAAGGAGACCCCGCATGAAGCACAGCAAACTTGTCCTGTTGGCAATCGGCCTCGTCTCGTTGCTGGCATATTTGGTATCGGCGCAAAACTCCGCCGCTCCAGCGCGCGCCGCACATGCCTTCGACAAACTCAAAACCTTGGCCGGTGATTGGCAAGGTACCGGCTCAGACGGCAAAATGCGAACCGTTTCTTATCAATTAGCCGCCGGAAGCACAGCGCTGGTGGAGACTCTCACGCCCGAAGGTGAACCGAGCATGGTCAGTCTCTACCATCGCGACGGCGAAAAACTGATGATGACGCATTATTGCTCGGCCAATAATCAGCCTCGTATGCGGGCAGAAATTCCCCCGGGTGACCTGAACACTTTGGAATTCGTCTTCGTCGACGTCACCAATCTCGCCAAGCCTACCGACGGCCACATTCATGGCCTCACACTGACTCTCGAAGACGCCGACCATCTTGCACAAACTTGGACTTGGCGTGAAAACGGCAAAGAGGTTTCGGATACATTCACACTCAGTCGCAAAAAATAGCGGCGCTGCCTGAGAAGCAGTGCGATCTCGATAACATACCCTTTGCTTTGAGTCGAAAGGAATCAAATCATGACAGACGCAATCTTCAAACCGAAGACGCGCGACATCGAGACGGAGGTGGAAATCAACGCGCCGGTGGAGGCGGTGTGGAAGGCGCTCACAGATGCAGAGGAGTTGACGCGCTGGTTTCCGCTCGAGGCCGGCACGAATCCCGACGGCACGCTTCGCATGTCATGGCGCGACGAGTTTTGCTGGGATAGCCGCATCGAGATTGCCGAGCCGAATCGCCACTTTCGCATCGCCTCGGTTGAGCGTTTGGCGGATCAACAACCCGCGCCTGACGCGGCTGAGCGCAGCGTGACAGTGGCGCAGCCCACGGCAACCGATTTCTTTCTGGAAGCGCGCGGCGGCAAAACCGTTCTGCGTTTGGTGCATTCGGGATTTTCAGCAGATGCGGAGTGGGATGCCTTGTATGACGGCACACGCCGCGGCTGGAAATTTCAGTTGTGGAGTTTACGCCATTATCTGGAAAACCATCGTGAGACACCGCGCGAAACGGCGTATGTGCGCGTCTTTCTCAATAAACTGTCTCGGCAAGAGGCCTGGCAACGCCTTTTCAGTACGAACATGCTGGCGTGCGACAGCCGTATCGAGAATCTCCGGCCGGGCGGGCGCTACGCGCTGCGCACAGCCGACGGCGATTATTTCGAGGGCGTGGTGCAAACGTTTAATCCGCCGCAAGAATTCAGCGCAACAGCAGAGAATTTTAACAATGGCATACTGCAAATACAACTCGACGCGCTTTTTAATTATCGCGATGTAAATTTTTATTTGTTCACGTACGGCATTCCCAAACAAGAGGTGAGTGCAATCGAGTCGCGCATGCGTGGCTTGTTGCACAAATTGGAGGATTAGACGGGGTTCTTCAAACAGATTGCCGTCGCACAGCCGAATAGCGTTCAAACAATTTTTGTTTATCGCAAACCGCGAATGAACGCAAATCGACGCGAATTTACGGAACGAAAACACGTTCATGTTTGACCAGAACTATGCTTTTCTTGTCATTCAGGAGGAATCCTGTGAAGTACCTGCGATGGTGTATGTACTTCACAAGATTCCGCATCGCGAGACGATTAGAATAAAGTACACATGTTGATCTTGCGCTATCCGTATTCGCGTTTATTGAAGCTCCAGAAAACGATTATAAGCCAAAACAAAAGCCCTTTGATGGACATCGCCATCAAAGGGCTTTTTTGTGTTCATGCTCTGCGGCCCAGCCTAGCGGCTGCAACTCTTGCTCAACCCAACGCTCACTTTCATCGTTTTCAATACGCTCGAGCAAAGCATGCAGATAATCACGAAATGCGCCGAGCGCCAGCCCGGCAAAATCCGGCGGGGCAACGTCCAACTTCACCAGCGCATTCTTGAGATGCTTGATTGCGCCATGCCGGATACCGCGTTTGATCTGGTGATGCGCCGCCGCGACCTGAATCAAACCTTGCACGAAAAAGCGCCACGGTTCGTCATGGCGCTGCCAAATTTGCTCCCAGGCTTCGTGCGATTCCCAGAACTTGCCGGCATTGAACAGCGCCACACCGTGCGCGAGATCGGCGCGATCCTGCTCACTCAGCTTCGGCGTGAGCTGCGCGGCGTGCGGGGGCGCCGGCCGTAGTCGGTACCGGCTCGACGATTTCTCCGAGAACGGTGCGGATGGTCCACTCTTCGGCTTTGTTGTAGGCCTCATTGAACTCCAGCATCGAGATCGTTTCCCACGGGCAGTATTTCGCGCACAGCGTGCAGCCGATGCACAGGGTCAAATCCACTTCCACCAGCTTGTGCACCGTGGGATTCTCGGGATCCGGTCCCGGCACCACCAGAATGCAATCCGGCGGACAAAAATCAATGCACACCATGCAACCGGTGCAGCCGGCTTGATTGATCACTGCAAGCTGCTTAGGCCGACGTGTTTTGCGCAGTTGAATCGGTTTGTCGTATTTCGGATCTTTCAGCGCCATGCCATCTCCAGCCGTGAGGGTT
>QEVD01000592.1 GCA_003576975.1 Candidatus Zhuqueibacterota bacterium
TCTGCGCCTGCAATCAAATTGACTTCGTGTTGATTGATCTTCATGGAGATCCGTTCCAACCCGCGATTGTCCACATACAGATAACGATCGGCAGGCGGCAAAGTGAATTGCGCCGGCCCTTGATTGGGATCGAGACGCAAATAAATCGGATCCGCAAGAATCTCGCAGCCTGCCATGTTGGTAAGCTTGAGCAGGAAGCCGGACGCGCCTTGCGGCTGTGTTCTCTCACTGCGGAATCGCACGCGCTTGTCGCCCGGCGTGAAATTCTCGATAATGACGACGCGGTTTCTGGCTTCCACCACTTCGATTTTGGCAATACCGCTTTCTTCGTCAACCGCTTCTCCGGTGATAAGCGGGAGTTGCGTAAAATCGAAGGTCGCGGTTGGTGCGGTTGTATCCGAAAGCACGACGACCGTATCGGCGCTCACCGTTGTGCAACCCAGGGTGTCGCGATAAGTGCATTCGGCGATGATGAAATTATAGCCGGGCTGCAATTGCACAGTTGCGCCGAACACCCCACCGCTTACCGCAACGGGATTGCCGTTGATTGTGCAGGTTGACGTCACTGCGCCGAGTCCACCGCTTACGGCCGTCGTTCCGCTGACATTAATGGAAGAGGCGCAGATCGCGCTGCTGTCCGCCGGCGAAGTGATGGTCAGTGTACTGACCAGACGGCTGGCATAAACCGAAATGGAATCTATTGATGTGCAAGTCGCGCCCGCCGCATCGGTGAACACGCATTCGGCAACAATGAGATTTTTGCCCGCTTTGAGCGGCACAACAACGCATGAATCTTTGACAACAACCCCATTGACTTTGCAGACGCTCGTGATGGGCGCAACGCCGCCGCTTGCTTCCGTGACAACACAAACCTTGACGGTTGAATCACATGTGGCAAAGCCCGAGTCCGGGCTAGTGATGGCGACGTTACAAACAATCGTCTCAATCACGTTCTTTACCGTCAGCTTAAAAGCCGCGGTTTTGGAAAGACTGCCGGGCCTGGCGTTGTCGGTGACGGTGACAATAATATTGTCATACTCGCCGGAATCACCGAAACTCGGCGCAAAGCGAATTATTCCTGTGCCATCGTGGTTGTCAATCAAACTGCCGAACGCGGGCAAATTAGCCGCCGAAAAGAACAGGCTATCGCCGTCGGGATCAGACGCGGCGAGCGCGACTTCCAGGATCGCGCCCTCCTCCATCACTTGATTGGCAATAGGCTGCAATTGCGGCGAGCGATTGACATTGTTGACGGTTAATGAGAAAGCCCCGGTATCCGTCAAAGCGGCGACTGCATGATCAGTCACAATAACTTCGAGATTGTAGCCGCCGGCATCGGTAAAGCCCGGCGCAAAACGAATCGTGGCGGTGCCATTGTGATGATCAACAAGGCTGCCAAAGGCGGGCGAATTGTTGATCGAAAAAGACAGGCTATCGTTATCGGGATCAGAGGCTGCCAGAGTCACTTCCAACATTGCGCCTTCATCCACCACTTGATTGGCGATGGGCTGCAATTGCGGCGCACGGTTCACATCATTGACGGTTAGAGTAAAGCTTACGGTATCCGAGAGTGAGGGTGTCGCATTATCGGCAGCAACTACTTCCAGGTTGTATTTTCCGGCATCTGCAAAACCCGGTGTAAACGTAAGCACGCCCGTGCCGTCGTTATTGTTGGTAAAAGCGCCGAAAGCAGGCAAACCGTTGACGACCAGGTCCACGTTATTTCCATCTTCATCTTTTGCGATGATGGAGACGTTCAGCGTGCTGCCTTCATCCATCGTTTGATCGAGGATTTCATCCAAAACCGGAGGCCGATTCGCCTGATTCACCGTGAGATTGAATGAAACGGTATCAGATAATGCGGGCACGCCGTCATCTGTGGCGATGACTTGCAGGTTGAGATAATTCCCCAAATCTGTAAGGCTCGGCATGAAGCGAATCAAACCCTGACCGCCGCCATTGTCCGTGAAGCTCACAAAACCCGGGAAATTGCTCGGCGTCAAGGTGATGCCATCGCCGTCGGTGTCAGAAGCCGAGACATTGACATCGAGCATCGCGCCGGCATCCATGATCACATTTGAAATTGGATCGATCGCCGGCGCATGATTGCGCACGCGCAGAAAAGCATCTTTGACCACGAGTATCGGCAACAAGTCACGCGTCGTGGAAGTCGCAAGGCCGGAAAAGCTCAAGTCAATTATCGTTGCGGAGCTGGGCGCGCCGATGACCCGGAAGTTGACGTTCAAAATTACGAATTTCGACAGCGGGACGCCTCCGGCGACGAAGTCGTTCCACTCCAACATGCCGCTGCCTGCATTGGCAGAATTCACCGTTGGAGTATTCCACGGACTGGGCGCCGTGGTGACGTTGTCGAACTGTACGACGCTGGAATTCCATTCCAGCTTGGCCTGATAAGCTGCGACGCGATTGTCGCCCCCGGTTAAAGCGCGCGAATCAATGCTGATCGTGGCCGTGACAAGCGCGCCGGCTTCCGGCGTTGAATCGCTCAACGCAACTTCCGCTGTGACTTGATTGAGTGCGAGCGCGCGCTCGGATTGTGCTGCACCGGGGCCCGCGCAAAACAGCAAG
>QEVD01000593.1 GCA_003576975.1 Candidatus Zhuqueibacterota bacterium
ATGAAACACGTCCACGCCATTGACTTTCACTTTGATCTGGCCGTCTTTGGCGGGAAGAACGTCAATATCCGGCTCGCCGAAGATGACGAAGAGATTGCCCTTGCCGGTGTTCTTGAGATCATCGGCCATGTGCAGGTCCGCGTTCATGCGCGCTTTGAGCACCGGAATGCGGCCGAGCTTACTGAACTCCGAAGTGTGCGCATCATAATTGAACGCGCAGGTGATGAGCGTGTCGAAATCCGCATCGCCGGCTTCGCGCGCCGCAGCCACGAGATCGGGCTTGTTGACTGTGCCGAATTCCGGGCCGATGAAAATGCCGGCGCGGCGCTCGGTTTTGCCTTCGAGATAGCGGCCTTCGGCGCAAATGTAGTGGCCGGGCCACGGTGTGAGCGAGGTGAAATTGATCTTGTCTTCTTTATGCGCCTGTTGCACGCCCGCAGTTTTGAGATTCTCCAAAATCACCTGGGCGAAATCCCAAAGCTTGCCGTAGCCGATCTTCGCATCGGCCACGCTGTCGATCAGCTCGTCGTTTTCATCCACACCCAAAACGCGGTGCGGCGAAAGGCTCTCCGCCGTGAATGGGCCGGCCACGCGGACTTTCTTGTTGTCCTCATACGGCTTGTCGTAGAGATATTCAAACTCGGCTTTGGCCGCAATCGAAGCATCGATTTCTTTTTGCCGCGCAATGCGTTGTTTCCACCATTCGGTGTGCAGCTTCTTCGCTTGATCCGGCCACTTGTCTTCAGCTTCGCGCGGAATTTCCCATTCTTCCCACGCCTTCTCCCCTCGCCTTTTGGGAGAGGGGCCGGGGGTGAGGGTACGACCCAGCGCTTTGTTGAGCTGTTCGCGCAGCGGTTCGAGCGTCTTTTGATACTCCTCCCAGATCACATCGATTTCGGCGTTATTGGCAATAGATTTCAGCGTGATGTGCGGCACGCGCTCATAAACAAAGCCTTGCCGGATGTTGTTGTACGTGGGCGCTTGCGAGGGAATGGTTTGTGTGATCTCGGCTTCTTTGATTTGCCCCTCGCGGCTGTCGGCCAGCAAGTAGTAAGAATACCGCGCGCCCATGATGCGCGCGCGAGCCAATGCCAGCGCCACGCGAGAAGTATCTATCGTGATCCAACGCCGGCCCCATTGTTCGGCGACATAGGCGGTGGTGCCGGAGCCGCAGGTGGGATCGAGGACGAGGTCGCCGGGGTCGGTGGCCATGAGGAGGCAACGTTCAATAACTCGGGTATTCGTTTGAACGACATAAATTGCGCCACTTGCTCCGCCGACATCAGTCCAAAATGAACCAAGTGGAATTGATGTGGAATCACCAAAAAATCTTTTAAGGTGAACTTGCCGCGCATCTGTCAGTAAACGTCCTGCTTTTCCAGCTCGCTCAAGGCCATCAACAACAACGCCCCAGTGTCGGCTTTTGCCAGGATGAAACGTTTTACCATTGAAACAGAATTCTACTGTTGTAGTCTCGCGAAAACCATCGGAAGTCAATGGGTATGATCGCCAAACCAGTTCGGAAGACAGTTCCCCCGACGAAAGTCTCTCGGCAATGCTCTCTAACGGCACATCGAGTCCCACATCAATTTGATAATTTGTGTAACCGTGTCCTCCTTTTCCATCAAGGTCTCTGGGAAGGAAAAGCGGGCGATATTTCGCATTTTCTGACTTCCTATACCAAATGATATAATCAACGTTTGACTGAAGATAATTTCCAGTTTGGCTCCCCGTCTTTTGCACTGCGATAAGTACGACAAAATTTCCCTCCCCAAAAACCTCATCCATCACCGCCCGCACCCGATGCACATTCTCATCCCCAATCTGCACAAAGATCGAACCCGAGTCCGTCAACAAATCCCTCGCCACCGTCAGCCGATCGCGCAAATACGTCAAATACGAATGAATGCCATCGCGCCACGTGTCGCGAAACGCCTTCACTTGTTCCGGCTCGCGCGTAATGTGGTCGGTGTTGCCGTCTTTCACATCGCGGCTCGTGGTTGACCACTGAAAATTGGAATTGAACTTGATGCCGTAGGGTGGATCAATATAAATGCACTGCACTTTGCCGCGCAGGCCTTCGCGCTCGGCCAAAGAAGCCATCACCTGCAAGCTGTCGCCGAGGATCATGCGGTTGCTCCAGTTGGCGTCGTGCTGGTAAAACTCGGTTTTGGCATTGTCACTCGGCAGGCCATTGAAATCCGCAAAGAGATCGACTTGCTCCTCCGCGGTTTTCTTCTCAGCCGCGCTGCGGCGGAGCAGATCGTCAATCAACACCTTCGGATGCACCTTCTCTTGAATATAAAGCGGCGGCGCTTGCACCACGAGATCGGACCAATCCTGCTCGTCCTTGCCCCGCCAAACGAGCTGCGGATCCAAATCTCGATTACGGTTCGGCGCCGGCTCACCGACACGGCGCTCATAAGCCACGCGCAACGGGCTTTGCTCCTCCTTCTGCATTACCGATTGATATTCCGCGGTGGGAATGTTCTTGCGCGAAGCGTCGTCATGTTTAATGGCTTCGACGATTTTCTTGCCTGATTTTTTGCCAGTTTTCTTGGCCATGGGGTTGGTCCTTGTTGATCTTCAGTGAAACCACCCTCTTTTTCGAAGGCTGTGGCTTGGGCGGCAAGCTGGCGGTCCAAAAGAGAGACAGCCACTCCAATTAGAACTAAAGTTGCATTTGCTGCAATTTCTGAATAGGCGGCTTTCATGGACTCTGTGGACTTTTTGGACTGTCCACATTGGACATGCTGCTCATAAATTTCTTTAACCCAAACCGCCACCTCATCAGCGGTGCCGCAGCGCCGATCAATCAGTTTTTTGCGGCGTGGGTCGTTCGGCACCCATTTCTCCAAATCCTTTTGCCGCAAATAATCCTCATAATCCAGCTTCAACTCTTCCAAACTGGCGCGGGCCACATTGGTCAGTTTCATTTCCATTTTCTTCGAAGTGCCGGAAACCTGGCTGCCCTCGGCGATGTTTTGTACGCCGCTGCGCGCGGCTTGCACCATTTGATCGTGGGTGCGGCTGCGTTTGTCGATGTAACGATCGCAGAAGCGCATGGTCACATCGTAAACCAACTGGGCGATTTTGAAGCTCTTGAGCTTGCGGTAGCCGCCGTGTTTTGGAATTAAGGGTTCCGGTTCAGCCATGACTAGCCCTCCAATTGATTAGGAGTCCAAAGCGCCGGGGTTCTTCAAGGATTTCTTTTTTTCAGAAGCGAGGCGGCGTTCGACCTTTTTGACGTCTTCAGCCGCCGGCAAGCTTTCGGGACGGATGCCGCGTTCCAGCAGCGTTTTGCGCACGGCTTTGTTGTTGGTGATGTGTTCGTTGGAGATGGCACCCTCGGTGGTCATTTGCTTTTGTTTGGCATTGAAGATGGTAATCTCCGTGGCAAAGTCTTTTGCCTTCAGGATGATCGTGGGCGCAAAATCGGCCAAAGGACGGTTGTCGGGTACTTTCCATTGCGCTTTCATGGCTTGCGTGGTTTTGTTGAAGAGTGCCTGATCGCCTTTGCTGCGGATCAATGCGAAATCCTGATTGCCGCCGGTTTGCTCATAGATGACTTGCGACAATTCTTTTTCCGTGGCCGTGAGCTTCTTGCGCGCCGAGAGACGCTCCGCTTCGAGCAGCCGCTGTTCGATCAACTCCGCGCGGCGGGTCTGAATGGCGAAGTAGGTTTGGGCGAAGGCAATTTCCTGTTTCTTGGGATCGCCATTTTGCGCGATGAGATAGCAGGCGTAGCGCGTGAGCATGAGATCGTCCACTTCCCGCTGGCTGCCCGAGCCGAGATCGACCATTTTGTTGACCTCAACAAAATGGTCTGAGATGGCGTGACCCGATACTTCGCAGGCGGTTTTGGCCTTACTGATGACGGCGGTAAAGTTGCGCCATTCGGTATAGCCAAGCAAGTGCTGCAAATCGCGCCCAAGCCAAAACTCGACGCCGGTCTCGGTTTGCTGCGCATGCGCCTCAAAGGTTGAGGTCAGCGTGTGAACCAACTCAGTTTTCATGGGTGAACCCTCCAATCATTTTGTTGAACTCGCTTTCAATCTCAAAAACCTCGGTAAACTCCGCAAACGCCCAGCGGCCATATTCTTTGAGATGATTGACGCCGGGAATCCAATACGTTTCCATCGTGGTTTTCTTTTCTTTCGCATCTTCGCGGCGATAGCCTTTGATTTCGACAATCAGGTGCAGCGGATCTTCGTGGCCGTCGTCGATCAAGACGATGAAATCCGGGCGATACTTGCGTGGCGCGGAGCCATATTGATACGGCACTTCCAAACCGAGATTATGATTTTTCACATAAGCTTTGACGCGCGGATGCGATTCGGCCACGCGGCAAAACTCCGCTTCCCAATCCGAATCGAGAATCACCCAATTGACGTGACAGCGGCGCGCGTCGGTTTCCCAGCGGCTGCGCTTGGTGGTGGTGAAATTTACGTGAATCGTGGAGCCGGTGGGATTGTACGGATCGATCACGGCTTTGATGGGTTGTTTGCCCGCGTGTGCGCGTGTGATGCCCGCGGTAATTCTTACACATGCCATATCGGCCAGCTCCTGATATCTGAGTTGAGCGGGATACGTGCCGCCTTTGCAAACAAGACATGTGTCAAGCCAGTGTTTGGCAATGCGCTTGAGTTGACCGAACAGATGCAAGCGCGGTTCTTCGCTTTGGTCGCGCCATTTGGTGTACAGCAAATGTTTCGTTAGATAAAAAAGCAAGGTGGATTGCCGCATATCGTCAAGATGTTCTAAATTCAAATCAACGCCTTCGCCGATAATGCCGGCGTTCGTTGTTTTTGAAGGGCCGACGAGATCGGGCGTCAATTCCAAAATAGAATCGTCATTGAATTCTGCGGTCAGCCGTTCTTCGGGAAGTTCGACACGATAACCTTCCACACGCGGGAATCGAATTTCAAGATGATCGCGCTCGGGCCGAACCGCCTGGACTTGAATCGTGTCACGCGGTGCTTGCGGCGGCGCAACCACCGGCTTCGCAGTGAAGTCAAACGG
>QEVD01000594.1 GCA_003576975.1 Candidatus Zhuqueibacterota bacterium
CGTGTGACGCTGAAGGTGTTTGATGTGAATGGCCGCGAAGTGGCGACGCTGATGGATGGAGAAATGCCGGCGGGAAATCATACTGTGACGTTCGCGCCGCGCGATTTGGCCGGCGGGCTATATTTCTACAAAATCACCGCAGGAAAATTTTCTCGGATACGCAAGGCGGTTTTTGTAAAATAAGGCCTAACGGCGCTCAAAGTTAGAACAAAATTCTGAAAGTGTTTCGCCCACTGAAGTGAAATCTCACCGAAAAGGCTTTTTCCTTTCTGTGGCAGTTCCACTGTGGGCGAAGTTTTCAAAGCTGCTCGAAGAGTTTTGAATTTCAGCTTGTCTGAAAATCGGGGTAGATTGTTACAAGAAAACTTTGCAATTTTTCGTTGTAAAAAGTACGATTCAACAACCTTTCGAAGGAAGAGCACTCACATTTTTGGGAGGCGTATGAAGGATCTGATTCATCACGGCTGGGCAGTAAAGCCGCAGGTTCTGTTGCTGGCCATCGCGGCAGTCCTGTTCACGACCGTCTTAATCAACCAATGGTTTTTTCCAGCAGGTGCCTGGAAGCCCATTGCGCGCGCTAGCGGCGGTTGGCTCAACGCGACTTTCCAAGCCGGTTGGATATCGATAATGGTCATCGCTGGCGCCGTTATCATGCTCGTGGGTAGACTGCGCCCGTTTCACTTTGGTATTGATCTTTCCAAACTCGGCGCCGGGTTGCTTTATGCCGCAATGATTTGGCTTTTGCTCAACGTGTTTTTTCTTGCCTTCGCGCTGGCCGCCAACACGGCCGTGCAATTTGATCCTTCCTGGAGCGAGCCGGGCGTGCGCTACAAGATCAGCGAGTTTGCCGGGCAGATTGCCGGCAATGCGCTCGCGGAAGAAATCATCTATCGCGGATTTTTTCTGGCGCAAGTTTTGTTACTGCTCCGACCTCGTTTTGAAAAAAGGCCGTGGCTTTGGGCGGCATTGGCTATTTTGTTCAGTGCTGCGATTTTTGCCGTTTCGCACGCGCCCAATCGCATCTGGCAAGGGCGATATGATTCGGCTCTGGCGATAGTCAGGGATCAAGCCGGCCTAATTTTCGGCGGCTTGTTCTTTGGCTGGCTGTATCTGCGCACTCAGAATCTTTTCTTCGTCATTGGTGTGCATGCGCTGGTCAACCGCCCCACGCTTTTGCTTGCGCTGCCGGAAAACGCTTTGCCGCCCGCCGTGGTGGTTAATACTTTCGCCTTGCTCGTGGCGCTCATCTGGAACAAACTCCCGCGCGTTGAGGCGCGAGCGATGAAAACCTGAATGCCCGTCTCTGTCCTTTTGCTGAAAATGAAGCAGACCGTTAAGCAGACAGCAAGGGGGGCTAGAGGCGGGAGTGTATTTCTTCGTTTTTTCATTTTGATGCCGCCCCAAATTTTCATAAATTCCGCGCGATAAAATTTATTCAGCATTCGGGAGTCGTTTATGCCAACGTATGACTATGATTGTTCCACATGCGGTCAAACCACGGAACTTTTTCAAAGCATCTCAGCGCCGCCGCTGGAAATTTGCCCGCGCTGCGGCGGCAAAGTGACCCGCCGCATCTCCGGCGGCACCGGCTTGATTTTCAAAGGCTCGGGGTTTTATTTGACAGACTACAAAAACGCATCGAGTAAGGACGGTTCCGGCGCAGCGGGAAAAACCAAAGAGGGCGCTGCCGGCGACAAATCGAACAATGAGAGTAAAGACAGCAAGACAAGCAAAGAGAAAAGCGCCGGCGAGGGTGAGAAGAAGAAAACAGAGTCGCCGGTCAAGCCCGCGGAATGATATCTGAACGCGTTTTTTCATGTCATCGTATTTCGCCTGATTTGATGTTTGTCATTCAATGAGAAATCATGCCACACCTCGGATTGAATAGTGACGTGCAAGCCGGCGGCCACCGCTTTCACGTCCAGACCAGCCATTCCGCCAGCAACGGCAAAATCATTTCGCATATCTTCGATCACGGGCGCATCGTCGCGCAGCGTGACGTGCCGGTCAGCGGCGACGCGGAAGATGCGCAGCTTTCCAAAAAACTGCACGCCGTTCACCAGGACATGGTGGCGGAGATGGAGCTGTTGTTTCACATCTCGGAAAAAGTGCGGGAGGTGAAACATCCGCTCTCCTGCCTTAAGCTCGGCCAGCTTTTTCTCGAAAAAAATCTGCTCGACGACGCGATTGCCGCGCTGGAATTGGCGCTGACGCTGAACATGGATTCGCCCGATGCCTACAATCATTTGGGCAATGCCTACCTGCGCCGCGGTGATTATACCAAGAGTGAAGAGGTGTTGCGCGCCGGCCTGGCGCGCGCGCCCAAGTATGCCGACACCTATTGCCAGCTCAGCGCGGCCTATCTCGAACAGGAAAAATTTTTCGAGGCGATTCAGGCGTGCGAGACCGCACTGCAGATCAATCCCAAATTTCTGCGGGCGCATCTGCATCTGGCGCTCACGCTGTTGACCAGCATCGTCGTGAAAGCGCCGCAATCCCAGCCTCTGCCCGCGCAAGTCAAGCGCATTCAAGAGCAGCTCGGCAAGCTGACGCATGCGTTGCCGCCTTCGAAAGACACCTCGCACATTTTCAAATGCGCCGAGCATCTCACCAAGAACGAATTCAGCCGCGCGCTGGCGGAGTTGCAGGCGATGCGCGACGAAATGCAGGCCGAGGTGCTGACCAATTCCGAGAACGAGTTTTATTTGAAATTCATGTACGGCGGCAAGGGCCGCGACGACGCCTTCGTGCAGCGCTATACCGACAATTTGCGCGAGGCGATTTCGGATTATCCCGATTACGCCGATTTGCACAATCATCTCGGCATTGCCTATTTGATTCAATGCCGCAATTTGTTTTTGCGCGCGCTGGAGGAGAGAACGACGGCAAGGGCTTTTTGATTCTGCTGCGCGCGTTGTTTAAGTGATTGGTGGGTGTTGGGGCTGTCGAGCGGCAAGGTTTCTATTCGCATGCGGAACTATACCGCTCCGCATTCGTCATTCTGAAAGAATCTTGTGAAGTACTCGACGATGCGCCTAAAACGTCACAAGATTTTACTCACATAAATTAAGACAACAATTCGTCAAGCGATCAGGCGGCATGGCTCAAACGATCCTCCAGCTCGAGCTTGAGGGCAAGAAAATGCCGGTAGTCATTGGACCATTCGACAAAATCGAGCGTGTCGTCAAGCTGACCCTTGCTGAAGCGATCGAAAAAATCTTCGGAAGAGAGCTGATGGCGCTCTTCATACAGGTTCAGTCGCTTCGCCAGGGCAACCAGGACATCGACGCGTGAGTAGTAAACCGTCGTCTGTTCTTGCAACATTCCGTCCTTTCGATCAGGAAAAATACTGGGCGAAAAGATAACCTTTGCGCGAGCAAAAACAAGCGTTCTCTAAAAAGCTGCGCCCATTTGTGTTGACACCGCAAGAAGGCGCGCCACGGCTCAGCCGTTGCTGACCGCCGGGATATTGTCAGAGTCTGTCACGCCCTGAGGCATTTCAAATTTCGCATGTTTCATCCGTGATACTCCTTGGATGGCTTTGCATCTTCCCCCGCCGCCGCCAACAGCAATTGCCTTCCCTAACTTCAGTTGCGCCGTTAAATTTTTGCATTCAAATGCGCTGGTTAATGAAAATTAAAATCTTAACAGATGTACTCGTGTCTCACCCCGAAACAATGTCACATCGTTGATACATGGAGAGGAGTTATGAATCATCCTCGCGTCATTTCCTTCGCAATGGTTGTGTTTCTGGCTGGTGCGTTTGCCCCGGCATCGAGCCAAAACACCCAACGCAGCACCACGCTCGCCGAGGCCACGCCGATCAATGTGCGCGCCCTTGCCAAGCAGCCGGGCGAGGTTTCGCTGTATGAAATCTCGTTCACCACAAAAGACTCGCTTGATTCCCGCGCTGAAATCGTGCTGGAATTTCCCGCCGGGCTTGATTTGAGTTTGCTGCGCCTGGCCAGCTCGACCAGCATTAACGGCGGGTTCAAGTTGACGCGCGACCGGAATGTCGTGCGCGTGCAACGCACCGGAGCGGCGCAAACCGTGCAAGTGGCCAAAAAAAATTATCGCATTGAATTCTAATCTTCGGTTCACCGTTCGAGCATTTTGCTCGATGGGTATGCGGCTGGCCTCAAACCGGCAAGCGCGCCTGCCCGGCGAGTGCAGCGCCCGGGCGGTTATCTGAACGTTCTAATCTTGGTGAGATCGGTAATGCAAGTCATGAATGTTGACGCGCAGCAGGCAAAGACGAAGACGTGGCATGCGCTGAGTTTGGCGCTGATGCTCGCCGTGGCGCCTGCCTTTGGACAAGGAAGTCTAACCCAGGTCAGAGTGACGCCCTCGGACACCACCGCCGGCAAGGGCGCGCTTTACCGGATCAGCTTCATTACGAGCTTGACTGGCGGCGCCGGCGGCATTGGTATTCCGGCGAACGGCAACCGCAGCCTTTAACGACAGCGGTCTGACCGGCGGCTATTCCGTGATCGCGGATACCAATCACGCGGTCACACTCACGCGCGACGGCACCGGCGCGGCGCTGGCGCCCGGCGAAACGGCAGTGTTTAGCGTCGCGATCGTCACTAATTCCACGCTGGCCGACAGCTTTAGGATTTTCGTCGCGACGTTGAATGCCGCGGGCGTGCAAATCGACACGGCGCGTTCGGCGTATTTTGTGATCGGCCCGGCAGCATTGCATCATTTCAAGATCGACAGTGTGGCCACGCAAACCGCCGGCGATTCCTTCAATATCAATATTTCTGCGCGCGACATTTATGAGAATCTGGTTAAAAGTTTTAAGCAACGCGTCACACTGAGCCTCAACGCGGACTCGATCAAACCGGCGTTGAGCGACACGTTTTTGCTGGGCCAGCGCACGCAAAGAGTCGTCATTGCGAAAGCAGGGGCCGGGCGCATCATTACTGTGCGCGACAGCTTGAATCACGTGGGCAGCTCGAATGTGTTCACCGTGAATCCCGGGGCGTTGCACCATTTTGCCATTTCAACCATTTCAACCCCGCAAATTGCGGGCGCCGGATTTGCGGTGACGATCACGGCGCAAGATTCCCTGAATAACACCATTCCAACATTCGCGGGGCCGGTCACGATTTCCGATCTTACCGGAACCGTGACGCCAACCTCCAACACCGGCGCCTTCACCCTCGGCGTGCGCACCGAAACGCTGCGCATCATGCAACCCGCAACGAACAATCGCATCACCGTCTCCGACGGCGGCAGAACGAGCCAGTCGAATCCGTTTAATGTGAATGCCGGCGCGCTCGATCGTTTTGAATTTTCGCTAATTCCCCTCTCGCAGACCGCCGGCAATGCGTTTATGTTTTCCGTCACCGCAAGAGATGCCAGCGGCAATGCCATTCCCTACACCGGCACGGTGACATTGACGGACAATACCGGCACGTTAAGCCCCACCAGCGTTGTGTTCTCCGGGCAAACCTCGCAAACCGTCAATGCTGTGATTACCAAAGCGCAAGCCGGCGTGGTG
>QEVD01000595.1 GCA_003576975.1 Candidatus Zhuqueibacterota bacterium
CGGAAGGCACGCGTTTTCTCTACAATTTGTCGCAGGACTCGCCCGTTGAGTTCAAAATCTTCACGTTGCTTGGCGAATTGGTTTGGGAAAAAACTTTCCAAGCCACCGACCCGCAGGGCCGGCGCGGCTCGCACGATGACATCATCTGGAACGGCTTCAACGGCGCAGGCCGCAGAGTGTTGAACGGCGTTTATCTCGCGGTAATCAAAACCCACGCCGGCATCGCGACCACCAAGGTTGCGGTGGTGAAGTAAGGCAATTAGCTTTTCAAAGTTTGAACAAAATTCAGAACGTTTTTTGCCCACAAACATTGAAATCCCACAAAAAAGCTTTTTGCTTTTGTGGGATTTCATTTTTGTGAAAGGAGTGCAAGGCTGCTCGAAGAGCTTCGATTTTCAGATTGACTGAAAATCGGTGTAGATTCTCAGGAGTCAGAATCAAAGAATGTTTCTACCTGAATTTTGCACCAAGTCAGATCGAAACCGCGATGAGCGCGGGTTTGATCAAAATGCCAATTTGCCAATTGGGTGAGGCACAAAAAATTTTGCACGAGAACTTGCCGGCAACTCCGAAGGAGTGAAATGGTTATAGTCATGCGCGCACGCCGTTTCTACAAACGCGCACGCCGTTTCTACAAACTCCGAAAGGAGTGACATGTTCTTTTCATCGAAAGCGCAAGGTTTAAAATCGAGCCCGTGCAACATTTCACTCCTTCGGAGTTTTGAAGGGTGGTGGGGCGGATTTTACTATAAACATTCCACCGCTTCTCGGTTTGTTTAAGACGATTATCGATTCTTTCTTGTCATCTCAGCATGCAAAATTCAGGATATAACTTTCCTGTATCTCAAACCGCGAATGAACGCCGACAAACTCGAAGAATAATCCGTGAAAATCCGTGCTCATCCGCGCATAAAAAAGTACCGATCGTGAAACCGCATTTTTAGAAATCGATCTACAATAAAAATCGCCATCGAAATCAGCAACCCCACATAAACCGGCTCGACATTTAACCAATAATTTCCAGCACGCCCACTCGCCAACCACAACCCTGTCACGCCCGCGCTTAAAATCATCGACAGCAATGCCGCAGCCGGAGACATTTTCCATTTCGGCGAAAAACTCGAAGCCAATGGCAACAGCAATGCTGGGGTAATGATCGTGCCGATCTGATACCAAATCGCGACAATCGACTTTGCCCACAACGCAATCAACACGGCAACGATAAACGTGATGATCATGCCGATTTGCGTCAGCGCCGTAACGCGCGACTCGCTCACATTTTGTCCGAATTTCGCGAAAATGTCCTTGCCAAGTGAAATCGCGGCCAGAAATGAAAAACTGTCAATCGTGGACATGATGATGGCGAGCAACGCTACGAAAAAAATCCCGCGCGCCGCAGACGGCAACAGATGCAACGCCAATTCGGGATAAGAAGCTGCCGGATTTTCCAAGCCCGGCAAAATCGCGCGCGCGTAGAGTCCGGTTGCTGTGGTCATCAAATCAAAACAAATCCAAAAGCCGATGGCAATGATGATGCCCCAGCGCGCCACGCTCTCGCTTTTTGCCGCAAAGCAGCGCTGATAAAAACTCGGATCGACCAGCGTGCTCATCGCGATGAAGTACCACACCAGAATGTATTGCGGGCTGTTGCCGCCATGCCAGGTGAGATGGGTTGCCGGTAACTGCTGCTGCAAAAAATCCCAGCCGCCATAACGGCTGACGGCAAATATCAAAATCAGGGCGAACCCGAGATACATCAAAATGAATTGCAAAATCTCTGTGCGCACCACCGCCGGCAAGCCGCCGCGAAAGCAATAAATAATCGAAAAAAAAGTGCCCACCACCACGCCGAGCCACAATGGCCATCCGAACAACATTTCACACAACACGCCCAGCATCAACACATAAGGCGCGGGCGTCGCCAGGATGGCAATGAAGAAGGCGCCGGCCATTCCGGCTCTGCGGCCGTACGCCGTTTCCAATTGCTCGGGAATCGTGAGCACGGGCGCGCGCCGCGCTCGGCCTGCTAAAAACAGGGCAAAGATCAAGGCGTGTAAATAGTAGGGCACGCCGAATACCAGCCAGTTGGAAACGCCGTATTGATAAGAAAATTCCCCCACGCCGAGAATGCCGCCATACCACGTTGCCACCAGCGTTGCCACAAATGCCGGCAAAGACAACCGCCGGCCCGCGACCAGATACTCTTCCAGCGTGCCGGTGGTTTTGCGTGAACGCATGAAGCCGAGCACGAGCAAAGCCATCAAATAGAGCAGCAGAATGAAGTAGTCAAGCGCAGAAAGATGAGCAGCCGCCATAGGGATTCGGTTGTGGTGTTATGAAAGTTCGATCACAGTGCAACGCCGCATACGAATTCCAACATAAACAAACCGGCAGTGACACGCAAGGCAGGCTCTGATTTTTGAACGTCACGCCTGTTGCGCGCAGCCTGAGCTTGTCGAAGGCAAAGTTGCACCAATTTTAGCGCATTTTCCTCTATTTGCCGGTAAATACCACAACGAGCCGGAATCAAAATCCTCGGAAACAGATCAATGCGGATTCACGCTGATTTTTAGCTGTGTTGATCTGTTGAATCTGTGTCCAAAATATTTGCCTCAAAAGCAACGATTTCACTTTTGTCGGACTACAGCATCCTTCTGCCAAAGCATCTGAAATGGGCTGCTCTTCTGCTTGAAGTTTATTTTGCCGCGACAAGACTCGTCGCAACAAAAGTAAAAGAGCCGTTGGAAACGTTCACGTGAACAATGCTCGAAAGGTTCGAACGCATGTCACACACAATACCTTGCTGGCGCACGCTGCGGAGATTCGCTTCAACTCTGCCATTCGCCGTCTTCTACACGTTTTTTCTAATTGCGTCCTCATCGCACAGCCAATCCGCCTTGTCCGGCAAGCCGCAGATTGCAGTGTTGAATTTGGAAGGACGCGGCATTTCGGAAAACGAAGCGGCAACGCTCAGCGAGCGGCTGCGCGGCCAGCTCGTCAAAACCAACGCATTCATCGTGATCGATCGCGAAAACATGGACAAAACCCTGGGCGAGCAGGGCTTTCAAATGACGGGCTGCACACGCGTTGCTTGCGCGGTGCGTGCCGGACAAATCTTGAATGCGAAAAAA
>QEVD01000596.1 GCA_003576975.1 Candidatus Zhuqueibacterota bacterium
GCCACCTGCTTGGTTGAAGCCAGATAAGCGGTTTCCGGACCGGTGAGCGCCGCGAGCGGAAAAGGCGCAGTTGTGTTGATCGTGTTGAGCTTTACCCAATTCGAGGCGGTCAAAGAAACCGAGGCCACGATCGTTGCCGTGGGCTGCTGCCAGGTGGCGGTGATGACTTTGTTGCCGCGCGAGTCGAGCTTTTCCTCGCGCTGCGTTGGCGGAGGATTAAATTGCAGATTGAGGTTGGCGATATCTTGATTGTAAGTAGGCGAGTTGAATGACGCAGGAATCACGGTACTGATGATGAGTGAATTGATGCCGGCCGCGGGCACCAGCCGCTGCGAGAGCGTGTAGTTGATGCGAGACACCTGGCTGCCGTTGAGCGTATAGTTCTCTCTTCCCGTGATCATTGTGGCAAAGGCCAAGATCAACAGAGTGAACAAAACTGTTTCGCGGCGCATGACGTTTGTTCTCCTAAAATCAAATGAAGTATTATGTCAAATCGAAACAGCCCCAATTGCCGCAAGGGCTGCACGAAGAACTGCGGTTTTCAGCTTATTTAAAAATTGGCTGTTTAAGCGAAACTGTCAAATTTGAGTAAAAAGGCAAAGATACCTCCAGCGGATCGAAACAACCCAACAGATGAACGGCCCTTATCAGTTGGGTTGTTTCGATCTACTGGCATTTTTTTGAATCTGTTTGGTTGTGACTCATTCGTGTTGGAATCCTTACGATTTCGATGGCCGTTTGCGCAGCTTCGGCCCTTGCGGCGTGTCTTCAATCTCCCAGCCTGCGGCTTTAATTTGATCGCGCAAGGCATCGGAATCTTTCCAGCGCTTTTCCTTGCGCGCGAGCTGCCGCTGCTCGACGAGCATCATGATCTCACTCGGCACGGTTTCTTGCTTCGGTTGCCATTCCGCCAGACGCAAGCCCAGCACGCGATCAAACTCGAACAACGTCGCTTTTTTGACAGCTGGCGGCAAATTGCTTTTAACCAATTCCCACATCACCGCCAGCGCGCGCGGCGTGTTGAGATCGTCGTTGATTTGTTCGAGAAATTTGCGGCGAGAATCTTCATCTATTTTGCCCGGCGCGCCCCAATCAAACATCGTCGTGCGCAGGCGTTGCAATGCAGTTTCCGCGCCGTCCAAGCTCTCCCAGGTGAAATTCAATTGCGTGCGATAATGCGCGCCCAGGCAGAGCATGCGATAGGCGAGCGGGTCGTAACCGCGATCGATCAGCGTTTGCACGCGCAGAAACTCGCCAGCAGATTTTGCCATTTTTGCGTCATCAAGCTGCAGGAAATAGCCGTGCATCCAAAAGTTTGCGAGGCGTGTTCCGTGACAAGCCTCGGTTTGCGCGATCTCATTGGTGTGATGCACGGTGATGTGATCTTCGCCGCCGCAGTGAATATCGAAAAAAGGCCCAAGGTATTTTTCCGACATGGCCGAACATTCGATGTGCCAGCCGGGAAACCCCATGCCCCACGGGCTTTCCCATTCCATCTGCCGTTTTTCATCAGCCGGACTGAACTTCCACAATGCAAAATCCGTGGGATTGCGTTTTTCTCCCACTTCAACGCGCTCGCCAGCGCGCAAGCCTTCAATGTCGAGCCGCGCGAGATAGCCGTAATTCGGCAGCTTGGAAGTATCGAAATAGATGCCGTCCGAGGTGCGGTACGTGAATCCTTTTTTTTCGATGCAGCGAATGGTTTCAATTTGTTCGCGGATATGATCCGTGGCACGGCACCAAATGGTGGGTGGGAGGATGTTCAAGCGCTGCATATCGTCCTGAAAGGCTTGCGTGTAAAACGCCGCAATTTCCCAGGCGGTTTTGCCGGTGCGGCGCGCGCCTTTTTCCATTTTATCTTCACCGGTGTCGGCATCGGAAACGAGATGGCCGACATCGGTGATGTTCATCACGTGTTTGACGTTGTAGCCATTGAATTCCAGCACACGGCGCAAAATGTCTTCGAAGAGGTAGGTGCGCAGATTGCCGATGTGGGCATAATCGTAAACGGTCGGGCCGCAGGTATAAAGCCCGACTTCATCGGCGCGCAAGGGTTTGAACTCACGTAAGCTGCGGGTATAGGTATCGTAGAGGTGAAAGGGTGTGTGCATGCGTTTTCTCAACGTTCCAAAAGTTTCGGCAAATCGGCTGTCACAATTCTTGTGCGTTGCAGCGCTGCTCAAAGCCAGTCTTCGTCAGTTTCATCTTCAGGATTGCCGGCAGAAATCGGATACCCCATGATCTTGTCATAAACAAAGTTTACAATGTTTGCATCGATGCGCTTGCTTTCAGATTCAAACAGGAATGCGACTTTGCTGCAATCAAACTCGCCTTCCACGATCAGCACCGGGCTGGCTTTCGATTTGCCCGATCTCTTTTCGCCCTCGTCCACGCGATAATGTGCATAGCGATTCGGCTGTTCCCAGCGCACCGCGCGCTGGTGGCCGCGCTTGTCGTAGTACAGTTCAAACGAGATGATTTCATCTTGATGATCGTGCCAGACAATCAAATCAAAATAGTCGTCCTCGAACCAGCGGCGTTTCGGTTCGTGAATGAGTTGGGCGATGGATTTCGTGAACCGGCGTAGATTCTTCCCAGCAACAAAATCGAGTATCTCTTTCTGCTGCGGCTCCGGCAGCCGTTGTGCTTGTCGATGGATCTTGTCTATCGTGCTCATAAACGAACTCCTTGCATGATTTGATCACAACTATCTCAAAACCCGTACTTCGCCCTCCGCATCTCGAACGCGCGCTGCCCGCCTTCCAGCACTTGTTCGACCAGCAGTTTTACGGATTCACGGTCGATCGATCCCACATGGGTTTCGTGAATATGGGCGCGCATGGCGTTGCCCTCGCCGCCGGCGTCAAGCGCGATGATCAATTCGGCGTCGCCGAGTACCGGCAAATTGGCGTTGTGCGTGGCAAATAGAAACTGGCGCTGCCGCTTCGCTTGTCGCAGCGTGGGAATGATGGTATCGGCGATGAAGCGATTGTCGAGATCATCTTCGGGTTGATCAATGATCAACGGCGTGTGGCTCTCCGGAAAAAGCAACAAGAGAATGGCGGTGGCCTTTTGTCCGGTGGAAAGCTCGTTCATGCTGCGCCAGCGCGCTGCCGCATGCGGATAATTCACATTCAACTCGATATTCACCACATCCGGCGGATCAAGCTCTTCAATCTCGAGCAGCGTTG
>QEVD01000597.1 GCA_003576975.1 Candidatus Zhuqueibacterota bacterium
AATGGAAGCGGGTGATCCCTCCGTTTCTCTTGATCTTCTTGTCAAATCTCTTTTGGTTCTGGGAACGACCAAAAAAGACCTTGCAGGAATGATCTCACGAGGAAGATGAAAACATGGGTTTATTGGTCTCGACTTCTTGAACTCCTACGGCTGATGTCTTCAACTTCTCGGTTGAGCGCCTCACCGGCACGAGTGCTGCGGTTGAACGGCAGGCGCCGCACCGGCACGCCCTTGCGCGTTTCGCGCCACGCGATTTTTTCTTCTCTGACGTAGCCGTGATAGCCGGGCGTCAACGTTCGCACGCTGGCCGCCACACCCTGCCGGCGAAGTTCGAGCATCAGCTCTTCGAACAAAAACGCGGTTGACGACACGCCCGGCGCGTATTGCTCGCTGACGAGGGTGACGCTTAAGGGTTTATTGTTATGATGCTTTGTCAAAAGATGTTTGAGTTAAGCAAACGACTACTGCTTGATTTTAGGAAATTATTTCTTCCGCCAGGGTCAGCCTAGCGCAATTGACGAAATACCCTGATTCTGTCTCGTTGCCCCAAGTTTTTGCAAATTGGATAAATGAATTAGTCTTCGACTAACTGACTACTTTTTGCTCTTCCAAGAATTCGATAAAGGTGCTATAGCATCTTTGATTTTTACTTTTTCTCACTCTCCCTAAAATAGTTCCGTCAATTCGGCTTTGAAGGTATGTTGAAAGAGCTTCAAATCTATCTATACTAACGAAATCCCATTTGCACTTAAATTTTGTTTGAATGGAGTTATAGATAATTGCGTGATTAAATTTGTCAATGTTTTTATCGGCTTTCTTAAATTCTATGTATTGTTTTATCAAATACCTGATATAGTTTCTCTTATTTAGGTCTGCAGCAATGCTATTGGCTGGAGGATTGACTTTGACAGTCGATCTTTTCGGGACACGAACATTTAGAGTATTTGCTACTACACCTGTATTTATGCTATCCTCTAAGTGAATCGAAGGTGATGATGCTACTGAAGTTGGTTTGTCCTTTTTTTCACTCAGCAGCAGTAGTTTAGTTCGCAAGACAAGATTTTCAGAGATTGCACCAGTTGTGATTTTGTTATGACAATTGGAACAAACTAGAATAAGGTTTTGGGGTTCATTATCACCACCTTGTGCGCGGCTATTAATGTGATGTATTTGAAGTGTGTGAATATCCGTCACTCTACAAAATGGACAGGCGCTATTGGCCTCTTGATAAATAAGTTTCTGTATTTTAGATGAAATTCTTTTTTGGTTCTTCATAACTCTGTCCTACTAGTTTTTGCCTATTAAATTATTTCATAGCCACACAGTTAATGTGTATTTGATAGGATCATTCTCGAACACATGAGGCGTATCGTTCCCGACAAAATGTTACTAACTCAAATCGCCCGCGCCTTCTTCGTGATGATACCCCCGAACAGCGTCAGCAGAATAATTTTCACATCAAGCCCAAACGACCAGTTTTCAATGTAAAAAATATCGTGCTCGATGCGCTTGTCAATCGAAGTATCGCCGCGCCAGCCGTTGACTTGCGCCCATCCGGTCATGCCGGTTTTGACCTGATGGCGGATCATGTAGTTCGGCACTTTGGTTTTGAATTGGCGCACATGATACGTCCGCTCCGGTCGCGGGCCGACCACGCTCATGTCACCCGCCAGCACATTCCAAAACTGCGGCAGCTCGTCAAGACTCCACTCGCGCAAAAACTTGCCCAGCTTGGTGACGCGCGGATCGTTGCGGGTTCCAAGACCGGCAGCCTGATCGAATTGCTCCGCCCCGGATTTCATCGAGCGGAATTTCACCATGTTGAAAGGCCGGCGATTGACGCCGATGCGTTCCTGCTTGAAAAAGATGGGGCCGCGCGAGGTCAGTTTGATGGCCACGGCGATCAACATCATCACCGGCGAAAAAATGAACAGCGCGGTTGCCGCAAATGCCGCATCAAAAGCGCGCTTGGCCACGCGGTACTTCCAGGAATCCACCGGCGTGAAGCGCACACTCACCAGCGGCAGGCCGGCAAAATCGTGTACTTTCGTGCGCGGTTGAATGAATTTAAAAAAATCCGGCACAATATCGGTTTCAACGCCTTCCAATTCACAGGCTTCGACGATGCGCGAGATTTTGCGCATGGCGCGGCCCGGCAGCGCCACAATCACTTTGTCGATGCGATGCTTTTCAATGATCTCGTTCAACGAGGAGGTACGCCCGAGCACTTCCAGACCATAGTCTTTTTTGTAAACGCCGTTGGTCTCATAGTCATCGCAGAAACCGACGATGCGATGGCCCAATTCGGGATGGCGCCTGGCCTGCTGCGCGACGCGCAAACCCAGCTCGCCCGCGCCCACCACGAGCACGCGGCGCAAATGGTAGCCGTGCCGGTGCGCCTGTTGCAACACCCAGCGCACCAGCAAACGTTCGACGAACACCAGTCCGAAATTCAACACACCGAACAGCACGAACGTCATGCGCGAATAGGAAATCTCGCGATAAAAAAATGTAAACGCGGAGATGAAGACGACGCCGCTGGCAATGCTGAACAGCAACTGGCGCACGT
>QEVD01000598.1 GCA_003576975.1 Candidatus Zhuqueibacterota bacterium
AATGAAAGCATGTTGAGCACGGGAAACGCCATGTCGCGTGTGCCGATCATTAATGGTATGAGAAAGTTGCCAAAACAACCGACGAGAATCGGCATGACCACAAAGAAAATCATGATGGTCGCGTGCATCGTGAACAGCGAGTTATAAAACGCCGGCGCCACCGCGCCCATTGGCATGTTCTTGGCGAGCCAGTTCTTTTCGCTGTCGTCTTTCTGAATCCATTCCATCCAGAGATTGTCCATGCCGGTTTTCGGCTCGCCGGTTTCAAGAAATTCCGCAGAAGCGCCAATCAACGGCAGCGGCTGATCAGGATAGGCAAGCTGCCAACGGAACAACAGCGCAAAGCCGCCGCCGAAAATCATCATGAGCAAACCCACCGCAAGAAATTGCTTACCGATCATTTTATGATCGAGCGAAATGAGATAGGTGCCGATGAAACCGTGCGGATTCGCTTCCGCCAGGCTGCCGAGGCCGCCGACAAAATAGGAGAATCCCACCAGAAAATCTGTAAATCCCATCAGCGAGGCGCCGCCCGCGCCGTGCATCAAACCCCACACGGCCCAGATCGCGCCGTACAGCAAAGGCAATGCGCCGAACAGTTTGTTGGCGCGCCGCCACGTCAACACGCCATTGATAATCGATACCACGCCAAATGCCAGGCGCGCGAGAAATCCGCTTTCCGGCTTGGTCAGCAAGGTCACCAGCACAAACAACACGCCGACCACAATCATGAACGCGCTGAAAACCTCGCCGAATAAACGCCGTTGCTTCTGTTCTTCAGTTGAAACCGCATGTGCATGCGCCATTTTCTCTCTCCAGTCGATTTAACGCATTGAGGTTGGTTTTCATTGTTCATTTTCTGCGGGCGCCAGATCGGCGGGCGCCGCTTCTTCTTCTGCGGGCGGCCAGGTCTGTTGCACCCATGCGTCATAATCTTCTTTGGTATCGACGTAAAGCGTGCCCTTCATGCCGGAATGGCCGAAGCCGCACAATTCGGCGCAGGGAATTTCATAAACGCCAGGCTTGGTCGCCTGGAACCATGCGGTAATGTTGTGGCCAGGCACTGCGTCTTGCTTGAGGCGCAATTGCGGCACGAAAAAGCTATGAATGACGTCGAGCGAGCTTAAATGCACATGCACCACGGCGTCAACCGGAACGTGCAGATCATTGTCGATTTGATAGTCATCGGCGGTGTCAAATTGGGCATCCGGCCCAGGGTAAACAATTTGCCAGTTGAATTGTTTGCCCGCCACCCGCACTTGCACATCCGGCGCGGGCCGGCTTTGCTTGATCTCGCCCCACAACGGTTTGCTAACCAGCGCGAGCACCAGCATCGCCACCGTGGTGGCGCTGGTCCAAATCCATTCCAGCGTGGTGTTGCCGTGCGAATAAACCGCGCGCCGGCCTTCGCGGTGGCGATATTTGACGAGAAAATAAATCATCGCGCCTGCGACGAGAAAAAAGACGCCTGCGGTGATGTAGTAGATGACGTAGAAAAAGAAGTCGATTCTACCACCGTAAGTCGACACATTCTCCGGAAGCCAATCGAGCATGAAGGTTTCTCCTCCCTTGACTGATTGAGTTGGTCATTGCGCCTGCCAGCGCTCTCCCTGCCTGGAATCAAATGTGAGTGCTTACAATCATTCCGGCAGAGAATCGTTTTGTTTGAAAGCGAAATCGACAGTCTGTTTCACCGAATCACCCAGCGTCACGCGTTGCTCGCTTCGCCCCAGCTTTTCATGCCAGGCGGTGACCACATATTCTCCGGGCGGCAACGGTCCGAGACGGTAACTGCCATTTTCCCCGGTAACCGCATAAAACGGATGTTCGAGCACGCCCGCGTAGGCAGCCATCCACGGGTGCACGTTGCAGCGAAGAGGAATCATAATCTCGCGGCGGGAAAACGTGCGCGTCAATTGCTTGGTGTGGCGCGTCATGCCGAGATTGAACGGCGGGTTTTGTTGTGAGGCCGCGTGAACATTGTGCATCGTGTTGTCACTATTCAAAATCTGCAAGGGCTGGCCGGTTTGAATGCCGAACACGCGCGGCGTGTAGCGGCAGCCTTCCTGATTCAGGACGACCGGCTCGGCCGGACTGGGATATTTGTGAGCGACGCCATCGGCGATATACACAAACACATTGCGAAGGGTCTCATTGTCATTGACAACAATCTCCTCCGACGCCATGGTGTTTGATCCGTTACACAAACATGCAGGATCCGAACTCATGCGGATCAGGGGGCGTGCCGGCGGTGTGCCGGCAAAGTTCACGCGCCCGAGGATTTCACTCGTTGCTGCGGGGGGTGGGGCCGGCGCCCTGGCTTCTCTTTGGGGGAGGGACGCCGATTGTTCGCGCTCGCCACAACTCCAACTCGACAGCATGAAGAGGATATAAAAAGAAGCGCGTTTCGCGCCCGCTCGGGATAGCAAATAACTCACAGCGCATCTGCAAGAGGGAGCCGAACCCGGCTCATGACACATCTGTTAAAAAATTGGAAGCGGAATTTAGTCAGGCATGGGCGTAATGTCAAGGGGAAATTCGAGCTTTGCACAATATCTCAATTTGC
>QEVD01000599.1 GCA_003576975.1 Candidatus Zhuqueibacterota bacterium
AATGCCGTGCCTGACTGGAATAGGATCTTTATAAAAGGGAATCTCCCGCGGATAGAAACAACCCAACTGATAAGAGCCCTGCATCCGTTGGGTTGTTTCTATCGGTTGGAAGATGCTTTGTTTTTTCCAGGGAATTAATTTTAAGGAAACCGAAGCAGCACAGCGCGGCATGCCGCGTAATGCAACACCGAGCAAACCCAATGAGAAACTCAAGAATCCAGAGGCTGCAGAAGAAAAGCGCTGCCAAACCAGTCTCTGCTAGAAAGACGGCGACACCGGTACGTGACCCGGCAGAAGCGACATTCTCAACGCTGGGCGTAGGTACGCGAGTAGACGGCCAGTTGGGTCAACCCGAGGTGTTTTCCCTGCAACAAACCCTCGGCAATCGCGCCACCGGTCGGCTGATACGGGCCAAACTCAAAGTCGGTCAGCCGAACGATCAATACGAACAAGAAGCTGATCGTGTCGCGGAGCAGGTCACCAACATGCCGGCACCGCCAGCCGGGCGAGGCGCGGCCACTACCGGCAGCGCAGCCGGCGGCACCGTTCAGCGTGCCGCAGCGATGGAGGAAGACAAACGCTTCGTCGGCCCGCATGAGAAATTCGATGGTCCTCACGAGGAAGACGAATCGATTCAGCGCGCCGAGATGAAAGAGGAAGAACCAGTGCAGCGGCAGGCAGGCGAGGAAGAAGAAAGCGTACAGCGCCAAGCCGGTGAAGAAGAAAGTGAGCAGGTGAACCGCCAGCCGGCAAAGGATGAGGAGAAGAAGATTCAGCGTCAACCGGAAGAAGAACAACCGGTGCAAGCCAAAGCAGTGAGCCGGCCAGCGCCGAACATCACTCCCAAAGTCGCGGCGAACATTCACGCCATGAAAGGCAGCGGCCAGCCTTTGCCTGAAGCCACGCGCGCCGCATTCGAGCCGCGCTTTGGCTATGACTTCAGTCACGTGCGCGTGCACACTGACACGCCGGCAACCGAATCCGCGGCTGCCATTAAAGCCCGCGCGTTCACCGTGCATTCGGCGCCGGCGAGTATGCGCCAGAATCTGCGGCCGGTCAAAAACTGCTGGCGCATGAGCTGACTCATGTCGTTCAGCAAGACGGCCAAATGGCAACACTGCGCAGCAAAGGCATCGACGTTCAGAAAACCGGCAGGCCGATGGTGCAGGCCGGGTTCTTCGGCAGTCTTTGGAAGGGAATCAAGAAAGTTGGCAAAGCCATTGGCAAAGGCGCGAAAGCTGTAGGCGGTGCAATTTGGAAGGGCGCAAAAGCGGTAGGCAAGTGGGGCTGGAATGTGCTCAAGGCCGGTGGCGCGTGGGTGTGGAATCTCTTCACGCAAGCGCCGCTGCGGCTGTGGCGCATCATCGAGCATCTCGGCAGTGGCGCGGTTGGCATCGTCAAGTGGCTGTGGAACGGCATCAAAACCGTGCGCGGGATCAAGAGTTTCGCGCAGTGGATTTGGAACGGCTTTCTCTCCGGGGCCGCCTGGGTCGGCAGGCTGATCACCAAACTGCTGGACGTGATCGGTATCGGCGAGATCATGGATTTGCTTTGGCAAGTTACTGGCAGGTGCGCATTGATGAATATTCGTTGATCGCGTGGATCGGCTCCTTGTTCAGTGGCGGCGGCGGCATGGGAGTCACGACTTTTCACACGATCAATTTCAACCACAAAATCAAAACCGCACCCGGCAACAGCGACATGGCCTGGCTGATTCATGAGTTGACTCACGTCTCGCAATACGAACACGTCGGCAGCCAGTACATGGGTGAAGCGCTGCATGCGCAAGCCACCGGCGGCTACGGCTATGGCGGCGAGCCGGCTCTGCTGGCGGCTTTAGCAGCAGGCAAGCATTTGCGCGACTTCAATCGCGAGCAGCAAGGCGATATTGCGCGCGATTTCTATCTCGCACTCACCTCCGGCCGGCCCACGACCGCGTACGATCCGTTCATTGTGGAACTGCGCGCCGGCAAGCTCTGACAAGGAAACGCTATGACAAAACGCATTCGAATACCGGCATTTGGCAGAATCCTTCTGATTGTTGCTCTGCTGCCATTGTTGGGGCTAAGCTGCGACAAGAACTACTATCCCACGGTCGGGCCCTTGCGCTTACCGCTGGCCATGCCGCCCACCCACGTGTTGAAAATTGCCGGCGTGGAGTCGGTATTCCCGATTTTGCAGCAGCTCGAACTATCGCGACCAGCAAACGAACCGTCTGCCGCGATCGTCTTTTTTGTTAAACAAGAAATGCCCAGTGCCGAAGAACTAATGCAACTCCGGCCAGAGCCATTGGATTCTTTACGGGCGAGGGGATTCACCGTGAGTCCCATTGGTGAAGTGGAAGGCTATGGCCGCTTTGCCGGATATGCGCAATGGCCCGCCGGAAAAACCGATACGGTGTGCACGGTTGCCGACATTCCGGTTTTCGCGGAGGGATGGCTGCTCTATGCTGTCGCCAGTCCGCTGCCGGAGTGGATCGACGTCGTGCTGCATTTTAGTCGCCTTAATCTGCCGGAACCGCCGGCAGTGATCGTGCTGCCGCTGCAGTAAAAGTTTTACCGCGAAAGGAACAGTCCGATGGCTGAATTTGAAAAACTTCTGAAAACCGTTTTTTACTATCCTGATGCCAATAGCATCGCTATGGCAACAAAAGGAAAAGAGCGATTGCGAATCGATGGCGATGGCCATTTTGGCTTTGGGACCCGCCAAAATAATCAAGAAACCGTGCGAATCCAGGGGGAGACGAGTGATGCGTCCAAGTTGGCGCTGCTCATCAACAACGCGGCGCAAAATAGTCTTCTGGCGGTGCGCAATGACGGTAATGTCGGCATCGGCACCAGTACTCCGACGTACCGCCTCGAGGTCAATGGCAGCTTCCATGCCAGCGGCGAAATCACTGCCAATACCATTCGTACTGCAGGTGGCAGCCTTGGCCTTCATGGTGAACTCACGACTAACGGCAACATCACTGTCAACGGTAATATTGCAGCTAATGGCAATATCTCCGCAGGCGGAAATATTGCTGCCAATGGCAGCCTTAATTACGGCCAGCTTGTAAAGCTGGAAGTAGCTGACAATTTCACTGCCACTATTCGTGCCGCCGATTTACTGCTGGGCCATTCCTCCCGCCGCGGAAGCATTGGACTCCCACCGGGCCGAGCGTTGGTGGATTTGACGCGCGAGCTTCACCTCAACTATGCCGCTGACTGGCCAGACGGCATCAGGTATTACGGCGCCCTGCTTTCGGCCTGCACGCGGGATTTGAAGGAAAACATCGAAGAATTCTCCAGCAAGGAAGCAGCCGCTATTTTGGAGAATTTGAATCCGGTCAAATTTAACCTCAAGGCAGATGACAGAAAGGCGCCGCATCTCGGTTTCATCGCAGAAGACTCTCCCGATCTCGTGACCAGCACTGATCGGAAAGCCGTCAATCATGATCACATCATTGCTGTTTTGACCAAGATGGTGAAGGAGCAGGGCAAGGCGATTGTGTCGTTGACCGAGAGCGTAACACTGCTGGAAACTGCATTCAGAAAGTTCGTCGAGGATGCCGCTCAGCAGCCAACTTCAAGGCCGCGGCAGGCCACTTCTTCTCGAAAGGGCAGCAAGCCAACCACGCCCGGCAAGACGGTGCGCGCCAAGCCCAAGCGCAGCGCCACCAGTCCCAAAGACCTTTCGACGCGACGGCGCAAGCCCTGAAAAAGTTGACAGGATGAACAGGATTGATGAGATTCGGCTTTGTTCTGCGAAGATGGACCCATTCCCACACCAACTTGTTCTTCAGTCTTTTGCGCCGCTCTGCCATCTCTGATCTCCCCGTGCCGGCTTCTTTCCCTCCAGGACGTCCGGTCTACGAAATCACTACTTGATTTTTGCCAATACTTTCCTATGCTTCCGGACGGCGATTGTGTACGAGTCGAAAAGCAAATAACCAGGGAGCCAAC
>QEVD01000600.1 GCA_003576975.1 Candidatus Zhuqueibacterota bacterium
GGTTTGTGCGGTTATATGGTGACATGGCCGCCGCCGGAGCTCAACGGCTTCGTGATTCCCGGATCGTTCTCGCGCGGCCCGGAAACGCATCCCGCCTCGCTGCAAGCGATTCGCGAGCTTGACATGACCCAGCGCTCGGACAACCGGCGTTCGCTGTTCACCGCGATGCAACGCGCGTGGCAATGCCATCGTTTGGGCGTGCGGCCGTCTTCGTTCGCAGATGCGGCGCTGACGCTGGTGCGCACGCGCGCGCAACGCGATTATCTCGAAAAATTCTATCACATGCGCCGCATCGGGTTTGAAGCTTATGCCGACGTGTTCGTGCGCCAGGTGCAGCATTTTCAAACGCAATTATCGATGTACGTCTTCACACTGGTCGACAGCACCTCGCACAATTATTGGAAATTCATGGAGCCGGAGACTTCGGCGAGCTCAGTCGAGCCGCGCGAGATCCAAAAACATCGCAGTAAGATTTATCAAGCTTACGAAGCCGTCGATCGCATGATCGGCCGCACGCTGCGCCGGCTCGAGGTGAGCTTGCCGGCACGCCTCGAGGAGGGCAACACCAACGTCATCATCGTTTCGGATCACGGTTTTCAATCCGTGCCCGAAGCTCAGGGCCGGCCGCCGGATCGTACCGTGCGTATTTTGCCCGAGGCCCTGGTGGAATTGTTGCATTGGGAAGCCGCCGCGGTGCGCACGTTTAACATTCGCGGCGCAACGTTTTTTCGCCATCGCCAGGAGGATTCCTTTCAAATCGAAAAAATGCGCAGCGACCTGAGCGCGATTAGAGTGGTGAATCCCTCCGCGCCATTAATCGTTGCCGGCGATATCGGCGCCATCTCCGGCGATCATCATCCCGAAGGCGTTTTCATCGCGGCCGGGCCGGGCATTCGCCGCGGGTATGCCCTGCAAAATGCCAGCGTGTTGGATGTCACGCCCACGTTACTCGCGTTGATGGATCTGCCCATCGGGCAAGACATGGATGGCCGCGTGCTTACGGAAATATTCAAACCGGATTTTTTGAGCGCTTCGCCCATCCGTCATATTGATACATGGGAAGAGCCAAACTGGAGCTATGAAGAAGACAACGCTTCCGCCGACGAGGCGTTGAAAGAAAATTTAAGAAGCTTGGGGTATCTCTAAGCGTGACGATTGCGCCAGTTGATGGTGAGCGAAAAGCCTGTCACAAAAACGGCAATCATCGCGTTGTGCAACTGGTGGACTACGCATGACTTCCAAAACAAGGACTCTTTGGGGCTTGCGCCTGTTTACGCTGCTGCTCTTGCTGGCGGCCTGGATGGGCATGTATGCGACGGGCAAGAGCCGCCGCATCGATTTCGATGCGACGCTCGAACCCAACATCGCCACCGCGCGCGTCTCCGGAACCTGGGCGGTGAAGCTGGTGATCGGCGTTGACAGCTTGCAAACCGGCGCTGCGGTAAAATACCGTTTCGTCAAAGGATTCGATAAGCCGCAGAATGCGGATTCGCTCAAAGCGAATTTCATTACCGTGCGCAGCAACAGCAGCACGGGCAAAGTTGCGATCACTACTATCGACAACCGCGACTCCTCGACAAATTGGGATTGGGATCGCAATGCGTGGATTGTGACGGTGAGCGTCACCGCGGGCCGGCTGTTGCGCGGCGAGGAAATTGTTTTGACCTATGGCGCCAATCCGCCACACGGCCGCATGTTTGCGCCGCCCTCGGCATTTGTTGACACGATGCGCATTGCGTACGATCTCACCGGCGCGGGTTCGTTTCAAGAGTTGCTCGCGCCTCCGGCAATCATCGTGAGCGCGGGCCTGCCGCAACAGCTTGTCGCCTATTTGCCCTCGCAGGCCGTGGCGGGTTTGGAAACGCGTCTGCGCGTTAGAGTGCTGGATGCGAATCATAACCTCGCGTCGACGGTTACCGGCAATTTGTTTTTATCCACCAGTGACACGATGGCGAATTTGGCGAGCGCGGCGACAATGGTAAGCGGGGATAACGGCAGCCTGGAATTCCCGGTGACCTTTGGCAATCCCGGCGTGCACCGCGTTCAGGTACGCTTGCAACTCGCAGACACCGGCGTGTGGCTGGAAGCAACCAGCAATCCCGTTACTGTGAGCGTAGCGCCGTTGCCGCTGCAAACGTTTTGGGGCGATTTGCACAGCCATTCGCGCATCAGTCATGACGGCCATGGCACAGGCGCATTTGAGAAAGCGCGCGAGGTTGCGGCCCTCGATTTTTATGCGCTCACCGATCACACCTCGAACGATTTCAGCCCGCAAGGCGGCATCAACGAGACGGAATGGCGGCAGATCAAGAACGACGTCATCACCTATCACGAGCCGGGAACGTTCGTGACTTTTCTGGGCTATGAGTACAGCCGGCTGGCGCCTTCGGGGCATCACAATATTTATTTTAATGCGCCGGATGACGTGCTGGCAAGTTTGCCGCTGTATCGCGATCAGCTCAAGGGCGAAATTCAGGATATGTGGCGCATGCTGGCCAATACTTTGCCGGCCGGCGTCGAGTTTCTGACAGCGCCGCATCATAGCGGCATCATGTGGTCGCCCGCGTCGAATTCCGGCGTCAGCTTTGGGCCCGGTTTCGGCCATCGCCTGTATCGGCCGTTGATCGAGATTTATTCGATTCACGGCCAAAGTGAAATGTATGCCCCACAGCATCCTTTGGCCTATGAAAAACTCGACATCAAAGGCGACCGCTATAGCTCGAGCGGGCCTCACTATGCGCAAGATGCCTGGGCTGCCGGCGAAATACTCGGCGCAATCGCTTCGAGCGACGATCACAGCGCGACCCCCGGTTTGCCGTTTCGTGGCCTGACAGCGGTGTTTGCAACCGAGCTTACGCGGGACGCCGTTTTTGCAGCATTGCAACAACGCCGCGTGTATGCCACCACCGGACAACGCATGCTGCTCTCCTTCACGATTGCCGATCACATGATGGGCGAGCGCTTCGAATTTCCCGTGGGAGAGTTTCCCCGCATCGTTGCCGAAGTTCACGGCACCGATGAAATCGAGTTTATGGAAATTTTGAAATGGGATTTGGTGCATGGCCGCCGTCAAAACGGGCACCCGGTTTTTGAAGTGATTCGGCATTTACCGGCAAGCGACCTGCATGTGCAGCTTGCCATGGCGGATTCAAGTTATGCCGGCGATGCCGTGTATTACCTTCGCGTCAAGCAAAAGAACGATGTCTATGATTTTGCGCGCCGCTTGCATCGCCAAGTCTGGGCATGGTCAAGCCCGATTTGGGTGATGGCGCCGAATCCGTT
>QEVD01000046.1 GCA_003576975.1 Candidatus Zhuqueibacterota bacterium
TTTGTTGCTCACGATTTTTCTGCTGAGCTGTGAAAAAAAGGCCGAGCAAATGGCAGCCCCCGGTGGACCGGCAACGGCGGAGAAAAAAGACCGCAAAATCCTCTACTACAAAGATCCGATGCACCCGTGGCTCACGTCGCCGAGGCCGGCGAAAGCGCCGGATTGCGGCATGGACATGGTGCCGGTTTATGAAGGCGAAGAGGAAGAGCAGCCCGGCAGCGCGATCAAAATCGATCCCACTGTCGTGCAAAACATTGGCGTTAAAACCGAGGCGGTGCAAAAGCGCCGGCTCGCCAAAACCATTCGCGCCGCCGGCAAGATCGAAGTGGATGAAACCAGGCTCTACGCCGTGAATACGAAAATCATGGGCTGGGTGGAAAAGCTTTATGTGAATGTCACCGGCCAGCCCGTGAGAAAGGGTCAGCCCCTGCTCGAACTCTATTCACCGGACTTGGTTTCAACGCAGGAAGAATATCTTCTCGCCTTGCGCTATCAAAATGCTGTGAGTGGCAGCGAATTGCAGGAAACGCTGGCCGGTTCATCGAGTTTGGTCGAAAGCGCGCGCCGGCGTCTTGAGTTGTGGGACATCACGGAGGCGCAAATTGCGGAACTGGAAAAGAGCGGCAAACCACAGCGCACGCTCGCGTTCTACTCTCCCGCTGACGGCATCGTGATGGAGAAAATGGTCGTGCAAGGCGCGGCGGTCATGCCCGGCATGGACATGTTCAAAATCGTCGACCTCTCGAAAGTGTGGGTGATGGCGGATGTGTATGAATACGAGTTGCCGTGGATCAAAGTCGGTGAACCTGCGGAAATGGAGCTTTCCTTTGTTCCTGGAAAAGCCTTCACCGGCAAAGTCACCTACATCTATCCAATACTGGCCATGGAAAGCCGCACCGCCAAAGTCCGTTTGGAATTCGCCAACCCGGCCGGCGAGATTCAACTGCGCCCCGAAATGTTCGCGACGGTGCGCTTGAAATCTGACTTGAGTGAAGAAACAATTGCCGTGCCCGAGCAGGCCATCATCCGCAGCGGCGAACGGCTCGTTGCCATCGTGGCGCGCGACGGCGGTTATTTCGACGTGCGCGAAGTGAAAGCCGGTTTGGTTGCCGAAGGCTACATGCAAATTCTCGATGGCCTGCACGAGGGTGAGCAACTCGTGGTGTCTTCACAATTCTTGATCGACTCCGAAAGCAACTTGCGCACGGCCATTGCACAATTTACCAGCAGCCATGCGGGTCATGGCGGGCAGTCGATGACAACACCGCTGCAAGAAGAGAGCAAAGCCGTTGACCATTCGACTCCTGATCTGGGAAAAACTCAAGAAACCGGCGCGAAAAAGTATACCTGCGAAATGCACCCGGAAGTGATCATGGACGCACCCGGCGATTGCCCGAAGTGTGGGATGAGGTTGGTGGAGATGAAATGAAAGTTGCTGGTTGCTCGTTGCTGACCATTGGCCAATTCAACATCAGCAACAAGCAACCAGCAACCAACAACGGAGCTTATTATGCTACCTAAAATAATAGACTGGTCCATCCGCAATAAATTTCTCGTCGTCTTGCTCACCGTCTTTGCCATCATCGGCGGCATCTATGCCATGCGCAACACGCCGGTGGATGCGATTCCGGACTTGAGCGACGTGCAGGTCATCATCTACACCAAGTTCGACGGCCAGTCGCCGCGCATTGTGGAAGATCAGGTGACTTACCCATTGACAACGGCGATGGTCTCCGTACCGCGCTCGACGGTGGTGCGCGGCTACTCGTTTTTTGGCTACTCGCTCGTTTATGTGATCTTTGAAGACGGCACCGACATTTATTGGGCGCGCTCGCGCGTGCTCGAATATCTCAACTACGCTGCGAATCGTTTGCCCAAAGGCGTGGTGCCCGCGCTCGGCCCGGATGCCACCGGCGTCGGCTGGGTGTTTCAATACGCGCTCACTTCAAATAAACGCGATCTCGCTGAATTGCGCTCGATTCAAGATTGGTATTTGAAATATGAACTGAGCGCGGTGGAAGGCGTTTCCGAAGTCGCCAGCATCGGCGGTTTCGTCAAGCAATATCAAGTCACCGTCGACCCCAATCGCCTGCTCGCGTACAACATTCCGCTCGACATGGTGATGATGGCGATCCGCAAAAGCAATCACGACGTCGGCGGTGAGAGCATCGAAATGAGCGAGACGGAGTTCATGATTCGCGGGCTCGGTTATCTCAAATCCGTCGACGACATCAAGAAGATTCCGTTGATGGTGGACAAAATGAGCGGCGCGCCGGTGTATTTGCGCGATGTGGCCGACGTGCAAATCGGCCCGGAAATGCGGCGCGGCATCGGTGAGCTCAACGGCGAGGGCGAAGCGGTGAGCGGCATCATCGTCATGCGCTACGGCGAAAACGCGCTGAAAGTGATTGATGCCGTGAAGAAAAAACTGGAGGTGTTGAAAGCCGGTTTGCCGGAAGACGTGGAGATCGTAACCGTTTACGACCGCTCGGCATTGATCAATCGCGCCATCGCCAACTTGCGCGAAAGCTTGATCGAGGAAATTGCGGTCGTCGGCATCGTCTGTTTGATCTTTCTGCTGCATCTGCGCAGCGGCTTTGTCGCGATCTTCACTTTGCCCACGGCGGTGTTGATATCGTTTTTGATCATGTACTATCAAGGCATCAACGCCAACATCATGTCGCTCGGCGGTATTGCCATTGCCATCGGCGCGATGGTGGACGCCGCGATCATCATGATCGAAAACGCGCACAAACATCTTGAACAAGACGCCGGCAAAAAAGAGCACTGGACGATCATTGCCGATGCTTCGAAAGAGGTCGGGCCCTCACTGTTTTATTCTTTGATGGTGATGACGGTTTCGTTTTTGCCCGTCTTCGCCTTGCAGCAGCAAGAAGGCCGGCTCTTCAAACCGCTGGCTTTCACCAAAACGTATGCAATGGCGGCCTCGGCATTTCTGGCGATTACCATTGTGCCGATTTTGATGGGCTTTTTCATTCGCGGGCGCATTCGGCCGGAGGAAAAAAATCCGATCAATCGTTTTTTGATCAAGCTTTATGATCCGGTGCTGCACTTCGTGCTGCGCTGGCGGAAATCCGTGCTCGCTGCCGCATTGATCATCCTCGCCGTGACGATTTATCCCTTCTCAAGAATCGGCGACGAATTCATGCCGCCGCTTTACGAAGGCGACTTGCTCTACATGCCGACGACGCTGCCCGGCATCAGCGTCACCAAAGCGCGCGAGCTTTTGCAGCAAACCGACAAAATCATTCGCCAGTTTCCGGAAGTGCATCACGTTTACGGCAAAATCGGCCGGGCTGAAACCGCCACCGATCCGGCGGGCCTCGATATGATTGAAACCACCATCATGCTCAAGCCGGAAAACGAATGGCGACGCGGTATGACGGTGGACAAGCTCATCAACGAGATGGATGCGGCGCTGAAAATTCCCGGATTGTCGAACGTGTGGACCATGCCGATCAAGAATCGCATCGACATGCTTTCGACCGGCATCAAAACGCCGGTGGGCGTCAAAATTTCCGGTCCGAGTTTGGAAACGCTGGAGGCCATTGGAAAAGAGGTTGAAGCAGTCGTCAAGCAAGTTCCGAATACCCTATCCGCTTTTGCGGAGCGTGCGGTCGGCGGGAACTACGTCGATTTTCAGGTTAATCGCGACGAAGCCGCGCGCTACGGCTTGACGGTCGAAGACATTAACAACACCATTCAATCGGCGATGGGCGGCATGACGGTGACGACCACGGTCGAAGGCCTCGAACGCTATCCGGTGAATTTGCGTTACAGCCGCGAGCTGCGCGACAATATCGAGGCGCTCAAGCGCGTACTGGTGGCGACGCCCACCGGACAGCAAATTCCCCTCGGCCAGCTCACCACCGTCAGCGTCAACAAAGGCCCGATGGTGATTCGCACCGAGGACACGCGGCCCAATGTTTGGGTGTATGTCGATATCAAAGACATTGACATTGGCACCTATGTGAAGATGGCGAAGCGAGCGGTGGCGGAAAATGTCAAGCTGCCGCCAGGATATAACATCGTATGGAGCGGGCAGTACGAATACATGCAGCGCGCCGAGCAACGCCTCATGTTCGTCATTCCGCTGACGATTCTCATCATCTTTGTGATCATTTATCTCAGCACGCGCTCGGTGACAAAAACAATGATCGTTTTCCTCGCGGTGCCGTTTTCATTGGTCGGCGCGATTTGGCTGCTGTATCTGCTCGATTATAATTTCAGCATTGCGGTGTGGGTGGGCATCATCGCGCTCGCCGGTTTGGATGCAGAGACCGGCGTGGTGATGCTGCTTTATCTCGACGTCGCTTTTGACAACGCCAAAAAGAAAGGACTCATGCGGACGCTGGCAGATTTGCGCGAGGCGATTTACGAAGGCGCGGTGCGCCGCATTCGCCCAAAAGTGATGACGGTAGGCACTACGTTCGTCGGCCTGCTGCCGATCATGTGGAGCACCGGCACCGGCGCTGACGTGATGAAGCGCATCGCCGCGCCCATGGTCGGCGGCTTGTTCACTTCGCTGTTGCTGGAGTTGACGGTTTATCCGGTGATTTACTATTTATGGAAGAGACGATCGTTACCCAAAAGTGACGATTGAATTGCGATTGCTGCCGGAGATCCAATTCCAAAAAATACTTTGGCTCTTTGCAAAAAAGCATTCCAAAAAGTGTAACCGCAGCAATCTAATGCGTCTGTGTGAGTGAAAGATGAGCACGATTCAAACGCAACTATTAGAAAGTTTGAATGAGTTCACGGCCTTTGCCCGCAAGCAACTGGTCGACCCGGAGCTGGCAGCAGAAGCCGTGCAAGACAGCCTGCTGAAAGCGCTGAAAGCAACGGAACAAGTTCGCGAGGAAAAAAGCGCGAAGGCGTGGTTCTATCGCATCCTGCGGCGCACGATCATCGATCTGTATCGCCGCCGTGACGTGCGGAAGCGGGCGCTCGCCCCTTTGGAGAGCGATCCCGTTTCGCCTGCGGAGGAAGAAGAGCGTCTGGTCTGCGCTTGCCTCAATAGATTGATTCCGACGTTGAAGCCGCAATATTCGATTTTGCTGCAGCGGCTAGATTTGGGCGGCGAGGCATTGGAGGTGGTTGCGAGGAACCTTGGCATTACCAAAAACAATCTCAAAGTTCGCCTGCATCGTGCGCGCCAACAGTTAAAAGAAAGACTCAAACAAACGTGTCGCATGTGCGCCCAGCATGGCTGCCTGGATTGCACCTGCGATACCACATTGAACAAAAGGAAACCAAATTATGAACAGTCACGCTGACCACATAAATCATAGCGCTGCCTCACCTAGCAGTCGCGCGAAAGATAAAACGCATACGCTGGAGCATGGTGCGCATATTGGCGAAAAAGCTTCGCAAACGCCAGTTTACAATGTGAATCTGCAAACCGATCCGGCGAAACCACTGGCAAATACTGCCACGCAGCTTGCAATCACCGTTACCGAACAAGCCGCCGGTGATGCCATTAAGGAATTCGAACTCGTCCATGAAAAGCCGATGCATTTGATTATTGTGCGCGATGATTTGTCGTATTTTGAGCATTTGCATCTTAAGCCCCAAAACGGGGTTTTCACCACCTCCTACTCTTTCCCAAGCCCAGGCGCTTACAAGCTATGGGTGGATGTGAAGCCAAAAGGTGGCAGACAATTTCTCACCGCCTTTCGGCTTCACGTTGAGGGGCAGCCATGGCACAAGCGAATTCCTTTAGCAGTTGACAACCAATTTACCAAAGCAGTTATGAATGGTCAATATCGTGTAAGTTTGGCATTGCCCTCCGAGCTTGGCATTCATCACGGCGCCAATCTGAAATTCAGCATCGCTGATGTCAATGGCAATCCCATCACCGATCTGCAGCCCATGCTGGGTGCGAAAGCGCATGCCATCATAATCAGCGAGGGCGTACGCGACTTTTTGCACGTTCATCCACAGGAAGAGGTATCTTCGAGCTGGCGTGGCGGTCCGGACGCGATATTTCATGCCCAGTTTCCGAAAGCAGGATTGTATAAAACCTGGGTGCAGTTTCAGCATCATGACAAGACGATCACGGCAGATTTCGTCGTTCAAGTCAAATGAGTTCTTGCAGGATAAATATAACGGGAAGTGAATTTCAGTTTGATTTTATCGGCATTACCCCAAAAATAATAGATAAGGAGAGACAAACGATGGCAAAAGATCCCATTTGTGGCATGACGGTGGATGAAGCAACAAGCCTCAGCGCCGAACGCGACGGGCAGACGTTTTATTTTTGCAGCGAACATTGCCGGAAAAAATTTCTCGCCCAGCCTGCGCCGCAATTGATCACGCTGCAAAAGCATCATCACGTGGAAGAAAAGCGCTCAGCTCCCGTTCATTCCCAACACGAAGCTCACGCGCAAGGCGCGGGAGCGAATGGTGCTGCCGCCGAAGTAAAACCCTCGTCTACGGCCAAATACTTCTGCCCGATGTGCGAAGGTATCGAGAGTGACAAGCCAGGTGATTGTCCAAAATGCGGCATGGCATTGGAAAAAAATCCTGCCTGGAAGCCAGCGGGCAAAGTCATCTATACCTGCCCCATGCACCCGGAAATCGAGCAGGACGAACCCGGCGATTGCCCGATCTGTGGCATGGCGCTGGAGCCGAAAATCCCGCAAAGTGAGACGCCAGACGTCGAAGAAGAGAGCAGTGAGCTGCGCGACATGACGCGCCGATTCTGGATTGGCGCGGCGCTCACGCTGCCGGTCTTTCTGCTGGCGATGACACATTTGGCGCCCGGACTGCGTCTCGCGTCAATCATCCCGGAGAACGTTTCCCTTTGGCTGCAATTCATTCTCAGCACGCCGGTGGTGTTATGGGCGGGCTGGCCGTTTTTCAAACGCGGCTGGCGCTCGCTCAAAACGATGAACCTGAATATGTTCACGCTAATCGCCATCGGCGTCGGTACGGCGTATGTCTACAGCGCGGTAGCGATGCTATTTCCCGACTTGTTTCCGCACGCGATGAGGCACAGCGGTTTTGTCGGCGTCTACTTCGAGGCCGCGGCGGTGATTGTCGTGCTGGTGTTGCTCGGACAAGTGCTCGAATTGCGGGCGCGCAGCCGCACCGGCAATGCCATCCGCGCCTTGCTCAATCTTGCGCCGCCGACCGCGCATCTTATCTATGGCGACAGTGAGCGCGACGTTGCGTTGGAAACCGTAAAGACGGGCGACCGTTTGCGCGTGCGGCCTGGCGAAAAAATTCCGGTCGACGGCACCGTCGTCGAAGGCCGCAGCAGTGTGGACGAGTCGATGCTCACCGGCGAGCCGATTCCAGTGGAGAAAAGTTCCGGAGACAACGTAACCGGCGGCACGGTCAATGGCACCGGCAGTTTTGTGATGCAAGCTCTGCGCGTCGGCAGCGATACGTTGCTGGCGCAAATCGTTGATATGGTCGCACAGGCGCAACGCAGCCGCGCGCCGATTCAAGGGCTTGCCGACAAAATTTCCAGTTACTTCGTGCCCGCTGTCATCGCGATTGCGGTGATCACTTCACTGCTGTGGTACTTCTTCGGCCCGGAGCCGCGCTTGGCGTACGCCATCGTCAACGCGGTGGCAGTTTTGATAATCGCTTGCCCGTGTGCATTGGGTTTGGCCACACCGATTTCGGTAATGGTCGGCGTGGGCCGCGGCGCGCAGGAAGGCGTGCTCATTCGCAACGCCGAAGGAATTGAAATGATGGAGAAAGTCAATACGCTGGTGGTGGATAAGACCGGCACATTGACGGAAGGCAAGCCGCGACTGGTTGAAGTGATAACCAGCGAAGGGGTTGAAGAAAAAGAATTGTTGCAAGCCGCTGCCTCGGTGGAACAGAACAGCGAACACCCGCTGGCTGCAGCGGTGATGCAAGGCGCACAGGAACGCGGCGTGAAGCCGCAAGTCATTACCGGCTTCGATTCGGTGACCGGCGGCGGCGTGACCGGCAAGCTCGATAGCAAAGAAATCATCGCAGGCAAATTGGCATTCCTGCAAAAACGCGGCGTGAAAGGAATTTCGGCGTTCGAGCAACAATCGACGAGATTGCAATCGGAAGGTAACACCGTGATTTTCGTTGCCATCGACGGCAAAGCCGCAGGCGTGCTGGCGGTTGCCGATCCGATCAAAGCCTCGACGCCGGCTGCCATTGAAGAGTTGCACCGGCTCGGCCTGAAAGTCATCATGCTCACCGGCGACAATGCACGCACCGCCGAGGCAGTCGCGAAAAAACTCGGCATCGATGAAGTTGAGGCGGGCGTCGAGCCGAAGGACAAGCACGAGCGCGTCAAGCAGTTGCGGCAACAAGGCTACACCGTGGCAATGGCAGGCGACGGCATCAACGATGCGCCGGCCCTGGCTGCAGCACACGTCGGCATCGCCATGGGCACCGGCACCGATGTCGCGATGGAAAGTGCTGGCATCACACTGGTGAAAGGTGATCTGCGCGGTATCACGCGTGCATTCGCGCTCAGCCGCGCCATGATGCGCAATATTCGCCAGAATTTATTCTTCGCGTTCATTTACAACACCGCTGGAATTCCGATTGCTGCCGGCTTGCTCTATCCGTTCTTCGGATTATTGCTCAGTCCGATGATCGCCGGCGCGGCGATGAGCTTCAGCTCGGTTTCGGTGATCGTTAATGCGCTGCGGCTGCGCAAACAAAAGCTTTAATACAAAAAAACAATAATGCCTTTAACAGAAAGGAGATCTAAAATGACACGCGTGGTAGCTATGAGCTTTGCCAGCTTGTTGCTGGCGTCGGTGGGTTGCGCTTCAACCTACAAGTTTTCTTCTCCCCCGCCCGGACATCCGGCAAACCCGAATCTCGCGGCGCCGGCTCACGAACGTTCCATGGCGCTTTCAGAGGCAGACAGTGTTGATCCGCGTCCTGCCAAATCGAATCAATGGACGGCGCAGCGCCGTGAGAATACTTCGCATCAACAACACCAAATGCACCAGATGAAGGAAGAATCTGCTCCCAAGACGCAGGGCGCCGATCATCACCAACATCAGGAAAGCGAAAAGCGCGAGCGCAAAACCGAGGAAACTCAGCAACGAGCGCCGGATAATTTCGAAAGCCAGCTCGCGCAGATTCTGCAAGCTTACTTCGAAACGGCGGAGGCGCTGGCGGCCGACGATTTCAAGACCGCTACGAAAAAGATGGAACTCGTGCAGTCCCGCTTGAAACAGGCTGATCCGAAATTGCTCGCGGAGGCACAGCGCGCGCAGTGGAAACAGATTTATGAATCGGCAAGCCAAGCGGCGCAGCAGTTTCTCAAGGCCCCGGTGATCGAAGCGGCCCGGACCGCTTTTGCGCCACTCTCCGAGCAAATGGAAAAGGCCGTGCGCACGTTCGGCAGCGGCGATCTTGCCCCGGTGTACCGTCTTCACTGCCCGATGGCTTTCGGAAGCCGCGGAGCATCTTGGCTCCAACCGCGCGAACAGGTGAATAATCCCTATTACGGCGAGAGCATGCTGCGCTGCGGTTCCGTAACCGACACGCTCGCAACTGCGGCGGGCAATATGAAAAAACGCAATCATGATCACTGAAAGGAAGAGCATGCCCAAAAGCTCACACACGACAATGATGAGCGGTATACTGCTGGTCGCATTGGCGTTGATCGCCGGCGGCTGCGCCAGCACCTCGCCACGGGTTGCATTTAACGAAGTCCATGCCGAGCTGAAACAACGCGGCGTTGATAGTTTGTATTGGCACTCGGGCGCGGAAGAGGATCGGCAAGTCGGAGAAGCGATGGCACGATTGCTCGAACAGGATTTGACGGGCGAGACCGCGGTGCAGATCACGCTGTTGAACAATCGCCGCTTGCAGGCGGTTTACCAAACGCTGGGTATTGTGCAAGCGGACCTGGTGCAGGCGGGACTGTTGAGCAACCCGGTCTTTGGAGGAGAGTATCGTTTTGCCGTAACCGGCGGGCTTGGCCCGCTTGGCCTTAACGTGGCACAAAGCTTTCTGGAGATATTCTATATCCCACTGCGTAAACGCGTCGCGAAATCACAATTAGAAGAAGCGAAACTCACCGTGGCTGGTTTGGTGCTCGACTTTGAGTACGAGACTCGGATCATGTTCTACGAGGTGCAGGCGAATGCCCAGCTTGTCGAAATGTTTCAGCAGGTGGGCCAAGCGATGGCATCCGGCTATGACTTTGCCCGGCGTTTGCACGCCGCCGGCAACATCACGGACCTGGAGCTTAATCAGCAACGCGATCTGTACGAACAGGCGCGCCTTGACTTGCGCCAGGTCGAGGCCGATTTGATTCATTCCCGTGAACGGTTGAATCAACTGATGGGACTATACGGAGAACAAATACATTGGAAAGCTATGGACCGTCTCGCAGATGTTCCCGGCGAAGAAATCGATGTGGAACGATTGGAAGCGCGGGTTATTGAGCAAAGCTTGGATCTCAAGCTGGCCGCGCAACGCATTATCACTGCCGGCCATCGTCTTGGCTTTACCAAAACGACCGCTTTGATACCCTGGCTGGATATCGGCGCCGACGCGGAGAAGACTGAAGCTTGGGAAGTCGGTCCGGCTTTATCTTTTCCAATACCTCTGTTTGACCAGGGACGGCCTCGCATTGCTCGCAACCGCGCCGAACTGCGCCAGGAACAGGAGCGTTACACAGCTTTTGCGGTGGAGATCCGCTCGATCGCGCGCCAATACCAAAATCACCTCGAAGCCGCCAAAGACATGGCTCGTCATTATCGCCAGGTGATTTTACCGCTGCGTGAACGCATTACCAACGAAACCCAGCTCCAGTATAACGCGATGCAGGTAGGGTTGTTGGATCTCTTGCGCGCCCGCGAGCAGCAGATCGAAGCCGGCAAGGCTTATGTTCACACACTCTATGAATATTGGTCGGCAAAAATTGCGATCGAACTGTTGCTCAGAGGAAGAGTGCCGAGACCGATCGAGACGATAGAAGGTCCAGTTCCTTTCGGGCCCGTTTCATTCGACGGCGAGCAATGAGTTGCACAAATCAACTGAATAAAATTTTGATGCCTAAAACCTCTACAAACAGAGCTAGGACACAAAAACGAAATCACTCAAGAATGTTTTTAAAAATTTTGTAAGCATTCTGTTTTGTGTCCAACTTTATTTGCCGGTTTGAGGCGAAGCTTTCCTGAATAGTCAAGGAGTACAACGATGAAAATATCGAGAAGAAAAATGATTTTCGGCAGTGGTGCCGCTCTTGCGAGTGGCGCCATTCTGCACTTAGCGGAGAAGGTGCAGGCAAAGGAGGTCGTCCAGAGTGAACGGTATGCCGCGCGGCCTGTATGGGAACACCCGCCGCTCGCGCCAGGAAAAAATTATACGCCGGTTGTCACGCCCAATAATGTGTCTCTTGAGTATCGTATCGTCAGCGGCGTGAAGGTCTATCACCTGATTGCCGAGCCGGTACGTCATGAGTTTGCCCCAGGGCTGCAAGCCAATTGCTGGGGCTATAACGGTCGTGTTCATGGCCCGACCATCGAAGCAGTTGAGGGCGACCGCGTGCGAATCTACGTGACCAATCGCCTGCCGGCGCCGACGTCGGTACACTGGCACGGCGCCTTGCTGCCCAACGGAATGGACGGCGTCGGCGGGCTCAATCAGAAAGTTATCCGGCCCGGTGAAACTTTCAAATACGAATGGACGCTCCACCAGCACGGCACGCTCATGTATCACTCGCATCATGATGAAATGACTCAAATGGCCATGGGACTGATGGGAATGTTCATCATTCATCCTCGCAATCCACGCGCTACCCCTAAAGTTGACCGTGACTTTGCTTTGTTGCTTAGCGAGTGGCTCATTAGACCAGGGACGGAACGACCGGACCCAAACGCAATGGAAGGCTTCAATGTGTTGAGCATCAACGCCAGAGTATTTCCCGGCACGGCGCCGTTGGTCGTCAAGCGCGGCGACCGCGTGCGCATTCGCCTCGGCAATCTCAGCGCGATGGATCATCATCCGTTTCATATCCACGGTCACTACTTCAAAATTGCTGAAACCGATGGCGGGCGCATCCCCGAAGCCGCGCAATGGCCCGAGATCACCGCACTCGTCCAGGTTGGATCAACAAGGACGGTTGAGTTCATCGCCGACAATCCCGGCGACTGGGCCTGCCATTGCCACATGACACACCATGTCATGAATCAAATGGGCCACGGTATCCCGAATTTGGTCGGAATGGAAACACGCGGGTTCGACCCGCAAGTGCAAAAGCTCCTGCCCGATTACATGACGATGGGCCATCGCGGCATGGATGATCACGGCGAGCACGTCGAGATGGGTCACATGGCCGTGCCGAAGAACAGCATCCCCATGGTCGGCTCTTACGGGCCGCACGACTACATCACCATGGGCGGCATGTTCACGATTCTCAAAGTGCGCGAGCGTTTGGAGAGTTATGACAAAGATCCCGGCTGGTACGAAAATCCGCCCGGCACGCAGACAACGCATGCAACTCCCGAAGAATTGCAACGCGATGGCATCAGTGTGTAGTGTGTCACCGCTTTGCAGCGAAGAACATCCACATCGTTGGAAGCGCCGTGAGAGACTGATGACAGAATACGGCGCGGTTTTGAACGAACCCATTACAAGGAGTATCTGTTATGAAACGTAAAATTTATCTCGGAATTCTCGTCCTGCTATCCATTGCATTGAGCGGCGGTTCGCTGTCGGCGCAACATCATCACGAGCAGGAATCAAAAGCCGGCCATTCGCATGCCAAAGCCGAAATTCATGGCGGCGAAGCGGCCATGACCAAAGCGCATCACTTTGAAGTGGTATGGATGCCCGACCACGTGATGGTTTATCTGTATGATCAAAATCAAAAACCGCTTGCAGCCAAGGGCGTCAGCGGTGAAGTCATTTTCAAATTTAAAGACGGCAAAGAGCAGAAAGCGACGTTGGCTTTGATGGAAGCCGGCAAGATGATGGCCGACCATACTGAGGACGAAAAGCATGAAAAGCAGCACGGCCAAATGTCCAAAGAAAAGCTGGAGGCTATGCACAAGTTGATGTCGAATCAAGACCATCTCACGGCGAGCGTCGATCTTGGTAATGCTGAAGAAGGTGAAGTGAAAGCCACCTTTACGCTCAAGGGCCTACCCGGCAAAGGTGAAAGTGAAGCGACATTCGCCACGAAGTATAAAAAGATGAGCATGAAGCACCACGATGCTGAAAAGCACGGAGAGCATCATTGAGAAAAGCCACGACTGACCGGCACTTGCAGTGACCAGTCAATTTTATTGGAAACCGATCATGCGTCCCAATTTGATTTTCTCAGCGTTGATGGCGTTGGCCATCGCCATGCTTGCGCTGCCGGCATCCAGGGCACAAGATGCTCCACCAAAGCCCGACGCGATCAAAAGCGGTGCTATGCTTTACACGGCATTGCGTTGCGGCCTGTGCCACGAGATTTCGGCAAGCGGCATCAACATTCCGCCCTCGCTTACCAACGCCGGTGATAAATTTCAAACCGCATGGCTTGAAGGCTATCTCAAAGCCCCCCATCGCCGCCGCTTTGAAAGTGCCGGCGTGCGCCCAACTCTCCGCATGCCGAATTTTCTCTTGAGCAATGAAGAAGCGCGAGCACTGGCCGCCTATCTCTCCGCGCAACACGACTCGACTCGTATCACAAAATATGAATTTGAATTTCGAAAAAACGATTCGACCATCGTTGCGGAAGGCAGGCAGATTTACAAGGAATACGCCTGCTTCGGCTGCCACAAAATCGGCGGCGAAGGCGGAGAAGTGGGACCGGATTTGAGTGTAGTGGGAAGCCGATTACGGCCGCAGTATTTAGCGGCGTTCTTGCGTAATCCGCAAGCTTTCATTCCAGGCAGCCCGATGAAGAGCTTTGACCTTTGGGAGGAGGAAGTGCGGGCGTTGGTGGATTATCTGATGTCGCTCAAATAAGATTGGAGACTGTATCATGACGTTCAAATCGGTTCTAATGATCGCCGCCATGAGTTTCACTTCAATAATCAACCAAAGGGCTTTTAGCGAAGATCGCCTGACTTTTGCGAGCCGTCCATTCAACGGCTGGGCGTTGCACGTTGAAGCATCAAAACATCATGCTTTTGTCGGTGCCGGCAATAGTCTCCTCATCTTTGACATCCAAGATCCGGCTCAGCCGATATTGATCTCCACCCTCGACTTCGATGGCTTTGCAAGCCCCTTGCAGATCGAGGGTGACACGCTGTTTTTAACAGCAGGTGCAAAATTTCATCTTTTAAATATCGCCGACCCCTCCGTCCCTCGCATCACACATACGCTTTCTATCAACGCTTCTTCATTTAGCCGTCGCGATTCTTTGTATTTTTTCGCCGCAGGAGATTTGCGCATTTTTAAGCTCACAAATTCAGGTGAGTTTATCCAGGTCGGGAGTTACCACGAGTTCGGTGAAATCAATCGGGTGGCCGTACAAGGCCGAATTGCCATCATTGGAACGGATGAGCATATTCATGCAGAAGGGAGGCTTCAGCTTTTGGATCTCACCGAGGTTTCCACTCCCAGATTGCTTTGGGACGAACTCGGCTATCACTTAGATAAAATAGCCATCGTGGATACCCTCGCCTTCGTGGCTCGCGTCGGGCATATCGCAATTTATAAATTAGAGGCTGATTCTTTGAAAAAAATTTTCCAGACCTCCAACCTCACAGCGGGAAATTTTTTCATCGTGCAAAATACCCTATATGCCGCTGTCGGAGAGAGAGGCGTTGAGATCTTTGATTTTTCCAATCCCCACGATCTCAAAACGATCGGCGCATTTGCCACGATCGGATCGGTCCAGGATGTTTTCCTTCAAGAAGGACTAGCTTATGTCGCAGATCTTTCAGGCGGCCTTCAAATTTTCGATCTCAACGACATCGACAATCCCCGATTATTAGGTCACTTTGATCGTTCAACCTCAATGGTTGAGTTTGAAGCAAGGGACAAAAATCTATTCAGCCGTACCGTCGTACCTGACAAAAGCTCAGTTTACAGCGCACAGGTCTTCCAGATTTTCGATCTACAAGATCCTCTCTCGCCCGCTGTTATGAGTAACACTAATCTGTCATGGCCCACGATGGATATGTTCATCAAAGGCCACCGCGCATACTTCGCCATCTCTTCCGTGGTTGAAGGCAGCGGCGTTTGGGTGTACGACATTACAAATACGCGAGCGCCGCGAAAGATTGACTTGATACCATCGCTCGGAAATAATGAAGCGGTTTTTATTCGAGACCATTTGCTTTTTCTCGCGCCCCAAGGGTTGCGAATTTTCGATCTTTCCAGCCACAATCTCATTGTCGAATTTTCCGTCCCAGGCACTTCCACCGATGGACTGTTCGTAATGGGTGACTTGGCTTTTCTTTGGGGGTTCTCTCAGTTATACATATTCGACATTAGCCAATTGCCACAATTGAAGTTGCTCAATGAAATCCAAATCTCTGAGATTTATAGTATCGCAATATCACCGGACACGATCGCCTTCATCGCGCGAAGACACAACGGGCTTGACATCCTGGATTTGCGCCAACCACAAAACCCTGTTGAATTGACGCAATACAAAGATGGCGATCAAGTGAATGATGTCTATCTGAGTGGCAAGCTTGCTTTTCTCGCCGGCGACAAATTCTGCCGCGTTCTCGAGGTCTCAACTCCAAGTCGGCCGGCGCTTCTTTCTCAATATGAAACCACTATCGCGGCCACTCAAATCTCTTATCTGGAATCCCAGAATCTGGTCTATTTGAGCGGATTTGGCCTTGGTATGTTGATTCTGAAATTTGAGAAGGAAGCAGTCGGCGTTCATGATCCGGCTGCAAATCTAGTCACAAATTTTCAATTATATCAGAATCACCCGAACCCTTTCAATCCTTCGACAACCATCCGATATGCTTTGCTGAAGTCTGAATATGTGATACTGAAAGTATACGATCTCATGGGAAAGGAAGTCGCGACGCTGGTGCGTGGGAAAAAAGCGGCGGGCGAGCACCACGTCCACTGGAATGCTGACGAGCTGCCCGGCGGCGTGTATCTCTATCGCTTGCAGGCTGGCGAGTTTGTGAAGATTCGAAAACTTGTTTTAATGAAATAGTATCACAAAGGCTTGGAAGGTTTTCCAAGCCTCTTCAACACAAGATAGCGGGCGCTACTTCTGGCAGCACGCCGGATACGTTGGGCAAAGCGGCGTGCCCCACAACGGGCAATCACTATGCCTGGGTTCTGGTTGATCGCCGGAAAGAGTGAAGGCGCTCAAAACAAATGCGAGAACGCCCAGCAGCAACATGCGTTTCCGTTTCATAAGGACAAACACGAGCGCGTTCAGCAACTGCGGCAGCAGGGCCGCATTGTGGCAATGGCAGGCGACGGCATCAACGATGCGCCGGCATTGGCCGCCGCGCATGTGGGGATCGCGATGGGCACGGGCACAGACGTGGCCATGGAAAGCGCGGGCATCACGCTGGTCAAAGGCGATCTGCGCGGCATCGCCAACGCCATCAACCTGAGCCGCGCGATGATGCGCAACATCCGCCAGAATCTTTTCTTCGCATTTATTTACAACGCGCTTGGGATTCCGATCGCTGCAGGCGTGCTCTATCCGTTCTTTGGATTGTTGCTCAGCCCCATCATTGCCGGCGCGGCGATGAGCTTCAGCTTGGTTTCGGTGATCGTGAATGCGCTGCGCTTGCGCAACCAGAAACTTTGACTCTCGGTCACTGCTTTGCGTCCAAGAGTTTTCAATCAACCACTTTTGATTCAATACTAAAAGGAGTCTGTCATGGTAAAACGCCTTTTCCTCGCGCTCGCACTTGGTTTTGCACTCACGGCTTGCAGCGAATCCGAACAAAACCAGGCCGATCGCGCGGCCGGGAATACGGAGTTGGCGAACACCTCAGAGGCCAAAATCAGCGTGCCAACAGTGCAATGCGGCAGTTGCCAGGCCAATATCGAAAGCGCATTAAAAAAATTGGAGGGAGTAAAATCAGCAAAAGTTAATTTGGATACAAAAATCGCATTGGTGAGTTACGATGCGATGAAAGCTGATTTAGCAGCATTGGAAAATGCCATTACCAAGGCGGGTTATGACGCCAACAGCACCAAACGTGATGCAACGGCTTATGCCGAGCTTGATGCGTGCTGCAAATTGCCGGAGGATCGCTGAGGGAAGAGAATCGAGGATAGAAGTTTGACGGTTTGAAAAATCTCTCCCTCGCCTAACTTCTATCCTCGATCTTCTATTCCTCAAGCAACTCACGACGTCTTCTGCCCGCCATTCTTCCGGCGAATGTGCTGCTCGAACCAATCGAGCAGGCGATTGCCGATGTCGAGAATGAACTTCGGCTCTTGCGGCCCGTGCGGTGTGCGCGGATAAACCACCATCTGCACCGGGCAGTTTTGCTGTTTAAGCGCGTTGTAAAACTCCTGTCCCTGTGACAGCGGCACGCGCAAATCTTTCTCGCCGTGCAGAATCAATGTCGGCGTTGACACGCCTTTGACATTGAACATGGCGGAATGCTTTTGATAAGTCTCGAGATTATCCCACGGCTGGCCGTTAAAATAATCCGGCAGAAAAGCCGGGATGTCCGCCGTGCCGGTGAAGCTCATGAGATTGGTCACGCCCGCACCGACGGAAGCGGCCTTAAAGCGTTTCGTGCGCGTGATGATGAACGAAGTCATGTAGCCGCCATAACTCCAGCCGCACACGCCCAGGCTGTCGGGATGCACAACGCCTTTCTCGATCAAGAGATCGACGCCCGCCATGTTGTCATCGTAATCGCCGAAACCCCAATCATTGATGTTGGCGCGGCGAAAGTCCGCACCGTAGCCGCTGCTGCCGCGCGGATTCGGCCGCAACACCACATAATCCGCCGCTGCCAAAGCCTGAATCGGATAAATCGACGAGGCGGCAGTGAACGATTCCGTGAAAACCCCCGCCGGCCCGCCATGAATGTTCAGAATCAAAGGATATTTTCGACTCGCAGAATAATTGACCGGATAGGTCAACACGCCCTCGATTTCTTTACCATCTTTCGATTTCCATGTGATCACTTCCGTGCGGCCCATGGCCAACGCCGGCAAATCACGATTGACATTGGTTATTTTTGCGGGAGTAAATTTTTGCGTCGGCGAGAGAATCACCTGCGGCGCCTGCTCCGGCGTTTGATGAATCACAGCCATGGGCTTCGTATCTTTGCTGAAAGACACGCCGCCAAAGAAACCACTGCCGGTGGTGAGCGCCCGTGTTTTGCCGCCATTCACGGCCATCGCAAACACGCGCGGCGAGGTACGCTCGGTTTCCGTGTAAAAAAATTCTTTGCCGTCCGCAGACCAGCCTTGAATCACGGATTGATCGTCATGCGTTTCTCCGGCTTTGCGCGCCTCGCCGCCGTTGGCGGGTATGATAAAAATGTCGCGCCGCTGCGCC
>QEVD01000601.1 GCA_003576975.1 Candidatus Zhuqueibacterota bacterium
TTGCGCCTCGACGGCAACCTTGCAGATTTTCAAACCTTCCTCCAAAAACTCATCAGCGCCGTGGAACGCCGCGAAAATCGCGTCGAATGGCTGCTGTAATCAAGCGGCCCTCCCTTCATGAAATGGTCATTCAAACTCGGCACCATCCTCGGCATTGAAATCAAAGTCCATGCGATTTTTTTGCTGTTGCTGTTTTTTGTCGGCTGGTCGAATGCCTCCGCCGGCGGCCTGTCAGCGGGCGCGGGCGCAGTTGTCTTTTTCCTGACCATCTTCTTTTTTGTGCTCCTGCATGAATTGGGGCACAGCATCGCCGCGCGGCGTTACGGTGTGGTGGTGCGCGATATTGTGTTACTGCCCATCGGCGGCGTCGCCCGCATGGAAAGCCTGCCACAGAATCCCCGCCAGGAACTCGTCATTGCCTTTGCCGGTCCGGCCGTGAATTTTATTGCGGTCATCTTGCTTTATTTTTTCATGCAAGCGATGAACTGGCCGGTGGATCATTTGAGCTTCGATCTCAGCGGCAAGGATTTTTGGAACGGCATGCTCAGCTTGAATGCCTTCATGGGCCTGTTCAATCTCATTCCGGCGTTTCCCATGGACGGCGGCCGCGTGCTGCGCGCGTTGCTGGCGATGCGTTATCCTTATGCGCAAGCGACGCGCTACGCTAGCAGCGTCGGTCAAATCTTCGCGGTGTTGTTCAGCCTTGCCGGCATCTTTTTTTTGAATAATTGGTGGCTCGTGATTATCGCGGTGTTCATCTTCACTGGCGCGGGCAGCGAAGAAAGCGTCGTGCGGTTGCGCGCCGCCATCGAAGGCGTGCCGGTCGGACGGGTGATGTCAACGCGCTTGTACACGCTTTCGCCGGTCGATCCCTTGCGCAAGGCGTTGGAGCATTCTTATCAAGGCTGCCAGGATGATTTTCCGGTATTGGAGGAGGATCGCCTCATTGGAATCCTGCCGAAAAGCAAAGTGATGTCCGCGATCTATCAGCGCGGGGTCGAAGCGCCGGTGCGGGATTTCATGGAAACCCGTTTCACCGCCGTGCGGCCGCTTGCCAGTCTGGCTAGAGTTTATGAGGAAATGTTGGAGAAAAAATTGGAATCCGTGCCGGTGGTAGAGGGCAGCCAAATTTTGGGAATGTTGACGCTGGAAAATATCGGACGTTACTTTATGGTGGCCTCTTCGCTGGAAAAGAATCAACGTGTGAAATAGCAGCAGGGCTCGCCGTTTTGCGATTATGGCGCAGCAAGGCGCGCCAGCATTCTCGCAACACCTTCCTGAAAGATTGCCGGATCCGTCAGCAAACTCACCACCAGAAACCCCTCCTTTTCAAAATCAAAAAAATATCCCGGATGTATCAGAACATTATCCTGCTCCAACAAATTCACAGTAAATTTTTCTTCTGCCAACGGTTTTGCAATTGCCAGAATAGCGCACCAACCGCCCTCGCGTTTCAAAATTTCTACAAATGGCAACGTGCCGGCCTGCGCATGCAGAAAAACCTCATTTTCGGCTATTCGCGCCTGTATTTGCTGTTGCATCGCCTGCCGCAGCGCCAGCAATTTCGCCGCAGCATGTTGAATTGGCGCGCCGACAGAAAGATAAGTGTCGTTGATGAAATCGAGCCTTTCCTGCGCCTCTTCGCGCAATGCCGCAGGTCCGCTTACGTGAATCCAGGCGAGTTTCATTTGCGGCAAGCCCAGCGTCTTTGAGAGCCCGCTCAACACAAACGTCAGCGCGGCGGTATTGCCAACCGCAGTGGCAACACGCTGCGCTTCATGGCCACAACCATAATCGGAAAAGACTTCATCGAAAATTAAAGCGAGATCATGCTCCTGGCAAAGGCTGTTCAATGCCGCAAGCTCATCGTGATTGATGAAAGAACCCGTGGGATTGTTGGGGTTGACGATGACGAGGGCGCGCGTTTTCGTGCTGATGCTCGCTGCCAGCATTTCGATATCAATGCGCCAGCCCTGCGCGGCATGATAGCGCAGGGGATAATGAATCAGTTGCACGGATTCCAGCGCAGTGAGAAAATCAAACAAAGGATAACTCGGCTGCGGCGCCAATACTTCGTCCCCGGGATTGGCGAGTAATTTGAACAAATACGCATAGCCTTCGCTGGTGCTGGCGGTGAGATGAAGCGCATCGGGCGTCACGCGCCGGCCGAGTGAAGTATAATAACCAGCAATGGCTTGGCGCGCGGCAAGCAGCCCGCGCGGCGAGGGTTCGTAACGCAGGGCTTCCGGTGCGGCAAGTGCGGCTAGAATCTCTTTCTCATCATATTCGAAGTTTGACTGCGTGGGATTCGATTCGGTGAGATCAAGTATCTCGACGCCGGCCGCGCGCTTGCTTTCCAGAAGACGAGACAACCAGTTGGTGTGGAGACTCCATGTAAAACGAGACGAGAACATCTTCACAGAATTTTCCCTTGCGGTTTTCAAATACAACAGCCAAATTGCATCACTTTATGTGACACCTGATTCAGGAATTTTTGTATTTCACCAGTGAGGGAGACTATGCTGACTCGACTTCGAACAAACGCGTTATTCCT
>QEVD01000047.1 GCA_003576975.1 Candidatus Zhuqueibacterota bacterium
ATTGCAGGGCTGCTTGCGCGGCGGCGGGAGTTTGATCACATTCGCAAAGCCGCGCATAAACGTGTTGAGATGATCGATGCGCAAAATCGCCACCTGCAAAGCGTTGGCAAAATCCCGGCGATCGTCCTCGCGCAATTGGGTTTGATAGTTCAAACAGGAGTGCAGCAGCGATTGCACCGCGCCGGTGGAGTTGTTGATCTCGTGCGACATCATGCGGATGAGTTTTTCGTAGGCCGCTTTTTCGGAACGGCGCAATTCTTCCGTCAATTCTTCCAGCAAAATAAATGTACGCGGGAAGCCCTGATCGAGATATTGTGATTTCTGGCATTTCACCCGCCGCCGGCCCTGCAGGTGAATGACCTGTGATTCGCCGGCGGGCATGAGGTTCAGGCTCTCGCCGAAACGAGTATCAAGCTCAAAAAGTTTTTTGCCCAGTAAAGTCTCCGCGGGAGCCTGCAAAATTTTTTCGGCGCCGGGATTGACATATGAAATTTTCTCGTCGAAATCGCAGGTGAGGATGCCTGAGGGCGAGGCGTGCAACACGCGTTCCAGAAAATAATGCTGCTCCTGCAAGCGCGTGCGCTCTTCGCGGAGCTGGTCGATCATGCGATTGTAAATGACAATGAGCTGATCGACCTCAAGCTGCCCGATTTTGAGGAATTTTGAGGTGAAATCGCGTTCCTTGATGAACTCGGCGCCGGTCAGCACCAGATCGATGGGCTTGAACAGGGCATGGAGCAGGCGTACCGCGAGTAAGAATGAGAGCAGGAAAAAAACTTCAAGCGCGAGCAGCCAAATGCGATGTTCCCACAAGCTGAACGCGGCAAAGCCCGCGAACAAGAGGTGAATGACAAGCAGGTAGAGAATGAATTTCCCGCGCAAGCTCACGGCGTGATTCCGAATTTTTCGAAACGACGGTATAGCGCGGCGCGACTCAGGCCGAGCGCCTCTGCCACTTTGCTGATATTGCCGCCATGATGCTTCATGGCTTTTTCAATCATGGCTTTTTCCACGTCATCGAGCGTCATGCTGCCCACCGCGGGCAACGTGTCCTTGTCGCTCGCCGCCGGCTGCATCGTCAGGGCCTGCACGAAATCCGCTGCGTCGAGCACGTCTTTGCTGTGCAGCAACACCGTGCGCTCGATGACATGACGCAATTGACGAACGTTGCCGGGCCAGGTATGTTGTTGCAGCCATTGCAGCGCTTTGGCGCTCAAGATTAGGTTCGGGCGGCGATACACCTTGCCGAGATTCTGCAAAAAATGTTGTGCCAGCAATGCAATGTCCTCGACTCTCTCGCGCAGCGGCGGCGCGTGCAGCGCTATCAGATTCAAACGATATAACAAATCCTCGCGGAATTCACCGCGACTCACCATTTCGGCGAGATTGCGATTGGTGGCGGAGATCACGCGCACGTCCACGGTGCGGCTGCGGCTGGAACCCAGCGGTTCGTAGGTCCGGTCTTGCAGTACGCGCAGCATTTTGACTTGCGCGCTAAGATCGAGATCCCCGATCTCATCGAGAAAAATCGTGCCGCCGTCGGCAAGCTCGAAGCGGCCTTTGCGATCGTAACGCGCATCGGTGAAGGCGCCTTTGACGTGGCCGAACATTTCGCTTTCAAACAGGGTCGCTGAAATGCCGCCAAGATTGACTTTGATGAAGGGGCCGGTTTTGCGCTCACTGTTGCGATGAATGGCTTCGGCAATCAACTCTTTGCCGGTGCCGCTTTCACCGGTGATCAACACCGAAGCGTCGGTGGCGCTCACACGGCCGGCAAGATCGAGCACGCGCAAAAAATTCGGTGCGCGGCCCACGAGGTTGCTGAAATCATGTTGCGTGTCCAGCGCTTCGCGTGTGATTGCGGTTTGGACAGGCTCCGCACTGACGGCAGAGAGTCTGAGTGCGGTTTTGACCGCTTGCAGTAGTTGTGCGTTTGACCAGGGTTTGGTGATAAAATCCGAAGCGCCTGCTTGTACGCCTTTTACCGCCAATTCAATGGAACCCCAGGCGGTAATCAGAATAATGCGCGCGTGCGGTTGCAATTGTTTGATTTCTTTGAGCAACGCGAGGCCTTCTTCGCCGCTGGTGCGGCGGGAGAAATTCATATCTTGTAGAATAAGATCGAATTTTTCGTGCGCTAATTTTTGCAGAGCTTCCTGAGGAGAGGCGGCGGACTGCGCCGCAAAGCCCGCTTGTTTGAGCAGCAAGGCCAATGAAGCGGTTACGGAAAAATCGTCATCGATAATGAGGATCATGCCGGAGGCCGGGTGTTGGTACAAGCGATTGCAAAACACCACACCGAAAATTTACCCAACGAAAGAAATTGCCGGCAGAGGCCTGAACGCTCAAGCAATTTGTTCTTGCCTTGCGCTTTGCCGGAGATTTAAGTCATTGCTTGAGAAAATCAGTTGAGTACCGGCTGAAGCTAATTATTTTCGGCGGAAGATGCAATGCCTTCGTCAACCACCGCGCGGATGCGGAGCTTTTTCCGATTTGGGCTTGGTGGGATGTTCTTTTTTGCCATTCACAGAAGCGGGCTTGTGCCGAAGTTTGGAATGTTTGTGGCCGGTTGTGGATTTGCCGTTGCGTTGCCCGAGATGAGGTTTGAGCTGCATGTTGGCGGCGGGGGAGACGGGAAGCGGCTGCAGCGACGGCGCCGGTTGTTTGCGGAATAGCGACGTGATAATGGCGATGGTGAGCGTCACACCGATGACGGCGAGTGAAAGCCATTCCGGCACTTTCACAAAATCAATGATCAACATTTTAACGGCGACAAAGAACAGGATGAAAATAATGCCGGGCTTGAGATAAGCGAAATTTTTTGCCATACCGGCAAGCACGAAATACAATGCGCGCAAGCCCAAAATCGCAAAAATATTTGAGGAAAAGACAATGAAGGTGTCGGTGGTAATGGCAAAAATGGCGGGAATCGAATCGACGGCGAAAATCAAATCCGAGCTTTCGATCACAAGCACGACCAGCAGCATCGGCGTCGCATGCAGCACGCCGTTCTCCCGCACGAAAAAGCGGTCGCCCTTGTAATGCGGTTGCACTTTAACGAAGCGCTGCAGCAAGCGCAAGAGTTTATTGTTGCTCGGATCGAAGGTTTCGCCATCGAGAAAAATCATTTTGATAACGGTGTACAGTAGTAACCCGCCAAATACATACATCATCCAGTCAAATTGATGAACCAGCGCCGCGCCTGCCGCGATGAGCAGGCCGCGCATCACAATCGCGCCGATGATGCCCCATTTCAAAATGCGCGGCTGGTGCTCCGGCTTCACATTGAAATAGGAGAAGATCATGATGAACACGAAGAGGTTGTCGGTGCTGAGCGATTTCTCCACGAGATAACCGGCGAGAAACTCGGTGGCATGCTTGGGGCTGAGAACATAGCCGATGCCGGCGCTGAATAAAAACGCTGCGCCAATCCAAATGATCGACCATAGCGTCGCTTCCTTCATCGAAGGGGCGTGAGATTTACGATTGACAATGCCCAAATCTATAAGCAGCATGACGAGGATGGCCACGCTGAAAACGCCCCACATGAACGTTTCGGTATGCGGTATCATGATACATTCATTTCATTGATGATTCAAACAGCCGGAGTTTTGCAGAGTTGAAAGCCCGGGCGCATATTTACGCCGTGCAGCGGTTCATCTACAGCAGGTTGATCTAAACGCGGTTCGATTAACCCCGGCGCTGCGCCAGTTGTTTACCATCAAAAAATATACCGGCAAACAAAGGCTTTGCGGCTGATGAAGCAATTGCTGTATAATTTATATTTTAAAGTTGATGGTTGGCGCGAATTGCTGCTTAAACGGCCACGCAAAGCAAAATTTTATTGAGACACCTGTATTGCCGGAGAACATCATCCGGTTGTGAACAAAAAATAAATCCAACTCGAAAAGCCGGAAGCTCCCGAGTTGGATTTGCCAAAACAGAAAAAACTTATTTCGTGGGCGCTTTGGTCAGCGCAACGACTCCCGGAAGATCTTTCCCGCCGAGAAACTCTAATGAGGCGCCGCCGCCAGTCGAGACGTGTGAGATTTTATCCGTCAAACCGGATTTTGACAGGGCAGCCACGGAATCGCCGCCGCCCACCACGCTGAATGCGCCCTTGCTGGTTGCTTCCGCCACCGCTTGCGCCACGCCCATTGTGCCCGCAGCAAATGCCGCGCGCTCGAACACGCCCATCGGCCCGTTCCACAAAATGGTCTTGGCTTGCAAAATCAGTGTGCGAAAACGTTCGAGTGTTTGCGACCCGATATCGCCGGCGAGTTTGCCCGCCGGAATGTCAATCAGGGCATGCGGCACGGCATCGGCGCCGTCGATGCCGCTGGCAATAACATGATCGCTCGGCAATTCCAGCCTGACCGGCTTGCGCGGATTCGAGTATTCCGCCACCCGCATGACATTTTGCGCGACCGCGAGCTTGTCCGTTTCGAGCAGGGAGTTGCCAATTTCGCGGCCCTGCGCTTTGAGAAACGTGTAAGCCATGCCGCCGCCAATGAGCAAATGCGAAACCTTTGTGATGATGGTATGAATGACTTCGATTTTATCGGAAACCTTCGCGCCGCCGAGGATGGCGACATAAGGCCGGGGCGCATCGCCGAGCATCTTGCCCAGCGCGGTCAATTCCGCCTTCATGAGATAACCGGCGACGGACGCGGTTTTGAGAATTTTTGCAATGCCCTCCGTCGATGCATGCGCGCGATGCGCCGAGCCGAACGCATCATTGACATAAACCTCGCCCAGCGCCGCCAATTGCTTGGCAAAAGCGGGGTCGTTCTTCTCCTCTTCCGGATGAAAACGAACATTTTCTAGCATGAGAATCTCACCCGGCGCCATTTTATTCACCATCGCCTCCACATCGCCGCCCACGCAATCCGGCGCCATTTCCACATTTTTGCCGAGAAGCTGGGTCAGCCGGTTGGCCGCCGGCATGAGAGAATATTTCGAGTCGGGGCCGCCTTTGGGACGGCCGAGGTGGGACATGAGAACGATTTTAGCGTTCGCCTGCTGCAGCTTTTTAATGGTTGGGAGGGCGGCGCGAATGCGCGTATCGTCCGTGACCGTGCCGTTATCCAGCGGAACATTGAAATCGACGCGCACCAACACGCGTTTCTCTTTCAGATCAATATCATCAATCGTCAGCTTATCCATGACCATCATCCTTTTGCCATAAAAAAATCAAATGATCTGGTTAGTTTTTATAAAAAAGCCGGAATAACCGTTGTTTTTGAAGACAAAGAATTTAGCTTTTTTGCGTCTAAAGTCAAGCTGAATTCCTGGCACGCAATAAAATTCATGAATGCGCTTGAACGAATAGTCTCGCCGGCTGTCAAAAGGTAAAATGGAAATCCACGTGTCTTTCATCAAACAAGCAAACTATGGAAATTTCAGAGCACGAAGTTGAGCGGTTGCTGCACAAACTCGCGGCGCTCCAACATGAGATTCAGAAACGCATCGTCGGACAAACGCAAACCATTGAAGAGCTGTTGATTGCGTTCGTGGCCGGCGGGCATTGTCTGCTCGAAGGCGTCCCCGGACTGGCAAAAACATTGATGATTCGCACGCTCGCCGAGGCCGTGCATCTTTCTTTTCAACGCATTCAATTCACGCCGGATTTGATGCCAACCGACATTGTCGGCACGGAAATTCTCGAAGAGGATCACGCCACCGGCAAGCGCTTCTTCAAATTCAACAAAGGCCCGATATTCGCGAACATCGTGCTGGCGGATGAAATCAATCGTACGCCGCCGAAAACGCAGGCGGCGCTGCTGGAGGCAATGCAAGAGTACGAAGTCACCTACGGCAAAACGACCTATGCGCTCGATCGTCCGTTCTTCGTGCTCGCCACGCAAAATCCCATCGAGCAAGCCGGCACCTACCCCTTGCCGGAAGCGCAGCTCGACCGGTTTTTGTTGTACGTCACGATTGATTATCCCGGCGAACGTGAAGAGTTCGACATTCTCGCGACCACGACGGGAAACCGGAAGGTCGAGCTGCAGCCGGTGATGCAGGCGGAGGACATTCTATTTGCGCAACGCGTGACGCGCGAGGTGAGCATTCAAGATGATTTGATCGGCTATGCCAATCGCCTGGTGCGCGCGACGCGGCCGTTGGAGAATGAGAACGCCATAAGCGCGGTGAAGCAATGGGTGAGATGGGGCGCCGGACCGCGCGCCGGGCAGGCGTTGATTCTGACCGCAAAAGCGCGAGCGTTAGTGCATCGCCGTTTTGCCGTGACTTTGGCGGATTTGCAGGCCATGGCGCCCTCGGTTTTTCGCCATCGCATTTTGATCAATTTCAAAGGAGAGGCCGAGCGCATTCGACCGGATGACGTGACGAAAGAATTGTTGCAGCATGTTCCCGAGCCGCGCAGCCCGCTGGCGTGAAGCGGATTTCTAAGATTTCTTCCAGCGAAATCCGTTGGCCGCGTTCATCTGTTGGAAAACTTCTTCGTTACTTTGCGCTTTCGCGGTTTGAATGAAAAAAAGACCCTTAACCTTCCGGTGAGGAAATAGGTCAAGGGTCCTTTCTATGAGGAAGGTAGGTATGCTTACGAAGCTTTGTTCTTGCCGTTTTCGTATTCTTGCAGAATGGCGGCGACCATCTTCTTCAATTCCTCGGAATCCTGAAATCTCAAATCGACTTTCAGGAATTCCATCGCCCACTTGTTCTGCATTTTATAGAGGGTGACCAGCGCCAGCTTGCGCACGCGTTCATCTTTGTGATTCCGGTAGACGCGCATGACGTCATAAACGGCCACGTCGATGTCGAGTTTGTCCGCGTTTTCGATGTAGAAGTGCATCGCCGATTGACGCAGTCCTTCGTTGTCGGAAGACAGCGCGCGCACCAGGTTCTTGCTGACGTGTTTCCAATTGATTGCTTTTTCAGAGGCGGAGCTGGGGCTGGCTGCCAACAGGCAAACGCCGAGCGCCGCGGCGGTAAAGATGTGCAACAATCGCTTCATGAGACACCTCAAGATTAAGTATGGTGAATGAGAATGAATGAGTTGATGAAATCGTCTTGGCTGATTTGGTGGCGTTTTTACGCGCGGTTTCAGCGGTTGTTGCGCGAAGAGGCGTTTGCAAAAATTTAATTGTCATTCGTAATTTTTCTGCATCTTTTAAAAATCCCTTTCGTCTGATGGCAGTTTCTTCATACCGGTTTATCGACCCCCACATGCTGGCGGCGATTTCGGATTTGGCGCTGCTGGCCAAAACCGTGGTGGACGGTTTCATGCTCGGCATGCACCAAAGCCCCAAGCTGGGCGCGGGCCTGGAATTCAATCAATATCGCAGCTATCAACCGGGCGATGATTTGCGCCGCATTGATTGGAAACGGTACGCCCGCTCCGATCGTTTTTTTGTGCGGGAATCCGATGTTGACACGAGTATCAACATTCGTTTTTTGCTCGATGCGAGCGCTTCAATGGCGCACACCGAGGCAGGTTTGTCGAAATTCGATTATGCGCGCTTTCTCGTGGCGGCGCTGGCTTATCTTGCGCACACACAAGGCGATGCCATTGGCCTTGCCATTCTGAACAACGCGCGCTTGCTCTCGCTGGCGCCCAAACGCGAGCGCCAGCATTTGCATCACGTTTTGCACCAGCTCGAGGTCGCGCGGCCGGCCGGGGTGTGGCCGGGGCTGGCCGATCTGGAAAACGCCTTTGCCGCCGCACAGAAACGGGAATTGCTGGTGGTGGTCAGCGATATGCACGAACAAGCCGATGAAATTCTTGCTGCACTCGCGCATGTGCGCGCCTATAAAAATGAGGTTTTACTTTTGCAAATTATGGCGCGCAACGAGTTGACGTTTGCGCATCAGGGATTCCTGGCATTCGAGGATTTGGAATCAGGCAGAATTGTTGACGTGGAGGCGGAGCAGGCGCGTTCAGCCTATCTTGCCGCATTGACGCAACATCTTACGGAGTTGAAGCAAAGCCTGCATGAACAAAATATCACCCATGAAATGTTTGTGAGTGATCAACCCCTTGATTTTGCTTTGCGCAGTTATCTGGTACAACGCATGAAAATGGGCTAAAGGCAAGCCAAATTTTAGCTTGCATCTTAGGGCGTTAGCTATTAAATTCGCAGCCGCTTTTGTTTAAGCCGAATCAAAATTTTGCAAGATCGCTTTTCATAAAAATTTAAGCAGGAGAATGTCATGGCCAAGCAACAAGCCTTTGCCGATAAGGTTGCCAAGCAACAAAAAAGCGGGCACAGCGGCGTCGTGGTCAAATATATCGAATCCAAAAAAACGGGACGTGGAAGCTGGAAGTTTTTGGAACGTCACGTAAAGCTGGGTTCGCTCGACGAGATTGAAAAGATCAAATAAGAAACGCGCGTTTGCGCGCAGGTTATTTAAAATTTATTCGAATTCAAGGAAGGCTCAACGATGTCGCGCCAATGTCAAGTCACCGGCAAGGGAACCGCCTCCGGCAACCAAATCAGCCACGCCCATAATGTGACCAAGAGAAAGTTTTTTCCGAACCTCAAACGCAAGCGGTATTGGGTGCCGGATGAGAATCGCTTCGTTACGTTGACGGTTTCGACGCACGGCATGAAGATCATCGACAAAATCGGCATTGCAAAAGTGCTGCGTGATTTGCGCGCCCGCGGTGAAAAGCTGCACTTCAGCAGCCCGAAGAAAGATCCCCGCGCGGTTCCTGCAAAAAAAGCGGCCTCGGAGCAGCCGGCGGCCTGAGGCTGGAGAAATTTGCCCTTGCAGCGCCCGCACCACACGGGCACGCTACCCGGGCCGCCAACATCCCGCAAATCTTGCATGTCTGCGAAAACCATCTCACACTATCTCGACTCGCTCGGCACACTGGCCTCAACGGCCTGCGCCGTGCATTGTTTGTTGACGCCGCTCGTTCTTGGTATGTTGCCGTTGTTGGGAATCGGCTTTCTGGCAGCGGATTGGTTTGAAAATGCCGCCGTCATCGGCGCGATTGCGCTGGGTGTCATCTCGATGATTCACGGCTATTTGCACCACCGGCGATTTCGCGTCGTGGGATTGTTGATGGGCGGCATTATTCTGCTGCTCGCCGGGCGCTGGCTCGTCGGCGATGCGCATCAGCTTGCGGAAACCGGCTTGGTTGTGGCCGGCGGTTTGGCGGTGGCGCGCGCGCATTGGGTTAATCGGCGCTTGTGCCAAACTTGTACGACGTGTCACGGGGTGCATTAAACTTTCCTGCGTCGCCGATTTTCTCTTTCCCTCTACGAAAGCTTGCTATTGAAATCATGTCCGGCAGGAGCCGGATTTCTGCTATTGTTACCATCGCATCAGTAAACCAACCAGGAGTGACGACATGGATCAAGAACTCATCAACATTCTTTGCTGCCCGCAATCCAAGGTGCCGGTCGAGTTGTTGTCTGCAGATGATCTCGCGAAATTGAACCGCGCCATTGCCGCCGGCAAAATCAAGCAAGTTGACGGCGCCGCCGTGAAAAAGCCGCTGAGTGAAGCGTTGATCACGCGCGATCGCAAAACCATCTATCGCGTCGACGAAGGCATCCCGGTGATGTTGATCGAGCAAGGCATTCCTGCGGAACAAATTTAAACCCGTTTCGACCACGCCTAATCGTCAAAATTGCCGGGCCAATTGGCCGGCCGCCACTTGTTCTTTGCGAAATCCTCGCCGCGCGGCGCCTGCGATGAAAAAAGAAGAGTGAGAGCGAATTGAGTCAATACTTTGTACAGGACTGGAGCCCCTTTCTTGTGGAATTCAAGCTGGGGCCCTTGCAGGGAATCTCCTGGTACGGTTTGATGTACATTCTGGGGTTTGTCGCCGGCTATTTTTTGCTCGACCGGTTGCGGCGCCACGAATTTTTGCCGTTGCGCAACAGCGAGGAATTGCAGGAATTGTTGACGTATTGCATTCTCGGCGTGCTCATCGGCGGGCGCTTGGGGCATGTGTTGTTTTACAGCCCGGGGCATTATCTCCTGCATCCCGCGGAAATTTTCGCGATTTGGCGCGGCGGCATGGCGAGTCATGGCGGCGTGGCGGGCGTATTGCTTGCGCTGGTTTTGTTCAGCCGCAAATACAAGATTCCGTTGCTGGCGTTGTGTGACAGCGCGGCCCTGGCAACCACTCCCGGCTTGTTCTTCGGGCGTTGGGGAAATTTTATCAACGGCGAAATGCCCGGCAAAGTCACGGATGTGCCCTGGGCCGTAATTTTTGCGCGCAATGCCGAGGCCGGCATACTGCCGCGGCATCCCGTGCAGATTTATCAAGCCTTGACAGAAGGCCTGATTTTGTTCGTGATTTTGTGGATGCTGCTGCCGCGGCAGCGCTTCAAGCGCGGATTTCACACCGCGGTGTTTCTCTGCGGTTATGCGTTGTTGCGTATTGTCACCGAGTTTTTTCGCGCGCCCTCGGCTGAGCTGGCGTCAAGTTTTAGCGAGACGATAACGCAAGGACAAATTCTTTCAATCGCCATGTTCTTCAGCGGTCTGTTGGTGTTTTGGTATACGCAAAAGAAGCTGCCGGATAATACCATTCCGGCCTGGAAAAGTCTTTAGCTGAACATGCTTGGCAACGGGGGAGGTGGCCATGGGGTTTTCTCTCCGGCATTTTTTTTATTTGTACTTGCTCGCGCTATTTGCGGGGGCCGGTTATAGCCAGGACGAATTGCTCGAAACCTTCCTGCAGCAAGAGCAAGAAAATAATCCCGAGTCCGAATCGGCTCTGCAAGAGTTGCTGGCACAGCCGCTTGATCTCAATCACACCGGCGCCGCCGAATTGCGCCGCCTGCCATTTTTAACCCTGGCGCAAATTGAAATATTTTTGCAGCAGCGCAACGCCGCGATTTATTTCGAAAATCTTGATCAAGCTTTGCAGGCGCTGCAGGTGAGCGGCGACACGCTGTTGCTGTGCCGGAAAATCTTTCGCGTCACGTCGCCGGCTGCGCCGGTGTTCTGGCAAGCCGCCGCGCGCGTGCGCGTGAGCCGTCCCGCAACGCAGGAGGATAATTGGGCGGGATCGCCTTACCGCGTGTATAGCTCGTTTAAACTCCAGCGCAATCAAATCAGCGCCGGCATTCTAGTGGAAAAGGATCCCGGCGAACAGCAGTTCGATGATTATCGCAGCTTTTATGTTGCCTGGCAAAAGCAAACGCCGGCGCAAACCTGGCAAGCAGTGCTGGGAAGTTATCAAATCGAATGGGGACTGGGCCTGGCATTGTGGGCGCCCTATGGCGTTGTCGTCACCTCTGATGTTCACGCCGCCGGCCGGCGTTGGGCACGGATGGTGCGGCCGTATCACGCCGCTAACGAAAGCGCTGCGCTGCAGGGATTCGCAGCCACAGCGCGCTTTGCCGCTCTTGCGTTTTCAGGGTTTACCAGCGTGCGCCGTCAGGATGTGACGTTGGATGATGACGGCCATCCCGTTCGTTTGCGCACGACGGGTTACCATCGCACTGCAACCGAACGTAGGTTGCGCCGCAATCTGCAGGAAAAAGTCCTCGGTGCAAGCATGAAAATCCAATTACACGAGGCCCATGAAATCGGATTTTTAATGTATACCGCAGAATTTGACAATTCCTGGCGACGCGGCAATCTGTTGCAAGATGAGTTTAATTTCACCGGGCGCACGAATCATGTGTTGAGCGTCTTTGCCAAAAGCCGGCTGAAAGGCCTGCAATTGCAGGGCGAAGCCGCCCGCAGTCGTTCCGGCGGCGCGGGAGTTGCGGCAGTTTTATCCAGCGAAGAAAGGATGTTGTCTTGGACGGCCGAGATTCATCATGTTGAAGCTGACTTTCACAGCCCGCGAGGCCGCGGCTTTGTGGGAAGCGATGACGCGCCGCAAGGTGAAGAGGGCTATTCTCTCGGTTTGCGCCTCAAACCAGGGCCGAATATCGTAAGCGAATTTTTTGTGCAGAACACCCGCGCGCTTTGGCGCACAGTGGATGCGCCCTTACCGCCGCAGCGCGCCAGCGCCGGCGCGTTGATGGAATGGAAAATCCGGCGGCCGTTTCTTGTGCGGGTGCGCTATCGCCGCAGCAGCGCGGAAGAATTGCTCGCGCAGTCTCGCAATCTCGCGCAAACTGCAATGGCGCCAAGTTTCCGGGAGTCATTGCGCCTGGAACTCGAGCAAAAATTTGGAGCAGCGCTGCGTCTGCGGCCGCGCCTCGATTGGGCCCGCGCCTGGCAACAGGCGCCGGCGGGGAATCAGGCGCAAGCCTCATCACCTGCCATTGCAGAACCCCGAAAAATCGGAACCGCTTCGGGATTGGAAGTGAACCTGGCTCTGTCGCAACGCCTTAGCATCAATGCCCGCTACACGCTATTTGATACGCCCACGCCGCTTTACTTCTATGAACGTGATGTGCCGGGTGTTTTCACCGTGCAAGCTCTCCGCGAAAGTGGTACGCGAGGGTATATTTACTGGCATCTTCGCTTTGGCGCAAAATGGAGTTTGGCCGGTAAAATCGCTTCCACGGAACCAGAGCTTGCGAGTCGCGACAGGCAAAACGGTTTTGCCTGGGCGCTGCAGCTCGACTGGACAAATTGATTCGTTCGGTTGCTTTGTGCGTGCATCAATTCAGGGTTATCGACCCGCGTGCATGCCAGGTCAAAAGTGACAATCGTTACAGCGGTGAAATAGTTATTGACTCGCTTGGCGCCGCGTCTTATATTTCGCTCCGATTTGAACACTTGGTTCCGGGTCGATCTCATGAAAAAATTGATTGAAAAGATAACAGAATATCTCTTTTTCGCTTTTGCCCGTCGTAAGAAAGAAGAAGTCATTGACGTGCGTGATTATCTCTCGCAAATTATGACGGCGTTGATCCTCGCCCCCCGCCGTTCCGAAGAAGTGGAGGCGGCCGGGCAATACCTCTTTGGCTTGCGAGATTGTTTCCCGGAAACGCAATTTTATTTGCTGATCGAAAAAGATATTGCCAAAACCGTGGCCCCGCACGACAGTATGCAGGTGATGGCATATGAGCAAACGCAAATCAATTTCGGTGGCCTGCCCAAAAACGAAGTGATTGAAATGGTGCGCGCCCGCCATTTCGACATGGTCATTGACTTCAATCAGGATTTCTCGCTTTTCGCGACGGCCGTGTGCCGCGCGAGCCAGGCCAAGCTGCGTGTTTGCCTGCAACATCCCAAGCGCGATTCGTTTTATAATTTTCAGTTCCGGCCCGCCAGCTCGAATAGCCTGGAAATGAAGTATGAAAGTTTAATTCGATACCTTTCTGTTTTCAAATCCCTGCCGGAAGCGCCTTCGCGGAATTTTATGCCGGCTTGATCCGACGGTGTGCAGTGGTGGATGTCGTGCTGGGTGTAGGCTGCCAGGAAACGTGTGTGTGAGTGAAGGGAGAATGTGGCATGTTAGGAGACTCAAAAAAAATCCTGGCTCGTTTTACATGGGTCGGAATCGAGACGCTATGGCGAAAATCCGCAAAACCTCTCCCCTTGAAAAAACACCGCCCGTATTGCCGGCGATCCCTGCGCTAAAAGGCGCTGCCAAGCCCTCTGCTCAGGAGGCGGAACGGCTTTTCCTGGAGTATTATTGCCTTTACCGCATCGCCACCACTTTGACCGAACAGATGGAAGTCGAGCGCACCGCCCACGAAGTCAAAAAAATCGTGCGTGATTTTTTCCCGGCGCAACAGTTCTGCCTGGCTCTGCTCGAGGGCAAGAAACCGGAGCTTGCGATTCACAGCCATTTTGGTTTTACGCGGCAGCAAGCGGACAACGCCCGCTTGGCGCTGAATGCCAAAAATATTTTTGGCGTGGTGATGCGGCGGCGGCGCCCGGTTTACGTGTCGAATCTCAAAAACGAAACGGCGGCGATCAGTTATCATCCCGGCCGCCGCCACAAACAAGGCGCGTTTCTGGCATTGCCGCTGATGGCGAGCAGCCACCACGCGATTGGCGTGGTGAGCCTCTACCGCAACACGCCGGACAGCTTCAGCCCGCGCGAAATCGAAGCCTTGAAGAAAATCGCGGCGCAAACCGGGCACGTGATTGAAAAGGTTCTGTTGTACCATGAAACGCGCGAACAGTCGATTACCGATGAGCTGACCGGCGCATTCAACCGGCGTTATTTCAATCAACGCTACGAAGCCGAGTTCATGCGCGCCTCGCGGTATGATCGTGCGTTGTCGGTGATCATGCTCGATATCGATCATTTCAAAAAATTCAACGATACCAATGGCCATTTGTTGGGCGACAAGGTGCTCAAAATGGTGGCGCATGTGCTGGAAGAAAGCCTGCGCAAAGCCGATCTTCTCGCGCGTTACGGCGGTGAAGAGTTTGTCATCGTGTTGCCCGAAATCAACAAAGAAAAGGGCCGCAAAGTGGCGGAAAAATTGCGCCGTGCCATCGAGCGCACCACGTTTCCCAAAGGCGATACCCAGCCGCTCGGCCAAATTACTGTCTCGTTGGGCCTGGCTTCTTTTCCAGAAGACACCGAACACGGCAATACCCTTTTAGCGCTTGCCGACGAAGCGCTGTATCAGGCCAAAGCGCTCGGCCGCAACCAGGTCGGAATCGCCGGCAATGGCCAGGCCAGCAAGGCCCGGTCGAACAAAGCTGTGGCGCCCGCGTTTGCAACAACGCCGTGAAGCCGCACACCCGAGATGAATTGGGAAAAAGCCGCAATCCCTTTCCCGCAAATCCCAGCAATCCTGCCAGCCTTTCTTCAACGGCATCCCTCTCGCGTGCATTACTTCCGCTGAGTTTCTTCGTGTCCAGGCATGTGCCGGGCTTTGGCTGCGGCGACTTCCATAATCACGTTGGGTGGGAATGGCGTCATTCACTCCTTGCGACAACAAATTTTGTGCTTGCGGTTTGGTACAAAAATTTTATAATGATACAGTTTCAGAAGCGAAAAAGCTGGTATTGCCAGCCCAAGCTGGCGATTTGCGAGGTTCACCAGGAGGAGGAAAAAGAGAGATATGGAAATTCTACATCGCCATCTCGGCGTAGTCCCGTATACCGCCGATGATGTGATTACCTTTCCGCTAGGATTGCTGGGGTTTTTGAAGTTCAAGAAGTATTTGTTTTTGCAACCCCAAGAGTTCCTGCCGTTTCAGTGGATGGTGAGCATTGAGAATCCGGAGGTTGCCTTCGTGCTCATGAATCCTTCCACCTGCTGCGCGGATTACAACCCCAATATTACCCGCCGTGATTTGAACGAATTATCCGCCGAGAATCCGCAAAGTTTGGAGATGTACTCTATTGTAACGATGAATCTTGATGCCCGCTTGGCCACTGTAAATTTAAGTGGCCCGATTCTCGTCAACAAAGCAATGAAAATTGGCAAGCAGTTGGTGCTCCTTGACGACCGTTACTCGACCAAGCACCGCATTATTCAATCGTAGACGCGCAGACATGATGAAGGAGTTGACATGCTGGTCTTGACAAGGAGGTTAGGTGAGACAATCGTCATTGGTGATGATATTGTAATCAAGATCGTGGATATTCATGGAAAGCAAATCCGTGTAGGTATCGAAGCGCCCGCTGAAATTAGCGTTTATCGAGGCGAAATCTACGAACGGATCATGTTGGAGAACAAAGCGGCGGTGGAGGCCGCGTTGGGGGATGTCAAGGCCATGAGCGACGGTCTGAAAGAACTGATATCAAACCAAACTGTTGTTGGTCATTCGAATGACTCCAAAACCTCGGTTGGAAGCAAGTGAACGTTTTGTTGTTACCCCTTTCAAAAATTTGTTGGGCCGGGAATTATGCGCGAGTCATATTCCCGGTCAAACAACTCCTCGATTGTTGATTGGTATTCCCCATTTTGTCTGAATCACCTGCCAAGTTTCTTGCAGCACTGCCCGCCCCGGACTTTTCAATCCCTTTGTGAGGGCCTGATTTCTGATGCTGTCATTCTATTTCATCACGGCAATTTCTGCAGAGGTTCAGTTGCTCCGCCCGCTCGAAACGGCTGCCGAGCCCTGCAACGCACTCAAGTTCTAAGAATTGTCATTTAAATAACTTACTCATTTTCTTTAAACCGCTAATCAACGCGAATGGCCGCTAATGCTTTTAATTCGTGATGATTCGCGATTGGAGATTGCGAAAGTTATTTAATCGGCGATCCTAAACAAACGTTTTTGACTGAGGGCCCAAACTCTGAAAAAAGCAAGAGTTCCCGCGCGGCAAACCGGACGTTACAAAAAAGTTTAAAAATCTGCGGAAATTTTTTCGGTGAATGACCGGCCTTGTCGCTATAGTTAGCTCGTAAATTTTCTGATGTGGCAAGCGGTTCTGATAGATGCAGCTAACGATTGCAAAGGAATGTGCGGTTGTTGCGGTGTCTTGCCGGAACTCCGGCCAAATGGGTGTTACAGGGAACGTAACCGGCATTTGACTGGCTTTTTCTGAGGATGGGAAAAGCGCCACGAATCTCAATCTATGGGTGAAGCACATGCACCGTTTTCTACTGCGAGCAGTCTGTCTGCTCATGCCTACCATTCTGTCCTTTCTTGCCAGCCCGAGCTTCGCGCAAGATGACGAAGATGACGCGAAGCCGCTCGGCCCGACGCCCTATCGCGGCGCCCAATACTATCTCGGTGATAAAGACGAATTGCTCATGCGCGTTAACATTTGGGGATTCGTCCGCAAGCCCGGCCAGTACATGGTGCCGACCGATACGGATCTGATTTCGTTGATGTCGTTTGCCGGCGGTCCGGTTGAAGAGGCAAAGATCAAATCGATCAAGATCGTGCGCGCGCTCACGCAGGAGATTAGCACGACCAGCGCCTCCCCCGGTTTGAACGGCCACATCAATCAAGCGAAGCCGGGCATGATGCTATCCGCAAACGAAGCGCGAGGCAAAACCGCTACCAAGGTGCTGACGGTTGACGTGAAGAAGTACATTGCCACGGGAGATGCCGGCCTTATTCCGCCGTTGCAACCCGGCGACACCGTGGTCGTCACTGCCAACTCGTATGCTTCCGTCAAAAAAGTTCTCGATCTCGTCACGCGGGTTGCCATTCTCGGCCAGCTCTATTTTTGGATTAATCGCTAGTCTCCGGCCGGCGCCTTGGTGCGCCGCAATCGATCCCAAAACTTGACAGCGTGTTGCAGCCGTTTGCACCGGATGACAACCAGCCGGCCTCCAACTTGGATTATTTTTTAGGACTATTCTGCCATGGAAGAATTACACGAGCGGCAAATATCATTCAATGACTACATCCGCATTCTGTACCGCGGGCGCTGGATCATTCTGGCCTCCTTTCTTGCCGTCATGTTGATCACGGGTTACATCACCTTTACGACCAAGCCCGTTTTTGAAGCCACGGCCAAACTGATGATTGAAGAAAAGGGCGGTATGGAAGGCCAGATCTTCGACATCGGCGGCTTCATCAAAAAAGAGACGATGGTCAACAATCAAGTGGAGATTCTGAGAAGCCGAAGCCTGGCGGAAACCACCATCGAGCGCTTGCAGAAATCTCCAATTGCCGAGCAGCTCGAGTTGTTGCATCCGCATATCGAAGCGGAAGCCAATTTGCTTGCGTATGCCGGCCAGTGGATTTTCGGTTTGTTCGGCGGAACCACGGAACCGGTCGAGGAGCCCTCGCTAACGGATATCGTGGAAGAATTGCGTAATCGCATTGTGGTCACGCCGATTCGTGATACGGACATGATTGAGATCAAGGTCAGCGCCTCCTCTCCGGAAGAAGCGGCGTTTATCACGAACACGCTGGCAAAATCTTACAGCGAGCGCAGCCGCCTCAGCAGCCAGGCGGAAGTGCGGCAAGTCAAAAATTTTCTGGAAGAACAATTGCAAAACATTGAAAAGCAACTGGCGCATTCGGAAGAAGAGCTGAAATCATTCAAACAAAATCAAAAAGTCGTGGCGTTGCCCAACGAAACACAGGAACTGATTCGCAAACTTGCGGAATTTGAGGGGCTTTACAATGAAGCGCTCACCGAGTTCAATTCGAACAAACAGCGCCTGCTTTACATCGACAAACAATTGCAGGACAATCGGCAAAATTTTGATCTCGAAAACATTTCGGTAACCCCGTATTTTGAAGGTTTGAAAAAGCAAATCGGCGAACTGCAGGGCAAGCGTGCGCTCTACACGGCCAATTTGATCAATCAAGGGTTTTATCGCGAGGATGATCCGCAAATCCGCAAGTTCGACGATCAAATCGGCGTGCTCAACAAACAGTTGCGCGATGAAATCGCCAAGTTCACCAAGGTTGACGTGCTCGATCCCGTGTCGTTAAGCTCAAATTTGGTGGCGCGCAAAATCGAGATCGAAGCAAACCTGCAAGCGTTGCAACCCAAGCTGGATGCGCTGAAAGACATTACCAGTCAATACAGCCGGGAGCTTGAGTCGTTGCCGGAGAAAAGCCTGCGCCTGGCGCGTCTCGAACGCGCGGCAACGGTTGACGAAAAAATTTATCTGATGATGCAGGAAAAATATGAAGAGACCC
>QEVD01000602.1 GCA_003576975.1 Candidatus Zhuqueibacterota bacterium
GACATCTGCAATCGCGCCCAATAATCCCCATCTCGGCGTGATGCTGCCCTACTCACCGTTGCATCATCTGCTATTGCGCGAGTTGGGCTTTCCTGTGGTTGCCACCAGCGGCAATTTGAGCGATGAACCCATTTGCATTGACGAGCACGAGGCCTTGGCGCGACTTGGCGCTATTGCCGATGCGTTTCTCGTGCATGATCGGCCTATCGTCCGGCACGTCGATGACTCCGTGGCGCGCGTCATGCTCGGACGCGAGTTGATTTTGCGGCGTAGCCGCGGCTATGCGCCGCTGCCGATTCATCTCCATGAAACACTTCCAAACCTCTTAGCCGTCGGCGCGCATCTCAAAAATACGATTGCGTTGAGCGTTGCAAATAACGTTTTTCTCAGCCAGCACATTGGCGATCTTGAGACAAAAGAAGCGCATACGGCTTTCCAAAAGGTGATTGCAGATTTTCAACGTTTGTATGAGAGTACTCCGGAAGCCGTTGTCTGCGATCTGCACCCGGATTATCTTTCAACGCAACACGCGCATGCGTTAAAGATTCCTGTTATCGCCGTGCAGCATCATTATGCCCCCGGCGCTCGGTGTGTCGTGGGATGGAGCCGGCTTTGGCCTTGACGGCACGATTTGGGGCGGCGAGTTTTTGTGGGTGAAGGATAATACCTTTGAGCGTATCGCGCATTTGCGCCCGTTCAAATTGCCCGGCGGCGAGGCGGCGATCAAGCAGCCGCGGCGTGCTGCGCTCGGGGTGTTATATGAAATTTTCGGAGCCGGCGTGTTTGAGAGAGATGATTTAATTCCGGTCAAAAGTTTTTCTCAAAGTGAATTGCGTGTGCTGCAGCAGATGTTGGAAAAAGATCTGAATACTCCGGTTACCACGAGTGCAGGTCGATTGTTTGACGCTGTTGCTGCGCTGGTTGGATTGCGCCAACACACAGCCTTCGAAGGCCAGGCTGCAATGGAATTAGAGTTTGCTATTGGCGAAGCTTGCACGGATGAGATTTATTCATTTTCGATAGATGATCTCGGATTTCGGAATGCGGATTTCGGAATGCGGCGGCTTCGACTTCAGATTCCCGCTCCGCGCTCCGCAATCCGCAACCCGCAATCCCTGATCCCCAATCCGCAATCATCATCGATTGGCAGCCGATGATTTTGGAAATTGTGCAAAACATGCAACGCGGTCAGAGCATGGGATTGATTGCCGCAAAGTTTCACAACACGCTGATGGAGATTATCATTACCGTCGCGCGTGCGGTTCGAGAACAGAAGATTGTGCTGTCAGGCGGATGTTTTCAAAACAAGTATCTTACGGAACGCGCCGTTGGGCGGCTACGGGAGGAGGGCTTTAAACCGTATTGGCATCAACGCGTGCCGCCGAATGACGGCGGCATTGCGCTCGGGCAGGTGATGGCAGCCGCGCGGGTATGACGGCCAAGCCGCGCATATCTGTACAGGTCATACAGTCCTTTTGAGAAAACGGGTGTCTCGGGCGCCAAATCCGCATGCCATGGCCTGACTTGCAAAACCTAACTTCGTAACTCGCTGCGCGTTTTTTTGCTTGTCCCGCGTTTCAAATTTTGCCATCTTAACGCCAATTTCAGCATTAGACGTACCATGGCTTTTGAACCTCGATACAATTTCTTACATAGGTACTTTAAAAAGACAAATGAGACTTTGGGGAAAAATAACAATCGCCACCATATTGGTACTTTTGTTGAGCTATTATGCTAATGAGATCATTATGCTTTATTGGGCTGGAATTCCACCAGATGACCCGTCAATCGAGTGGTTATTTTTTAATGAAGCGATTGCCATATCTTTGTTCTTGGGAGTTGGTGTTCTCATAGTGGTATTGCTGATCCTTTGGAAAATGCCAATAGCACAACTAAGTCCTTTAGTCGGCCAACTAAGCCCGAAAGAACACGCAGAACTTGAGAATGAATATCGCAAGACCTTAGCTCAAATTATAGGTGGCGCCATCTTTCTCCTGAGTTTATTTATAGCCTGGAAAAACATAGAAACAACAAAAGAGAGCCAGTTCACAGACAGATATTTGAGAGCTATCGAACAGCTTAGGAACGAGAATATGGAGATTCGAATCGGCGCGATCTATGCACTCGATCGCATTGCCAAAGAATCAAAGGATGGATATATTGCCGTAATTCAAGTTCTTTCTCATTACGTACGCGCGAACTCACCATATCTGCCAAAAGGTGCTGAGAATATTCCGCATAACGATAGCTTCACAAACCGCCCAAACAACCTATCAAAAAATGATTTACCTGACGATATTCAGGCAATTATAGCCATAATCAGAACGCGCGAGCCATTTCGATTGACCTTAGAACGATACTTCGAGATTGATTTGTCAAATTCAAATTTGCAAGGTGCAAACTTCATAAAAGCAAATCTCGCAGGCATTAACTTTTCTGGGTCAAATCTCAGAGGTGCCATATTCATTGAGGCAAATCTGCATAGCACCAACTTTACTGATGCTGTTCTAGCTAACGCAACTATTGAGAACACAAACGCAAAAAATGCTATCTTTATGAATGCAGACCTTAGAAATGCATCCTTGTTTTCGACAAGTGTCTACGGCGCTAAGTTTGCTAAAAAAGTTGAGGATCAGCCCGACAGTGTCAGTTATGTACAAAAGGCAAATTTAACCGGAGCCGTTCTTGATGATCTACCAGGATTCACTAAAGAGCATCTTAAACAGATCATTTTCGATGAGCGTACTTTCTTGCCAGCATTGGTTACTGAATGATTCATTAGTTATGCAGCAAACGCATTTGGGTAACGAATCAATTAACGAATTTAGCCGAAAAATTATATTTCAATTCATCAGTTACCTAATTTTGGTCGAGTTGACGCCGCTAGCCGTTTTCTTTTGTTACAGATTTGTGGCAGGTACAAAAAGCCATGGTAACGCTGATGGCTATTTAGCAAGTCATGGTGCAACAGATCGACGCGTTAACTATGCAGGTCACAATTAATAAATTGTCTGCGATGATTTTTTAAACAGTATTTGAATCGGTTAAATAATTCTGAAATAGTTCAAATTTGGGGAGGTGCGTGTACCGTGCCGCAAGCTTTATTGCGACGAGCATCACATTGACAAGATAAAAATTTCTCCCCTGTATTTTGCCGTTGTGTTTACTGCAATATTGACAACTCAAGCCAGTTTGAGAATTCAATATAGAACCATATGGGAGCAACGATGAGCGATCTCTTCCTCGGAATTGACTGCGGTACGCAAGGCTCAAAAGTCTTAAGATCGCGACGCGCGCGCGATTGTCGCGGAAGCTTACGCGACGCATGAGTTGATCGAAGACAATCTCGGCAAACGCGAGCAGCAACCACGGTGGTGGATAGCTGCCATTTCAACCGCCATCAAATCGGCTTTGCAAAGCGCGAAACTCAATCCCAAGAACATTCGGGCAATTGGCGTTTCCGGCCAGCAACACGGCTTTGTGCCGCTCGACAAAAAGGGCGAGGTGATTCGTCCCGCCAAATTGTGGTGCGACACGGCGACGGCTGCTGAAGCCGAGGCCATGACGCAACGCCTGGGCGGCGAGGCCAAAGTCGTTGATTTGATCGGCAACTCTATTGCCGTGGGATTCACTGCATCAAAAGTTGAATGGTTAAAACAGCATGAACCGGCGAACTATGAACGCTTGGCGACGCTGCTTCTGCCGCATGATTACATCAATTTTTGGCTCACCGGCGAACGAAAAACCGAACCTGGCGATGCTTCGGGAACTGCTTATTATGATGTACGCCAACGCAAATGGTCAAAGGAAGTTCTGCGCGCCATTGACGCCAGCGGCAAATTGGAAGAATGCCTGCCGGAGTTAGTACCCGCAGAGGCGCCGGTGGGGAAAATTCGTGCTGACATTGCAGAGCAATTCGGTTTCGATGAATCGGTATTGGTTTCTTCCGGCGGCGGCGATAACATGATGGCGGCCATCGGCACAGGCAATGTCTCCGCCGGAGTCGTGACCGCCTCGCTGGGAACCTCCGGCACGATTTATTCCTTTGCCGAAATGCCGGTGGTCGATCCGCAGGGCGAGCTTGCCGCGTTTTGCTCCAGCGATGGCCATTGGCTGCCATTGGTTTGCACCATGAATGTCACGGTTGCCACCGAGCTGACGCGCGAGTTGTTCAATCTCGATATTGCAACATTAAACAAGGAAATTGCGCAGGCTGCGGTGGGCGCCGAGGGATTGTTGCTTTTGCCGTATTTCAACGGCGAACGCACGCCGCCGCTGCCGCATGGCCGCGCCACGCTTTTTGGCATGAGCAGCACGAACTATACGCGCGCGAACGTGTGCCGCGCTGCCATGGAAGGCGCGACCTTCGGTTTGCGCTATGGCCTAGATGTGTTGGCGCGCAACGGCATTACGCCCGGAGAGATTCGTCTGGTGGGCGGCGGTGCGAAGAGCAAGGTTTGGCGGCAAATGGTCGCCGACGTTTTTGGTTGTCCAGTGGTCTGTCCATTTACGCAAGAGGCCGGCGCGCTCGGCGCAGCGTTGCAAGCGTTGTGGTGCTACACCCATGCGCAGGGCGAAAAACTCAATTTGAAAGCGATTACAGATGAATTTGTTTCGTTGGATTACTCCACCGCTGCCGCGCCGCAGGCGCAGAACGTGAGCGCTTACAACGAAATCTATGCCCGCTATTTGAAACTTGATGAGCAGCTTCGTCCGTTGTTCCGTTGAGTAAATATTCCGGTCGATTGCAATGTTTGCTGAAGCGCGACGAATCAACTTCGAAAAAAATAATTTAATGTGAGGTTGTCATGAATAAGTTTTTTGCAGAAATCGCCCCGATCCGCTATGAAGGCCCGGATTCGAAGAATGCTTTATCCTTCAAACAGTACAACCCGGCTGAAAAAGTCGGTGCGGCCACGATGGCCGAGCATCTGCGTTTTTCGATAGCGTATTGGCATTCGTTCTGTGGCGAGGGACTTGATCCCTTTGGCCAGCCCACGCTACGCCGGCCCTGGCTGCAAGCTTCTTCTGCGATGGCGGCTGCCGAACAAAAGTTGCAAGCGGCATTTGAATTCATCACCAAAATCGGCGCGCCGTATTATTGTTTTCATGATCGTGATCTCGCGCCCGAGGGCAAATCGCTGTCAGAGAGTCAGGCGAATTTGGAAAAAATGTGTAAACTGGCGATGCAAATACAAAAAGACACCGGCGTCAAATTGCTGTGGGGCACCGCCAATCTGTTTTCGCATCCGCGTTACATGTGCGGCGCTGCCACCAATCCTGATCCGAGCGTGTTTGCATATGCCGCAGCGCAAGTGAAAAAGATGTTGGAAATGACTCACATGCTGGGCGGCGAGAATTATGTTTTTTGGGGCGGCCGTGAAGGCTACGAAACTTTACTCAATACCGACATGAAACGCGAGCAGGAACATTTTGCCGCGTTTCTGCACATGGCGGTGGATTATGCCAAGGAAATCGGCTTCCCCGGTCAAATGCTGATCGAGCCGAAGCCCAAAGAGCCCACCAAACATCAGTATGATTTCGACGTAGCAACGGTGATCGGATTTTTGAAAACCTATGATCTGGCCGACAAATTCAAATTAAATATCGAAGCCAATCACGCCACGCTGGCAGGCCACAGTTTTCAGCATGAATTGGCGCTGGCTTCCGCGCACGGCCTGCTCGGCAGCGTGGATGCCAATCGCGGCGATTTGTTGTTGGGCTGGGAT
>QEVD01000048.1 GCA_003576975.1 Candidatus Zhuqueibacterota bacterium
ACGGCTTCGGCGAGAAATTGCAGAACGAGCTGCTGCCGCATGCCGCCGACAACTTTGCGCACGCCGACTTCGCGGGCACGGTGCTGCGAGCGGGCGGTGGCGAGATTCATGAAGTTGATGCAGGCAATGGCAATGATGAGAGCCGCAAGCGCCGCAAATAAATAACTGTAGGTCATCGCGCTCAACTCGCCTGGCTTATTGTCGAAATCCGAGCGCAGGTGAATCTCGGCGAGTGGTTGCATGCTCAAAGAGAGCCCGGCAAATGCAGGCGGGCCGTTGCTGTAATGCTTCTTGACAAATTCGGGAAATTTGGCGGCGACATTGGCCGCAGAAGCTTTTTCATCCAACAAAACATAAGTAGGATAACTGAACATCCACCAATTGCTCAATTGCCGCGGCAAAAGGTTGTTGAATGGAATGAGAAAATCCGGACGCACATGCGAGGTCGCGGGAATCTCCTGCAACACACCGGTGACTTGAAATTCGCGCTCGCCGCGTTCGATCTGCAAAATTTTCCCAAGCGGATTTTCTGTGCCAAAATATTTTTTCGCGGCGGCGTGGCTCAAGACTACGGAATTAAGATTTTGCAGCGCAGTCGTTGCGTCGCCTTGTTGCAGAAAAAAATCAAAAACCTCAAAAATGTTGGGATCGGCGTAATAAAACTCTTTCTCGTAAAATTGCTGATTTTGATATTTCACCGGTGTACTGTTATAGGGCGATTGCAAACGCACGGCCAGACGAATCTCAGGAAACTCTTCCGCAAGCGCCGGCCCAATCGGTGCGGCCATCACCGAACCGGTGTGCACGTTTCCCTCGCGAGACATGTGCATAATCATGCGATGAATGCGATCGGCCTTTTGATGAAAACGATCATAACTCAACTCGTGCCGAATAAACAAAAGCATGAGCGCGCAACACGCCATCCCAACAGCGAGGCCCGCGATATTGATGAAGGCGTAACCTTTGTGCCGCAGCAGATTGCGCAGCGCGATTTTGAGGTAGTTTTTGAGCACAGTTTCTCCATTTCGGATTTGGAATTGCGGATTTCGGATGCTTGATTTGCTCTTTTTTCGCAATCCGAAATCCACAATCCGCAATCATTCATACCGCAGCGCTTCCACCGGATTTGCTAGTGCAGCTTTGAGGGCTTGCGCACTCACGGTGAGCAGCGCGATCAACAGCACCAATCCGCCCGCAAGCGCGAACAGTTGCCAATCAATCGTCGTGCGATAGGCGAAATCTTGCAGCCAGAGATTCATCGCAAACCAGGCGAATGGCCACGCCACGAAATTGGCAAGTGCGACCAGGCGCACAAATTCTTTCGAGAGCAGATTGAAGACATTGCCCACCGAAGCGCCCAGCACCTTGCGAATGCCGATCTCTTTGGTGCGCTCTTCCGCCGCATAAGAAGCCAGCGCAAAAATGCCCAAGGACGCAATGATGATCGCAATCACCGCAAAAATCGCAAAAAGCCTCGACTCTTTTTGCTCCTGCTGATAAAGTTGGAAAAACGTCTCATCGAGAAAAGTGAACTCGAAAGGATAGGCCGGTGAGATGGCTTCCCAATGCTTCTGCACGGCCGCCAGTGTCGTCTGAAGGTTCCTGGGATCGACCTTGAGCGCGAACACGTTGGCGAAGGGCCGCATCGAAATAAACAGCGGATCGATGGCTTCCTTCAAAGAAGAAAAATGAAAATCCCGCACCACGCCGACGACATGACAACGCGTGGTGTCGAACATTGTGCGGCGCATCTCTTTGTCAAGCGCTTCTTCATTGGTCCAGCCCAGCATTTTGACCGCGGCTTCATTCAGCAGCGCGGCCTGGGTTTTGTCCGTCGCGAAGTCGCGCGAAAAATTTCGGCCCGCGACGATCTCCAAGCCGAGCGTTTCGGCGTAATCAAAATCCGTGTACAACGTGCGGAGGCGGAAGTTTTCATCCTTGCCGGTAACGGTGAAAGACATCGCATCGTGAAATCCGCCTGGGTGCCCCGACATCGCCGAGGCTTTCACGATGCCGGCCTCCTGCCGCACGCGCTCGACAAACGTTTCCTGCTGCCGGCGCATCTCACTGTTGTTGATGGGAACGAGTAGAACTTGCTCGGCGCGAAAGCCGAGATCTTTTTGTCGCATGAACTCAAGCTGCTTGCCGACGAGCAATGTCGCGATGATCAACACCGCAGAAATGCTGAATTGAAAAACCACCAGACCTTTGCGAACCAGCACGTCGGTCGCCTGCTTCGAAAAGCGGCCCTTGAGCACGCGCGCCGGCAAAAATCCCGACAATAAAAAGGCTGGATAACTGCCTGCGAGCAACGCGACGATGAGTAGCAGGCTCAGCAAGGCTCCGGTCAGCAGCGGATCGGTGAAGCGGATTGCAAGATCAAGCCCAAAGGCGGCATTGAACCATGGCAGCAGTAGCTCGGCCGCGGCAATGGCGAGAATGATGGCAAGGCTCGTCATGAAAAACGATTCGCCGAGGAATTGCAGCATGAGGCGGCCGCGATGCGCGCCGAGTACTTTGCGCACGCCGATTTCACGGGCGCGGCGGCCGGCGCGGGCCGTGGTGAGGTTCATGTAGTTGATGCAGGCGATCGTGAGAATGAACAAAGCCAGCGCGCCGAAAATATAAATCGCTTGCTTGTCGCCGTGCCGCACACCTTGTTCGTAGCGAATGTCTTTTTGAAAGTAAACGTCTGCCAGCGGTTGCAAAGTGAGATCGATACGCCGGCCGTTGCGTTTGAAATCCTCGCCGAGGTATTTGTCGATGAACGCCGACAACTGCGCCTCGACCCGTTGCGCTTCCTGAGGGTTGTCGATCAGCACGTAAGTCAGAAAACTGTTGCTCCACCAATTATTGAACCACATTTCGCGCTCGAAATTTTTCAGGGAGGCCACAAAATCAAAATTCAAATGCGTGCGGCCCTGCTTTTCGGCGAGCACGCCGGTGACGATGAAGTCATAGCGATCATCCAGGCGCAGGGTTTTGCCCAGCGGATCTTCCGCGCCGAAATATTTGCGCGCCATCGCCGCAGTTAAAACCACACCGCTCGGATTGGCGAGCGCGTTTGCAGGATCACCCTGCGCCAAAGGAAAAGAAAAAAACTTGAAAAAGTTTTCATCGGCGAGGAAGAATTTCTTTTCCATGAAAGCATGATTCGCATACATGACTAAACCGTCGCTGGGCAGCACGCGCAGCGCATCACGAATGCTTTCCGGCAAGTCATTCTTCAGCGCGGGTGCATACGGTCCGGAGGTGATGCCGATGAGATAGCCCTTTTCATTCACTTCCGATTTGCGCAGCACGCGATAGATTTGCTCGCCCCGCACAAACGCCTTGTCATAACTCAGTTCAGCTTGCAGATAGAGCAGAATGAGCAAAGTGACGGCCAATCCCACTGCCAAACCAAAAACATTGATAAGTGAAAACAGCTTTTGCTTCTGCAACACGCGCAGCGTGGTTTGGAAGTAATTTTTAAACATGGCTTCTCCGTTTCGGATTTCCAATTGCGGATGATGAATTGAAGCTTTTATTAAACCGCATTCCGAAATCCACCATCCGCAATCATTCGTACCGCAGCGCGTCGACGGGGTTCGCCAGCGCGGCCTTCAAAGCACGATAACCGATCGTCGCGCCGGCGATGATGAGAGTAACGGCGATCGTCATGGCAAACACGCCAAGGCCGACATCGATGCGATAGGCAAAATTCTCCAACCAGTTGTTCATCACGACGTAAGCCACCGGTGCGGCAACCGCAAAGGCAACCGCGATGAGCACGGCAAATTCTTTGGAGATCAAACCGAGAATATCAACGACGGTGGCGCCGAGCACTTTGCGCACGCCGATCTCCTTGGTGCGTTGCGCCGCCATGAACGCAATCAAACCGAGCAGGCCGATGCAGCCGATAAAGATTGCAATGCCGGCAAACGCGCGAAACAGTTGCGACATCTTCAGCTCTTCCTCATAAAAACCGGCCAGGCGTTCATCCAAAAACTCGTACCTATACACAAACTCCGGAAAGGTTGCGCCCCAAATTTTCTCGATATGATCCAGAGCCGCTTTCATATTCGAGGCTTCGATTTTGAGACTGGCTTCATAATAAGCCCTGCGATTAGCGGCCAGTAGGCACGGCCGGATTTCTTCTTGCAACGGCCGCGTATGAAAGTCCTGCACCACGCCGACAATCGGCATGTACGGCCGCCGCCCCAGCTTGAACATCTTGCCGATGAGATCATGCGGCGTGTAGCCGATTTTTTTCGCAAAGGTTTCGTTAACCACCAGCTCCGAAATTGTGTCACTCGCAACATAGCTGCGGCCCGCGACCAGCTTCAAGCCATAGGTCGGAATGTAATTCACATCGGCAAATTTCAAATCTGATGCGAAGGTTTCTTCCGGCCCGTTTAGCGTGTGACGCAAATTGGTGTCCCAGGTATTTCCAGAAGCGGCGCTGGAATAGCTGAACGAAACGTTGCGAATGTGGCTGTTCTGCAGCAACTGCGCGCGCAGCGTTTGCAGCTTCGCCGTCTCATTCACCGGCAAAGGCACCGTCACAATAGCCTGTTTGTCGAATCCCATCTCTTTATTGCGGAAATAATCCATCTGTGTGGTAACGATGAATGTGCCGATGATCAGCATCTGCGAGATGATAAACTGAAACACCACCAAGCCACGCCGCAAAAACAAACCGCCGGCGGCCGAAGTGTTTACCTTGCTCTTGAGCGCCAGCGCCGGCACGAAGCGTGATAAGACGAATGCCGGATAAAGCCCGGCGAGCAGGCTCACGGCAAGAATCAAAATAGATAAGAAAGAGAAAACAGATAAACTGCCTAGCAGATCAAGGCTGATCTTGAGCCGCAACATGTCATTCAATGCCGGCAATAACAGTTCGGCGAGCATGAAAGCGAGCGTCGCTGCGAGCAAGGTAATGGTAAAGGTTTCACCGAGGTATTGCATAATAAGCTGTGACCGAAATGCGCCCAGCACTTTGCGTACGCCCACTTCTTTCGCGCGATTGATCGCCTGGGCCGTCGCCATGTTGACGAAGTTGATGCACGCGGTAACGAGCAGAAAAACGCCAATCAGCCCGAGCGCCCACAGCGTTGTTTTGGAAGTCGCGCGCTGGCCGTAATTGCCGTAACGGCCGTCATAATGCACCTCGCTCAACGGCTGCACCTTGTGAACGCGTTTGTTCGCGTCTTTCGCATTCGGATGATACTTTTCCTTGAAATCGACGAGCTGGCTTTCAAACTCGTGCGCCGTAAAATTGGGGGGCAAAACCACAAAGGTGTTGACATTCGAACTCAAATTGCCCCAAGCTTCCACATCCCAACCGGTTTGCGGCAGCGTTTTCCACGAGATTAGCACCGAAAAAGGGAAATCGGTGTGAATCGGAAAATTCTTGACGACGCCGGTTACTTTCAAATCAATTTGATTATCCATCCGGATCGTCCGGTCCAGCGGGTCAGCGCTGGCAAAAAATTTTTTCGCAAACTCTTCCGTAAGCGCGACGCTATTTGGCTCGGCCAGGCTTTTCGGATCGCCGGCAATCCAGGGGAAATCAAAAATCTCAAAAAACTCGGGCTCGACAAAAGCTACCCGGTCATTCTCTTGAAAACGGCGCACCCCTCCGTCGTCCTGGGTCATGGCAAAGAGGCCGCCATAGTTGCCATAGGCGACGGCAACTTTTTCCAGAGTCGGAAAATCCTGCCGCAAGGCCGCGGCCATCGGTATCGGAGATCCCATCGTTTCACTGATAATGTCGTTGATTTTTTCATCGGTCACGATACGATAAATGCGGTCGAACTTGCCGTGGAAGCGGTCGAAACGCAGCTCGTATTGGATGATAAGAAAAATGAAGAGACAGCACGCCATACCCAGCGCCAGGCCGAACACGTTGATGGCGGTGTAATTTTTTTGGCGGCTGAGCTTGCGCAGCGTGGTGATGAGATAGTTTTTGAGCATAATTTTTCCATTTCGGATTTGGGATTGCGGACTGCAGAGGCTTCATTGTCTAAAGACCGCCATCCGAAATTCACAATCCGCCATCATTCATACCGCAGCGCCTCCACCGGATTCGTCAGCGCGGCTTTGATGGCCTGGTAGCTGACTGTCAGCCACGCGATCAACAGGGCCAACACGCCGGCGAGCACGAAAATAATCGGATTCAAATCCGTGCGATAGGCAAAATCTTGCAGCCATTTGTTCATGGCAAAATATGCGACCGGCGCGGCGAGGGCGAAGGCGATGGCCACGAGTTTGGTGAAATCTTTCGACAGCAGCAGAATGATTTGTTGCACGGAAGCGCCGAGCACTTTGCGCACACCGATCTCTTTGGTGCGCTGCTCGGCGATGAAGGAGGCCAGCCCAAACAAACCCAGGCAGGCGATAAGAATGGCGAGAATCGTAAAACCACCGAAAATTCTGCTCTGGCGCTCCTCGTTTCGGAAGAGACGGCCAAAATCTTCATCCAGAAAAAAATAGCGGAAGGGATAACCCGGTTCGAACGCCTGCCACTTATCTTGCAGAAAGGCGATGGTCGACGGAATATTTTCGGGGCGGATACGCGCGACGACATTGGCAAACTCACGCGGCACGATGCTCATCACCAGCGGCTTGATTTCCCGATGCAGCGATTCGATGTGAAAATCCTTGACCACGCCAATGATGGTGCGAACGTCGCTCTGCTCGGGCGTCGTGCCAATTTCTGTAAGCGTTTTGCCGAGGGCGCTTTCCGGCGTCATGCCCATGAGCCGCGCTGCCGTTTCGTTGATGATGCAGGCTTCCGAGGTGTCGCTGACGAACTCGCGCGCAAAGGCGCGGCCTGCAACCATTTCAATCTCCAGCGTGCTCAACAAATCCACGCTTCCCCGAAAAATTTGCAGCGGATAAACCACTTCTTCCGGCGCGCCCTCGGGCCGAAAGGCGGTGTCGTTGTCAAGGCGGCCAGGCACGCCGCTCGCCGCCGCAACATCTACGAAGCTGGGATTCTGCAATAGCTGCTCACGAAATGATTCATAATTGCGCAAGCCGGTCGCGGTTTCAATCGGCAGCACCACTACTTGTTCTTTGGTGAAGCCGAGGCGTTTGTTGCGCATGTAATCGAGCTGTTTGAAAACCACGCCGGTGCCGATGAGCAGAATGATGGAAATCGCAAACTGCAAAACCACCAGCGTGCTGCGCAACCACGAGCTTTTCGCGCCGGCTTTCAAACTGCCCTTCAACACGGCGATCGGTTGAAAAGAGGAAAGCACCAAAGCAGGATAGACGCCGGCGAGCAAACCTGTAATCAGTGCGACGATGGCGAGGCTCGTTACAAAGCCGGCATTGGCAAAAACGTACACTGGCAATTCCTTGTCCGCAAGACGATTGAACGCCGGCAGCAGCAACTCGATGAGCAAGAGCGCAATGAGCAGCGCCAGAAACGCCAGCAACACGGATTCGCTGAGAAATTGCTTAACGAGCTGCAAGCGCACGGAGCCGAGCACTTTGCGCATGCCAACTTCTTTAGCGCGATTGGCGGAGCGCGCCGTCGCCAGGTTCATGAAGTTGATGCCCGCGATCAGCAGAATGAAGAGCGCAATTGCGGTGAGAATGTAGAGATAATTGATGTCGCTGGTCGCACCGATTTGATTCTCGACGCGGGAATGGAGATAAATGTCCGGAACGGCTTCGAGAAAATATCCCCACTTGGCGCCAGCGGCGATGGCTTGGTCATAAGATTGTCCGAGCACGGCTTCGATCTGCGGCGCCACGTATTTCCTGACCAGGCCGGGGAATTTGGCTTCGAGTTGGGCGGGTGAAGCGCTTTCTCGCAACAAAACGTAGGTATAATATGAATTGCTGATCCAGCGCGGGTTTTCGCTCTGCGGCCGCGAGTTGAGCGAAACCAGCATATCGAAGCGCAGATGCGAGTTGGCCGGCGGATTTTTCAGCACGCCGGTGACTTTGTAATCGGCGCGATTATCGTAGCGTAGCACTTTGCCGAGCGCTGGCTCACTGCCGAAATATTTTTCAGCCATCGCTTCGGTGATAACGATGCTGTTCGGCTCCGCCAGCGCGGTGTTCGCCTCGCCTTGCACGAGCGGAAAGCTGAACATGCTCAAGACCCTGCCATCCGCATAGATCAGGTTGTCTTCATAAAAACGCTTCTCGCCATGACTCACCAACACACGATTCACCGGCCAAAAGCGGCCAGCGTTTTCCACCTCGGGAAGTTCCCGCACCAGCGTCGCGGCCATCGGTGCGGATGTCGTGGCGGATTTGACAAAACGCCCGCCGATGCCCGCGTCCAGCGCGACGCGATAAAGCCGATCAGCATGTTGATGAAAGCGATCGTAGCTCGATTCGTGCTGCACATACAGCATGATGAGCGCGCAGCACGCCATGCCGATCGCCAGGCCGGCAATGTTGATGACCGAATAGCCCTTGTGTTTGCGCAGATTTCTAAAGGCAATTTTGAGATAGTTTTTGAACATAGCATCTCCATTTCGGATTTGGGATTGTGGGCTTCGGATGCCTGACTGGATATTATTCCGCAATCCGAAATCCCCAATCCGCAATCATTCGTACCTCAGTGCCTCCACCGGATTCGCCAGCGCGGCTCTAATCGCTTGCGTACTCACCGTCAGCAGTGCGATAACAAGTGCGATTCCACCGGCGAGCGTGAATACCCACCAGCCGATGTCAATCCGGTAAGCGAAATTTTGCAGCCATTTGTTCATGGCGAAATAAGCCATCGGCCAGGCGATGATATTTGCAACCAACACCCACTTGATGAAATCTTTCGACAGCAGCGCGACGACATCCGTGACCGTAGCGCCAAGGACTTTGCGAACGCCGATCTCTTTGGTGCGTTGCGCCACACCCAGCGAAACCAGTGCGAACAAACCAAGGCAGGCGACGATCAAAGCCAGGGCGGTGAAGTAGCTGAATATGCGGGCAAGCCGTTGATCATCCCGGTAGAGATTCTCCATGTCCTGATCGACAAAATAGTATTCGAACGGCAGGTTCGGCGCCAGGGTTTGCCACTTCTCTTTTAGGAAGTCGAGCGTTTGCTCGAGATTTTCGCCGCGCACGCGCACGGCGATCTTGGTAAAAAAGTCGGAAGGCATCACCTGAATCACCGCCGGCCCGATTTTTTCGTGCAAAGAATTGTAGTTGAAATCTTTGACGACGCCAATGACGCGTCCCTTCTTGTCGAAATAGTCGACACCGATTTCGCGGCCCACCGGATCGCTCCAGCCCAGCGCTTTAACCGCCGCTTCATTCAGGATGAATGCTTCTTTTTCGGCGCCAAAATCTTTTGAAAAATCGCGGCCCTCGATTAGCTCCAGCCCCAGGGTTTTGACAAAATTGTGGTCGGTCGCAAACGCCGTCATGCCGAAATACAGCCGCGTGTTTCCCGGCAGAGTATAGCGGAAAGAAGTCACTCGCCGCCCCGGCAAACCTTGCGTAAACGAGGCGCTCAGAACATTCGGGTGTTGCAAAAGCTCGCTCTTTATCGCTTCGGACTGTTCATTCAAGGCCGCATTCCGGCTGACGATGGCAAGCAGATGTTCCTGCTCGAAACCCAGCCGTTTGTTGCGCATGAAGTCGAGCTGCGTGGCGATAATGCCGGTGCCAATCAGCAAAAAAATGGAAACGGCAAATTGACAGACCACCAGCAAAGAACGTGTCGGATGCCTCTTCGAGGTGCGTTGCGTTTGTGCCTGGTTGCCAAAGCCTTTCAGCGCCCTGACCGGCTGAAACGCCGAGATGAAAAACGCTGGATAGCCGCCGGCAAACAATCCAACCAGCAAGGCAAAGCCGCCGAGCCCGGAGAGCAGCCAGGGATTGTCCAGGTAAGGCAAGCGCATCGCCTTGCCGGTGAAGGCATTGAAAAATGGCAGCAGCAGTTCGACGCAAACCAGGGCGCATCCCAACGCAACCGTGGTGAGAATCAGCGATTCTCCGAGAAACTGAGCGATCACTTGTGAGCGAGCAGCGCCGAGCGTTTTGCGCAGACCGATCTCGCGCACGCGTTCCGAGGCTCTGGCAGTGGAGAGGTTGGTGAAATTGATGCCGGCGACCAACAGAACCAGGATGGCAATGGTCGACAAAATCAGCACGTTGGCGAAGCTGCCGTTTGGCCCCAATTCCCATTGGGCATTCGAATGCAGATGAATGTCGGTGAGGGGCTGCAGGCGCGGCGTGAAGGCATAAGATTTTGCATCATCTTTGGTGTAGTTGGCTTTGAGGAACGCGCCAAGCTTGTGCTCGAGCGCGGCAATCGCGGTATTTTCGTGCAGCAAAAGATACGTGCGCGTCAACGCGTTAGAGGGCACGGGAGGAAATCGGCGCAGAATCTTGAAGCGCAGATGCGTGTTGTGCGGAACCCGAACCACGCCGGTTACGTGCAGAAGCTCATCCTCGTTATATTTGATCGCTTTGCCAAGCGCCGGTTGGTCGCCGAAAAATTTTCCGGCCATCTCGGTCGTGAAGATCACGGCATCCGGGGCCGAGAGCGCGGTTTCGGGATTGCCTTCGACAAACTCGAAATCGAAAAGATCAAAGAAGGTCGAGTCAACGTACCAAACCTCGTTTTCGTAGAATCGCTGTTGCTCGTAGGCGACTAGCGGCGCGAACATGTCCAGCTTTCTGATCCGCACCGTGGTTTTGATTTCCGGGAACTGCTCCGCCACCATGTCGGCCCAAGTGGGTGGCAGCGCCGCATAAGGCTCGCTATTGGAGGCAACGTAGTCGATCAATCGGTAAATCTGATCCGCGTTCCTGTGCTGGCGGTCAAACGACAGCTCATCCTGCACGTACAGAAAGATCAGAATGCAGCTTCCCAAACCAATCGTTAGCCCGAAAATATTAATAATGGAAACAGCCTTCTGTTTGACCAAATTTCTAACAGCGGTTTTAAGATAGTTTGTGAGCATGGCTTCTCATTTCGGATTTTGATTGCGGATTTCGGGAGTTTGATCGCCTTTGAAACCGCAATCCGAAATCCACAATCTGCACTTATTCATAGCGCAACGCTTCGACCGGATTGGCCAACGCCGCGCGAATCGCTTGCGCGCTTACCGTGAGCAGAGCAATGAGCAACGCCATTCCGCCGGCGAGCACGAAGGCCCACCAACTCATCTCAATGCGATAAGCGAAGTTCTGTAGCCATCTGTTCATCGCAAACCACGCCACCGGCCAGGCGATGACGTTTGCCAACAGCACGAGCTTGACGAAATCTTTGGACAGCAGTGTTGTGACGCTTGCCACGCTCGCGCCGAGCACTTTGCGAATACCGATTTCTTTGGTGCGCTGTTCCGATGTGAAAGAAGTCAAGCCGAGTAGTCCGAGGCAGCCGACAAATATTGCGAAAGCAGCGAAAGTACCGGCAACCCGGCCTAAATTCTCTTCGGCTCGGTACAATTTTCCATGCTCATCGTCCATAAAGAAATACTCGAACGGGCGGCTCGGCAAAAATTCCGACCAAGTTTGTTGCAGGTAGGCCAGGGTTTCCTGGAAACTTTCCGGAGCGATACGAACGGCCAAATAGCGGTCGAAAAAATTATGCCCTGATTCTGTGTCTGCGACATCGAGAACAAACGGCCCAATCGGATTGTGCAATGAGGCGTAGTGGAAGTCTTTCAGCACGCCGATGACAACCTGCGTGCGTCGCCGGCCGGTGAACCCTTTGCCGAGGGCTTCTTGTGGCGATCCCCAATTCAAATGGCGCACCATGGCCTCGTTGATCATGACTGCCAATGAATCATCCGTCGAAAATGCTTTGTTAAAGCTTCTGCCGGCAACCAATTCCAGATTGAATGTCTCCACAAAATCGTAGCCCACCATCAAGCGCTGAAACTGCTGATTCTCCGTGAAGCCTTGCGGTTTAAAGGGGTTTGTTTGGTACTTGCTGCCCAACACCTCTTCGGAAGTCGTGACATGCAGCACCTGGCTATTTTGCAAGAGCCGGTTTTTTATTTCATCGTAACGCGAGGCCAAGTTCGCGCGCAAAATATTGATCATGACCACCTGCTCTTTGTCAAAGCCAAGATTCGCTTGCTGCAAGTAGCGCAGTTGATTGTAGGCGATAAGCGTCCCAATGATCAAAATGATTGAAATCGCAAACTGGGCGACGACCAGCCCCTTGCGCATGACCGCCGTCCAATCAAAGCCGGCAAGATTGAGCTTGCCTTTGAGAACTTGAATCGGGCGAAATGCCGACAAAACGAACGCGGGATAAACGCCGGCAACAAAACCTACTAAAACGATTGTCCCAATCAGGCTGAGCAAAAGGACGCTATTGCCGAGCAAATCGAATGCGATGGCTTTGTCGAGAAAACTGTTGAGAATGGGCAAGGAGAGATCAACCAGCGGAATCGCGAGGGCCACGGCCAGCAGACTCATGATAAACGACTCGCCCAAAAACTGCCCGATGAGCTGCGCGCGTTCAGCGCCGAGCACTTTTCGCATGCCAACTTCGCGCGCCCGCTTGGCCGACCGCGCCGTGGCGAGATTCATGAAGTTAATGCAGGCGATCAGCAGGACCAATCCCGCGATCACGGAAAAGATATAAACGTAAGCGATGTTGCTGTTGGGTGCGATTTCGAAATCCAAATGCGAATGCAGATGGATATCGGTCAATGCCTGCAAGTGCAACGATACTCTGTCCCGGATGTTATCCGGAAAATAGGATTCAACAAAACCTGGCAATTTCGCGGCCAGGGCATCGGGAGACGTGCCCTCGGTCAGAAGCAGATAAGTCCAGCACGGGTTCCAGTTCCAACCCTCCGGCTTGACGCCATTCTGCATGCCGGTGATGGTACTGAACGAGGCGAGAAAATCAAACTTGAAATGCGAATTTTCCGGAACCGGCGCAATGATGCCGGTAATTTTCAAATCATGCTGTCCTTCAAAACGCAGCGTCTTGCCCAAGGCGTCCACACCGCCGAAGTATTTTTTCGCCATGGCCTCGGTGATCACCACCGAATAAGGCGCGTGCAACGCGGTTTTAGGATCGCCTTTAATGAACGGAAAGGTGAAAACTTCAAACACTGTTGAATCCACGAAAAAGAATCTGCGCTCATTGAAGCGAAGCTCCGGTCCATTATCCAGAGTCAAGGTCGGCGCCTGCATGTTGAAAAATCTTACAGCGTGTTCGATCATCGCCGGATAATCATTGGCCAGCGTGGGCGCGACGGAGAAAGGCTGGCTGGAAGAATGCTCCGCCGGCGCAATCACCTCGGTCAGCCGGTAAATTCGATCTGCCTTTTTATGATAACGATCATAACTCAGCTCATCTTGTATGAACAGCAAAATGAGAATGAAGCAGGCTACTCCGAGAGACAACCCGAGAGCATTGATGAGCGAATAACCCTTCTGCCGGATGAGATTTCTGACGGCGATGATGAGATAATTTTTGAACATGTTGGACTCCTGATTTGTAATGCGTAAAACGTAAAGCGTGAGGAGACAGCCTACGCATCACGCTTTGCGTTTTATCACTCGTAACGAAGCGCCTCCACGGGGTTCGCCAGCGCGGCCTTGATCGCTTGCATGCTCACGGTGAGCAGCGCAATCACCACCGCCAATCCGCCAGCCAAAGCAAAAATCCCCCAACCGATTTCGATGCGATACGAAAAATTTTGCAGCCACCTGTTCATCGCGTACCAGCCAATCGGCCACGCCAGCATATTCGCGAGCAACACCAATTTGACAAAATCTTTCGAGAGCAAACTGACAATGCCCGCAAGCGAAGCGCCCAGGACTTTGCGTATGCCGATCTCTTTGGTGCGCTGCTCGGCGACGTAAGCTGCAAGGCCAAAAAGGCCAAGACAGGCAATGGCAATGGCGAGCACGGCAAAAACCCCCAGCGTTTGTGTCAAACGTTCTTCCGACAAATAATATTGCTCGAAAGTTTGATCAAGAAACTTGTACTCAAACGGATGCCTCGTCTCAAAACGCGCCCACGTGGCGGCGAGAAATTGCAGCGTTTCGGGCAGATCGTTTCCCGCCAGCTTGACGCTGAGATGGTTGAAGCGCCGGTCAGTGATGTACAGCAACACCGGTTCGATTTTTTGATGCACCGAGCGAATGTGAAAATCTTTCACCACGCCGATCACCGTCAACGTCTGCGGGTTATCCGTGCCCAAGGCCAGGCGCTTTCCGATCGGTGTCGCCCACCCGAGTTGTCTTGCCAGCGTCTCATTGATCAACACCGCAGAAGAATCCGTGGAAAAAGTTGTATTAAAATCGCGGCCGCTGGCAATTTCAAGTCCGAGGGTTTTGGCAAAATCGAAATCCACGCCGACGGTGGGAACCGCGAAGCGCGCTGACAGCGGCCGGCCTTCGGGCAAAATGTCAAAGCCCATGGCGCCGATGCCCGGACCACCGCTGGCATAAGCCGCCGAGATGATATTGGGGTGCCGCAACAATTCAGTTTTAAAAGCATGAGCCTGCGTGCGAAGGGTCGAGCTTGGGATCGCCAGCATGACGACGTGCTCCCGTTCAAAGCCCAAGTTTTTTGTGCGCATGAAATCGCGCTGCCGATAAACGACAAGCGTGGCGATGATCAAAAAAATCGAGAAGCAAAATTGCGTCACTACCAACATCTTGCGCGAGCGCACACCCTGCCAGCGGCTTGTATATCCGTTCTTGAGCGCAGCAATGGGTTGAAAAGAGGACAAAACAAATGCGGGATAACTGCCCGCGGCCAATCCCACAAACAGCGCCACGCCCAACATGCCGATCAGGAGCGCCGGATTGACCAGAGGTTCGAACACCAGCGCACGCAGCGTCAAACGGTTGAACGCAGGCAGAAGCAATTCGACCAGAACCGCGGCGAGCATCAACGCAAGCAGCGCGAGCGCAAATGCTTCTCCCAAAAACTGCCAAATGAGTTGGCGCTGTTCAGCGCCCACGGCTTTGCGCAATCCAATCTCCGCGGCGCGGCGCGCCGCCCGCGCCGTGGCCAGATTCATATAGTTGATGCAGGCGATGATCAAAACCAAAACCGCGATGATCGCCAAAACATAAACTGTTTGAATATTGCCGGCATTACTGTTCATTTGAAATTGCAGCGGAATGTTTGCCGCTTTGAGATGCACGTCCGCCAGAGGCTGCAAATAGGGGAAATACTTATCGGCCCAGCGCGCCATGTATTTTTGCATGAACGCCGGGAATTTGGCTGCAAGCGCCTGCGGTTCAGCCCCAGGCGCGAGCAGCGCATACGTGAAGGCGGTTTGCGTGATCCAACGATTCATCCAACTGAAGCGTTCGGCATATGCCGAGTTGGTTGAAGTCGACCATGAGATCAAAATGTTGAATTGAATATGAGAGCGCATCGGCGGTTTCTTCGCGATGCCGGTCACGGTCAGCGGCATGTCGAACAAACCGACCAACACTTGTCCAATGGGATCAGCCTCGCCGAAAAATTGTTGCGCCGTTTCCTCCGTGATAACCGCAGTCAGCGGCGCGCGCAACACCTGCCGGCGGTCGCCGGCAACCAGTTCAAAATCGAAAATGTCGAAGAAGGTTGAATCGGTAAAGACAACGTGATTGATTTTCAGCTTTTTCTCGCCGTAACTCACCAACATCTCATCCCACCACGGCCGCAGGCGCACGGCGCTTTCCACTTCGGGATAATCCTGCACCAGCGCCGGCGCGAAGTTGCCGGGCATCTCCGCGGTGTGTGTCACCTCGCCGCCTTCCTCGTGCACGATTTTATTGATGCGATAAATACGCGCACGCTTGCCGTGAAAATCGTCGAACGCCAGTTCGTTCTGCACATAAAGAAGTATCAGCAGGCAACAGGTGATGCCCACAGCCAGGCCGAGGACGTTGATCAGCGAATAGCTTTTGTGCTTCAAGGCCTGGCGCAGCGCGATTTTGAGATAATTTCTAAACATGGCTTCTCCATTTCGGATTACGGATTGTGGATTACGGACGTTGAATTGAAGTTTTCAATCCGCAATCCACAATCCCCATTCCGCAATCATTCATACCGCAGCGCGTCCGCCGGATTCGCCAGCGCGGCGCGAATGGCTTGCGCACTCACCGTGAGCAGGGCAATGAGCAACGCCACTCCGCCTGCCAATGCGAAGGTCAACCAACCAAGCTCGATGCGATACGCAAAGTCCTGCAGCCATTTGTTCATCGCGTACCACGCCACCGGCCACGCGAGCAGATTTGCGATCAGCACGAGTTTAACGAAATCCTTTGAGAGCATTGTAACCACGCCGCTTACCGAAGCGCCCAGCACTTTGCGAATGCCGATTTCTTTCGTACGCCGCTCGATGCTGAAAACGGCCATGCCGAACAAGCCGAGGCAGGAAAGTACAAGCGCTAGTCCGGCGAACCACGTCGTCATCTTCATGAGTTTTTCATCGGCGGCGTAAAGCTGGTGGAGATGATCGTTGAGGAAAAGATAAGTAAACTCGCTTTTCGCCGTGAGCTTTTCCCACGCCGTTCTTAAATACGCCAGCACTTCCGCTTCATGACCAGGCTGATAAGCGACGACGAGCTGTTCCGCGTATTCGGAGTATTGAATCACCATTGGTTTGATCGGATAATGTAACGAACGGTTGTGCATATCTTTGATGACGCCAATAACCGTCCCTTGCAGCGCCGAATAATTCAGTTCTTTGCCGAGCGGAGATTCGAGGCCAAGCTCGCGCACCGCGGTTTCATTGAGCAGAATGGAAACACGCGGCAAAAGATTGTAGCTTCCGGTGCGATAGACGTCGAGCGTGTCATTGGGGCTGCTGCAATCGAAATCGCGGCCTTCCAGAAGCTGAATGTGGAAGGTCTTGAGCAAATCGCAATCGGCGCTGATGAACTCCGTGAACATATTGCCTTCACCGCGAGGACGGGGCATTACCGTTTCAGCAGTAAGGTAGCCTGGCAACCAACTCGACAGCGTTGCCGCATTGACAGCGGAATGTGAAAGCGCCGCCTGCTTCAAGACTCCCGCCTGCTTTTCCAATCCGGCGGTTTTGACCACCAAAAGATTATCGTGCCGATAGCCCAGATCTTTGGTGCGCGTGTAGCGCAGTTGCTCAAACATCGTTCCGACGCAAACCAGCAACGCGATGGTGACGCCGAATTGCGCAACCACCAACGTTTTGCGCAGCCGCGTCGACGCCCGCGCGCCCGCGCCCTGCCCTTTCAGCATCGCGACGGCGTTGATCTTTGAAAAAAAGAGCGCCGGATATAATCCCGCCACCACGGTGAAAAAAATCAGCACGAACAGATTTCCCCACAAAAAGATGTGATTGTTCAAATAATCGATCTGCAATTCTTTTCCCAGTAGCCCGCCAAAAGATCGGTGCGCCATTTCCACGATTCCCAGCGCCAACGGCAGCGTCAGCGCGGCAATCAATGCGGTTTCGATCAAAAACTGCAAAATCAATTTTGGCGCGGTCGCGCCAATGATTTTGCGGACGCCGACTTCTTTTAAACGTTGCGTGTAGCGCGCGGTCACCAGCACCATGTAGTTGATGCACGCAATCACCAGCACGAGCAACGCGATGCCGGCAAAGACGTAGAGATCGCGCACGTTGGTCTGCTCGACGTCATCAAATGGAATGGCGGCGGCAAGATGAATGTCCGTGAGCGGCTGCAGCACCAGTTTTTGTTTGTCGCGCTCACCGCCGGTGCGTTGCACCAAATCCGGAAATTTTTGTTCAATGTTCTGCCGGCCAATTTGAGATTTGAGACGAACGTAAGTTTTCATCTCGAACCAATTCCAGGTAATCGTGCCGGTGGCCGGCGCAAACAGGCTGAAGGGAAGCGCGGCGTCGAATTTAAAATGCGCATTCTTCGGCACGTCTTCCATGAGCGCAGCGACTTTGACTTCGGCTTGCGGAGTCGTTCGAGAATTGACCCGCACCACAAACGATTTGCCCACGGGATTCTCATCCCCAAAAATTTTGCGGGCGAAGGATTTGGTGAGCACGGCAGCATTCGGCTCGGCGAGTGCTTTGGACAAATCTCCATGAATAGATGAGAAACTGAAAACTTCAAAGAAAGCCGGATCGGAAAAAATAACGCGCGCTTCCGGATACTCTTTGTTTTGGTACTCGATGGCTTTGTTCATTAAACGAAACTGGGTCGCGCTCTCAATCTCCGGAAAAGTTTCGGCCAGTGCTGTAGAGAGAAAACGCGGCGTGGTCGCGCTTAAAGATTTTCCCTCTTCGCCGGTGCTTTCCACCATCAATCGGAAAACATTTTCAGGGTCACGATGGAAACGGTCATAACTCAGCTCGTTCTGGATATATAACCCAATGAGCGCGCAACAAGCCGCTCCCAGCCCCAGCCCGACGACGTTGATCGTCGTGAACAGCCGGTGCCGCAGCAGATTGCGCAGCGCAATTTTCAAATAATTACTGAGCATGAAATGGCCCGAAGTCAATTTATCAAGGAGACCGAAGTCAATTTATCAAGGAGATTGTTTTTGATTCTTCAAAACTGTGGCAAAGCAAGGACAGCGACTAGGCAAACATTCAATGCGCGTGAGCTTGATTGATCACGTCCCGAATGGCCTTCACGACGGTTTCGGGTTTCTCGCGTTGCATGTTGTGGCCGCTATCCGTAACAACGATGAGCTTACCGTTGGCACTGAGCGCCGCCAATTCACCCTGCAACTCCCGCCAGATTTCTTCCTGCTGCTGCGCGTTGTGCTCTGGAAGCCATTGATGGCGCCCGGCCGCAAGAACAACAAGAGGAAGATCCCGCGGCAGCTTTAATTTTGGATAAAGCGCGCGGCTCTGTTCGAGGCCTTCATATTCAAGCCGAATGGCTTCCGGCAAGCCGGCGCGCGATTCCGCCAGCATGGCCTGCCGCTGCTGGCGCTCCTCCGTGGTGAGGATTTCATCGCGGCGTCTTTCAAAATTTTCGTGCGGGCTGTCGATCAAAACCAAACCGGCAACGGCATGCGGATAAAAATGTGCAAACGTTCTGAGATGCCACCCTCCTGCTGAATGTCCGACCAAGACATAGGGCGCCGGCGCATCGATGCAATCCAGCAACGCTTTTAACTCCAGCGCAATTTTCTCGGAGGTTCGGGGCGCGAGAGCCGCCTCGCTTCTTCCCATGCCAGCGCGATCATACGAAATAACCGTGGCAAATTTCGACAAATCTTCAATCACAAAGCGCCACGCACGCGAGTCTTCCCGCATGCCGGCTTCGAGCACAACCGTGGCAGGGCCGTTGCCGTTCACGCACGCGTAGAGACTGCGTTCTCCGATGCTAAACACGGAACAGCTTGTGGCCACGGTAAAATTTTGTCCCCGCGTTTCGGCCTGAAAAAGAAAAAGCGTTCCAATCGTTGTTGCAAGAACAACTGTTGCTTTCATCCATTTGCCTTGTTCAGGATGTAAATCTTTGCGTGCCGATCTTATTCGTACCGCAACGCTTTAACTGGATTCGTCAACGCGGCCTTGACTGCTTGCGAACTTACGGTTATGAACGCGATGAGCAGCGCCAAACCGCCCGCGAGCGCGAACATCCACCAACCGATGCTGATGCGATATGCGAAGTTTTGCAGCCAGTGATTCATCGCGTACCAGGCAACCGGCCAGGCGATGAGGTTGGCGAGCGCGACGAGCTTGAGGAAATCACCGGCGAGCAGAGAAACGATGTCGGCCACCGAAGCGCCGAGCACTTTGCGAATGCCGATTTCTTTGGTGCGCTTGGTAACGGCCAAAGCCGACAATCCGAACAAGCCGACGCAGGCGATGACAATTGCAAATAATGTCGCAAACGAAACGATTTGCGCCCAGCGTTCTTCGGCGCGATATTGGCGATCGAAATCTTCATCGAGGAAATAGTAATCGAACGGTTTTCCGGGGGCGGCTTCACCCCACGCGTTGCGCAGCCGTTCGAGCGAATGCGAGAAATCGCCGGGGGTGAGACGAACAAAAATATACTTGATGGCTTTTTCCGGCGCGAGATAGAGCACCAATGGTTTGATCTTTTCGTGAAGTGAGGCAAAATTAAAATCCTGCACGACACCGATGATGGCTGGCTCTTTCATGATCGGATTTTGCCAATTTCCCAGACTGAAGTCGCTGAACTTTTGGCCGCTGCGCGCCGGATCCTTCCAGCCGAACGCTGATGCCAGCGCTTCATTGACGATCACGGCGCCGGTCACATCCGAAATCATCTCCGGTGAAAAATCGCGGCCCTGCACAATCTTCATACCCATGGTCTTGATGAAGTCTGTGTCGACGCGCATGACATTCACCTGCCAATTTGCACCGTCTTTTGTGCCGAATGATTGCCACGACGGTTCTTTATTGAAGCCGTCGGAATTGCCGGTGACGCCAGCGATGCTGCTATATCCGCGCAATTGTTGGCGAAAACGTTCCAACCTCTGCTCACCCTCTTCGCCGCGCGCGTTGGTGGGAATGACAATGATTTGTTCTTCATTAAAACCGGGATTTTGTGTTTTGAGATGATAAAGCTGGCGGGACATGATCATGGCGCAGATGATCAGCAGCACGGAGAGCGAAAACTGCACGACGACAAGACTCTGGCTCAAGCGGTGTTTGCTGCCGAGCGCGAGCCGATTTTTTAGAATCGCAATGGGTTGAAAGCCGGAGAGAAAAACGGCGGGATAACCGCCGGCGACGAAAGCAACAAATAAAACCAGGCCGGCGAATACACCATAAATTTGCCAGTTGCCAGGATAGTGAATCACCAGAGTTTTGTTGGCCAGCGAATTAAAGGTTGGCAGAAAAAATTCGGCCAATGCAATGCCCATGAGCAGGGCCAGTATGCTGAAGATCAGGCTTTCTCCCCAGAATTGCCACAGCAGCCGGCTACGAGTAGCGCCAACGGTTTTGCGCATGCCGACTTCTAATGTGCGGCTGGCGGCGCGGCCTACAGCCAGCGTCGTAAAATTAATGCAGGCGATCAACAACACGATCAGCCCGACGCCGGAAAGAATGTAAGAATATGCCGGATTGCTCGCCGGAAAAAAACTGTTTTCAACTCCCGTGGTGAGATGGAGGTCCAGCAACGGTTGCAACGACAATTGCAAAGCGCCCTCTTCTTTGGCAATCCACCCAAGAATTTGCCAGGTGTTGATCATGTCCTGGTAATAGTTTTTCTCAAAGGCGCGGAATTTGGCTTGCAACGCGGCAGGTTGCACGTTATCGGCAAGCTGAATGAAAGTGGCAGCCCCCCACGACGTCCAACTCGTTTCCAAATCCCGGTAACTCGGCTTGTTCTCGTAACGCAGGAGAAAATCGAAAACGATACTGGAATTGCTGGGAATCTCGCGCGCGACGCCGGCAACGGTAAAATCCTCGTCGCCGTCGCCAAAGTTCAGTGTCAGCGTTTGACCGAGCGGCGCGGCATTGCCAAAATATTTTTGCGCCATTGCTGCGCTCAAGACAATGGCTTTTTTATCATTGAGAACGGATTCAGCGGCGCCGCTGAGCAACGGGAAGCTGAACATTTTGAAAAAATCGCTATCGGCAAAAAGCACTTGCTCCTTCGTCGCGTTTTCCGGCGAGGTGCGGACAACGGCATTGCTTTGCGCGAAGCGGGTGGCAAACCGGATTTCAGGAAAATTTGCTTTTAACGTCGGCGCCAAAGGCAGCGGCTGGCCGCCGTTGATCTTGATGCTGCCGGCAGGCGTTTGGGTGCGGAGATTGACGCGATAAAGGCTTTGGGCGTGCTCATGAAATTTATCATAGCTCATTTCATACTGCACGAAAAGGAAAACCAAAATGCAACAGGCCACGCCGACAGCCAGGCCGAAAACATTGATGAAGGAATAGGTCTTGTATTTGAGTACGTGGCGGAAGGCGATTTTGAGATAGCTTTTGAACATGATCTGGTTCCTTGTTGCTGGTCGCTGGTTGCTCGTAATCTCTGCAAGACTGCGGCATCCGCGTTCGTCCACGCCATCCGCGTTAGGCTTTTTGCTTCACCTTGTACATCACCCGGCCAAGATAACCGGCTTCGCTGATCTCGGCGATATAAAGCCCGCTTTGAAGATAAGCGCGGGTTTTCAACGTGCGCTCGGAAAGTCCGCTCAATAGCTCGTTCGCTTCCCAATCTTTTTCGCTGTCACTCAAAAGAATCGACTCGCCACCCTCTACGATTTTTTGCAGAATCTCTTTTAAGCTCATGGGTTCTCCTTGAATTGTGGAAGCTCAGATATTCTTGTCCGCAATCAATTATAGTGATTAGACAAATTCATTCAGGCCATGGTTACATAAAGCCACATTAGGGCAAGGTGAAATATTCAACAATCATGCCTCTGATGTTTTTCAAAGAATTATAGTAACTTGGGAAGTGGGATAGGCAGGAAAGCTGTCCGCTGGTATGGCAGTAGGTGTTCGCCAGCGAACAGTATATTTAAAAAGCCGAACAGGCGACCCATTGGAGAAAGGGATAACCTGTTCAAGGTCACGCGAGAAGTTCTTGTTGATTTCAGAAAGGTGAAAGAAAACACTGATAACTGATAACTGACTACTGCTTTTCACTCATACCGCAGCGCCTCAACCGGATTCGCCAGCGCTGCTCTCACCGTCTGAGCACTGACGGTAAGCAACGCAATGACCAACGCCAATCCGCTGGCCAGCACAAAGACACCCCAGCCGAGATCGATGCGATAAGCAAAGCTTTGCAGCCAGCCGTTGATGAAATAGTAAGAAACCGGCCACGCGATGAGGTTGGCAATCACGACCAGTTTGACAAACTCTTTTGACAACAGACTCATAATGCCCGGCGTCGTGGCGCCCAGGACTTTGCGGATGCCAATTTCTTTCGTTCGTTGCTCGGTCGCGTACATGGCCAATCCCAGCAGGCCAAGACACGACACAAAGATTCCCACACCGGCAAAGATGGCGAAGAGTTTTCCCAGCGCCCGATCGGCGCGGTAATAGCGTTCCAGGCGATCATCGAGAAAATACGCTGTGAACGGTTGTCCGCCGCTGAAGGATTTCCATTTTTCCTCCACCGCGCGAATAGTGGCCGGAATATCGCCTTGCAGACGCAGCACAATGCGCGTCGGAGCTCCGCGTGAGAACAATGTCACCATCGGCAAAATCTGCTGGTGCAAAGGCTCGTAATGAACGTCTTCCGTCACGCCAATAATGTTCAACACCCTCTCGCCGTCGCCAAAATAGCCGTGGAGCTTGCGGCCGACCGGCTCTTGATATCCCAGTAGTCTCGCCGCTTGTTCGTTGATGATCACGGCGTTGGTTGAATCGGTGGAAAAATCCCGGGAGAAGAATCGCCCTTCTTTCAAGCGCACGCCCAGGAAGGGAAGAAAATCATAATCACACCAGAGTTGGCGTAACATAATGAGATTGGAATTAGTTTCGCCTTCGCGCCAGTAAGCCGCACTGCCAATGTCATTCCCGGGGAGATTCTGCGTGAAGGCCGCCGCCGCAACGCCGGCCTGGTTCAGCAGCGTCTCCTTGAAGCTTTGTGCTTTGCCCCGGCCCAACAGCCAGGTATTATCCACCACCAGCATTTGCTCTTTGTCGAATCCCAGATGGCGCGCCCGAATGAACTGAAGCTGGCGATAGACGGCCATTGTGCCCACCATTAATGCAATCGAAATGGCAAATTGCAAGATGACCAGCGCGCTGCGCAACCGGCTGCCGCGCATGCCGCTGCGCAACTCACCCTTCAAAACATTGGCCGGCTGAAACGAGGAGAGAACGAATGCCGGATAACTTCCGGCCAAAACGCCGACCACAATTGTAAAGGCCAACAGCCCCGCAACCGCCCGCGGGCTGGCCAAAACCTCCAGCGAGAGTGATTTTGAAATAAGCTCGTTGACAGTGGGCAACATTAGCTCCATGATGCCGAGACTGACCAGCATGGCTATCGCCGCAAGCAACACCGCTTCGCCGATAAACAAGAGAATCAACTGCGGCGTCAGCGAACCTAAAACTTTGCGCACGCCCACTTCTTTGGCGCGGCGGGTGGCGCGCGCGGTGCTGAGGTTCATAAAGTTAATGCAGGCAATCAGCAGAATGAACACGGCAACCATGATAAGGGCGTAAACCGTGGCCGCGTTGCCAGGCGGAAAAACTTCCTCATCAAGATGCGAATGCAGATGAATGTCGGTGATCGGCTGGAAGCGATAACGATAATACATCCCCCTCGCCTGCATGTGCTTCCAGTCGCCTCCCAAAGTTGCCTCCACCGCCGGACGAACGTTCTCTTCGACAATCGTTTGAAAGGTGGACTCGGCCAGTTCGCGTGAAGCCCCTTTTTTCAACAGAACGTAAGTGTACCAGGAATTGTTGATCCAACTGTGTTCTTCTGAGATGGAACGGCCAACTAAAGAGGCCAGAAGCCCAAAACGCCAGTGCGATTGTGAAGGAAATTCCTTCACGACGCCGCAGATCATGAACTGTGAGCGCCCGTCAACTTCCAACATCTTGCCGAGCGCAGGCTCGTCGCCAAAATATTTGCGCGCTGTGGCGTCTGTAATGACAATGGTGTTGGGCCGGGTCAAAAACGTGTTGGCGTCGCCTTCCAGCACCTCGCAGGAAAAAACCTTGAAGAACGACGAATCGGCAAAAAAGAGCAAATACTCATTAAATGCTTTATCACCATAACGGACGGCGCAATCACTGACCGGTGTGCCGCCACGCGCCCGGATGTGGGTTGCCGCTTCGACTTCCGGCAGGTTTTCCCGCAGGCTCGCGGCCACCGGACCGCTGCTGCGCGCCGTAATAAACTCGCGGTCTTGTACTTGAGCATCAAGCGTGATGCGGTAGAGGCGATCGGCATTTTTGTGGTGGCGGTCATAGGAAAGTTCATCACCAACAATCAACAGAATGATCAAACAACAGCTCATGCCGATGGCGAGTCCGGCGATAATGATGCCGGTGTAAATTTTCTGGCGGAGCAACTTCCGCAGGGTAATCGTCATTTCATTTCTGAGCCTTGACATCGTATCCGAACCTCACACATTTTTGCGCCTAGCGCTGCCCATTTCACACAGCCGCAAACGCCGGGCTATTCATATCGTAACGCCTCCACTGGATTCGCCAGCGAGGCTTTTATGGCTTGCGCGCTTACGGTTAGCAGGGCGATGAGCAATGCCACGCCGCCGCCCAGCAGAAACGGGCTGATCTCGAGATCGATATGATACGCAAAATTTTGCAGCCACTCGCGCAAGGCGAAGTAGGCAATCGGCGCGGCCACAACAAAAGCCAGGGCAACCAGCCGGGTAAATTCTTTTGAGAGCAGCAGCAAAATTTCCGCGACCGAAGCGCCCAAGACTTTGCGAATGCCGATTTCACGTGTTCTTTGCTCTGCGGTAAATGAGGCCAGCCCAAACAAGCCGAGGCAGGCGACAAACAACGCCAAAAAAGCGAAGCCACTGAAAAGTTGCCCGAGTTTTTCTTCCGAACGATAGAGCCGGTCAAAATCCTCGTCGAGAAAGCGATAGTTCAACGGCAAATCCGGTTCTAACACCCGCCATTGTGTTTCGATAAAATTCAGCGTATTCGCCACGTCTGTAGGCGCAATGCGAATCGCCGCGCTCCACGACCACTCTGGCTTGATGTCCAGCACCAGCGGCTCGATCTTTTGGTGCAACGATCTGAAATTGAAATCCTTCACCACGCCGATGACCTGGCCCATTTCTTCATCCCAAACTTTGAACGGCTTGCCGATGGGATCACTCCAACCCAATTCGCGCACCGCGGTTTCGTTCAAAATATAGGCATTCGTGACATCAGTCGCAATCTCCTGGGAGAAACTTCGGCCGTGCAGCAGTTGCAATCCCAGGGCAGCTATGGTTTGATGATCGCCGAACATCGTATAAAAACTTTTGTTGTCAAGATCCTGCTGCTGTCCCGGCCAATTATAGCCGCGGCTTGTGCCCACGCGGCCGGGAACGCTGCCGGCAAGCGCCACATGAAGAATATTGGCGCTGCCCGACAAATTCTGCCGGAATGTTTCGAAGCGTTCTTTGACCGACCGGCTCAAGCCAAGAAACACCACCTGTTCTTTTTTGAAACCCAGATCGCGGGTTTTCATGTAATGCAGTTGTTTATAAAGCGTAACAATGGCCACGAGCAAAAAGACGGCGATGCCAAACTGCACGACGATAAGGCTCTTGCGTAAATGCGCGCCTTTCACGCCGCGCGTTACCAGCCCTTTTAAAACTTTGGCAGGATCGAAAGCGGACAAAACCAGCGCGGGGTAGATGCCGGAAAGAATGCCGGTGAGAAGTCCGATGCCGATGAGCACAAACAACATGCCGGAGTTGGCAAACGGATCAAAACTGATCGCGCGCCCCAGCACGTTGGGGAGGTACGGCGCAAAAAGTTGCAACATAGCCAGCGCCAAAATCATCGCCAGCACACTGGCAAAAATCGATTCGCCGAACAATTGCAGCATCAACTGCTGGCGGTAAGCGCCGGCAACTTTACGCACCCCAACCTCCCGGGCGCGTAACGTTGCGCGCGCCGTGGCCAAATTGACAAAGTTTATGCCGGCAATGAATAAAATAAAAAAAGCGACAACCGAAAAAATGTAGAGATACCTTTTGTCGCTATTGGTGCCAACATCCCAGGTGATATTGGTGGTGAGATGAATATCGGGTAAAGGCTGGAGCGCCAAAGCCGTATTTTTCGCGGTATCTTCACCGCGGTATTTGCGCAGAAAATCCGGAAAACGGGCGGTGAGTTGCTGCGGAGCAAGGGCGGGCGGCAGCAAAAGATAGGTGTAATAATTAAAATTGATGTATTCTTCCAGCGCTTGCTCACCCATGAAAGCCTTGATGGTGCTGAACGAGGCGAGATACTCAAACTGCAAATGCGAGTTGCTGGGAATGCTCTCCAAAACACCGGTGACTTGCATCTCCCAATTCGCCGCGCCCCCCAGGAACGTCATGGTCTTGCCCACCGGATTTTCGCTGCCGAACCAAGCCTCTGCCGCCGCGGGCGTCAGCACCATGGTGTTCGGCATGGCCAGCGCGGTTTTCGGATCGCCCTGGCGCAAATGAAAACTGAAGACATCGAAGACAGAGGAATCGGCGTAGAAAAAACCGTCAACGGTTCGAACCTCGGCGCCATATTTGAGGTTGACGCGGCTGCTGTTGGTGAAGAACCGCACGACTTCAAGATCGGGAAATTCCTGTTTCAAATGGGGCGCATATCCCGAAGCGCTGATGGCCGAGCGTTGATTCGAATCCTGCGCCGGCGTGTGCAACAAACGGTAAATGCGCTGCGCGTTTGCATGAAAACGATCGTAGCTCAACTCATGCCGAACATAAAGCACAATGACAAAACAGCAGGCCAGCCCGATCGCCAGCCCGGTGATATTGATGAAGGAATAACCTTTGTGTTTAAGGAAATTTCTGAGCGCAATGCGAAGATAATGTTTGAACATGAAGTGATCCCTGAAATGGAATTTCATCGTCTCCCAGCATGTGTCAGGTTTCCTTATTCATACCGCAAGGCCTCAACCGGATTCGCGAGCGCCGCCTTGATCGCCTGATAGCTTACCGTCAAAAACGCGATGATCACGGCTAAAACGCCGCTGAGCAAGAAGACCTGAAGCCCGATGTCCGTGCGATAAGCAAAGTCTTCGAGCCATTTTCGCATGGCGAGGTAGGCGATGGGCGTCGCAATCAAAAAAGCAATGAGCACCAACCTGGCAAAATCTTTCGACAACAACAGCACCACGCCCGGCACAGAAGCGCCCAGCACCTTGCGTACACCAATTTCTTTGGTGCGCTGCTCGGTGGTGAATGAAGCCAGGCCCAAAAGCCCGAGTCCCGCAACAAAGATTGCCAGGCTGGAGAAAAGCCCCATGATGCGGCGCAAGGTATCTTCGGATTGATAGATGCTGTCGACCTTGTCATCCAAAAAAGAATATTCCAACGGGTGTGCGGGATCGAATTCCAGCCACGCCTGTTTCAAAATCTCCAGCGCCCGCGGCGCCTGCTGGGGCAAAATGCGAAGCGCGAGAAAATCCATGCGATAGGGCATGAGATGAAAGACTGCCGGCGCAATCTGTTCGTGCAAACCGCGAAAATGAAAATCCTTGGTCACGCCAATCACCGTGCCTGTTTTGGCAATATCCGGTCCCTCGCCCAGCCAACTGAACTTTTTGCCGAGGGCGGCTTCCGCAGTGCCCCAGCCGAATTTTTTAACCGCCGCTTCGTTGACGATGAACGCCGCACTGCTGTCGCTGGCAAAAGCAGGTGAAAAATCCCGGCCAGCGGCCAGATCAATGCCGAGTGTTTTTACAAAATCATAATCGATCTGAAAGGTATAGACAACCTGTTCTTCCTCGGCATTCGCGCTTTCAACGCGCGCGCCGGTTTGCCACCACCCCTCGTCCGCCGGCATGGACGACGAAGCCGTCACGCTGCTGATTTCAGGGTGACGCAGCAATTCGGTTTTTAGCGTCGGCCATTTGCGCCCGGCCTCACGGCCGGTGAGCGGAACAACCACGACCTGTTCCTTGTCGAAGCCGAGCTTTTTATTGCGCATGAATTCGAGCTGATTGTGAATGATGAGCGTGCCTGCGATCAAGACAATTGAGATGGCGAATTGCGCCACGACCAGGGCCTGGCGCAGGCGCGCACCGCCGAGGTGGCGTGAAAATTTTCCCTTCAACACCTCCACCGGCTGAAAGCGGGAGAGAAAAAACGCCGGATAACTGCCCGCCAAGATGCCCACCAACAAAGCAATCGCAATGAAACCAGCAGCGACAAAGCCCTCTTGAAAATAATTCACCTCCAGCGCTTTGCCGGAAAGCTGATTGAAAAACGGCAGGAAGAATTCCACCAAGCCCGCGGCAACGATGAGCGCAAGAAACGCCAACAACAGCGATTCACTGAGAAATTGCATGATCAGAATGCTGCGCTGCACGCCCACCAGCTTGCGCACGCCCACTTCTTTGGCGCGCTGTTGCGAGCGGGCCGTGGCGAGATTCATGAAATTGATGCAGGCAATGATCAAAACGAAAAAAGCCAGAGCCGAGAAAAGATAAAGATACGTCATGCTCCCCAACTCGCCGGCGCGATCGTCAAAGTTGGAATGCAGGTGGATGTCGGTCAACGGCTGCAACTGCAAGGCAAGTTTGGGGTAACCAGCGGGGGTATTGGCATAGTGTTTTTGAATGAAGTCGGGAAATTTTTTCTCCAGTTCTGCCGCGGGCACGTTTTCCGGCAACAGCAAATAGGCATAGTAGGAAAATCCCCACCAGTTGTTGAGATTCGTACCCGCGCCATTTTCAAACGGCACAATGAAATTCGGTTGCAGATGAGAATTGGAGGGAATCTTGGCGAGAACACCGGTCACTTTGAATTCACGATTGCCGAGTTCAGCCGTGAGCGTTTTGCCCATCGGGTTTTCATTGCCAAAATACTTTTCCGCGGCCTCGGGACTGATGATGATGGCATGCGGATCTTGCAGCGCCGTGCGCGGATCGCCCTGTTGCAAAGGAAAGTCGAACAGTTCGAACAACTGCGCATCGGCGAAATAAAATTTCTCCTCATAGAATTTTTTCTCGTGCTGCGCAACCAAGACCCGGCGCGCCGTTTCCCGCAGCCGCACGGCGGTAATGACTTCGGGATATTCCTGCTGCAACGCCGGCGCAATGGGCGCGGACGTTACCGTGAGCGGGGCGCTTTTCTGACCATTCTGTTCGAACGTTGCCAATACGCGATAAATGCGCTCGGCTTTTTCATGAAAGCGATCATAGCTCAGCTCATTGCGCACGTAAAGCAGAATCAAATAGCAGCACGCCATGCCCACCGCCAGTCCGGCAATGTTAATGGCCGTGTAGCCTTTGTGTTTAATAAGATTTCTCCGGGCGATTTTCAGATAGTTGTTGAGCATAGCGCATGGCGCAAAGAGCGTCGCGATGAACGCTCGGCTCTGCGCGCCCTCCGGTTGAAAGAGGTTCGACAAGTTTGAGAGAATTGATTCCGCACGGTTCGCGCTCAAACGCGCGAACCAGGCATGCCGCCTGTAATCGTTTTAAAACGTGCGCCGGCGCGGCATTAGACCACCATGTGCGGACGATGCTTTTCCATGAAGTTTTCCGTCACCACATGGCCGTCGAACAGATGGACGATGCGATGCGCGAACTCGGCGTAGGCTGGCGAGTGCGTGACCATCACGATGGTGGTGCCAGCTTCATTCAATTCCGTCAACATCTTCATCACTTCATCGCCGTGCGCGGAATCAAGATTACCGGTGGGTTCATCTGCGAGGATGAGTTTGGGCTTGGCCACCACGGCGCGCGCCACAGCCACACGCTGCTGCTGGCCGCCGGATAATTGTTGGGGAAAATGATTCTTGCGATGCATGATTTGCATGTGTTCCAGCGCTTCACTCACGCGCGCCTTGCGCTCCGCCGACGACACGCCGAGATAAAACAGCGGCAGCTCGACGTTTTCGTAAACCGTCAACTCATCGATCAAATTAAAGCTTTGAAACACGAACCCGATATTGGATTTGCGGGTGTTGGCGCGCTGGCGTTCGGAAAATTTTGAAACTTCCTGTCCGAGAAAATAATACTCGCCGTCGCTAGGATTGTCGAGCAAACCAATGAGATTCAACAGAGTTGATTTGCCACAGCCCGACGGCCCCATGATGGCCACGAACTCGCCGGCATTGATCTCGATGTTGATGTTGTTCAGGGCCGTGGTTTCAACTTCTTCGGTGGTGTAGAGTTTCTTGAGATTGTTGGTTTTAATCATCGCTCTGCTCCTTGTGGTCCACAATTATCAATCGGCAATTGCCGCTAGTTTGTTTTCAACACCAATTTGTCAATATCTCCAAAACTGTCGTAGGATGACGTTACGACTTGCTCGCCGGGCTCGAGGCCTTCCAACACTTCGAACATTTGCGGATTCTGGCGTCCCAGCTTGATCGCGCGCTTCACGCCGTACTGGCCGGATTTGTCGACGACATACACCCACTGTCCGCCGGTTTTCTGATAGAATCCGCCGCGCGGCAACAGCGTGGCTTCGGTGAGATCACCGAGCTGCAAACGAATGTGCAGCGTTTGGCCGCGCCGAATGCCCGAGGGCTCGCGGCCCTGAAACTCCATGTCCACATCAAAACGGCCGTCGCGAATTTCCGGATAAACTTTCTTCGTGACCAATTGATACGTTTGGCCGGCAAAATCGAATTCCGCCGCCAAACCGACGCTGATGCGCGGCAGATAATGTTCATCAATTCCGGCGCGGACTTTATAGCCCTCCAACACATCGATCTGCCCCAAACGCTCGCCCGGCGTTTTAATCTCGCCGACGATTTCCGCATTGAGCGAAGTGAGCTGGCCGTCAATCGGCGCTTTGATGGTCAGATTCTCCAGGTTCTGCTTGGTCACTTCGAGATTGGCCTGCATGCGTTTCAACGAGGCCTCAAGCTGCTCAATTTGAATCTGGCGAAAAAGCGAATCCTGCTTGAAAGACTCGACGGCCAGCTCGCGCTGCCGGCGGCGATACTCATACTCGTCGCGTGTCTGCTCATATTCCTGCTGCGAAATCAAATTCTGTTCACGCAACGTAATCGCACGCTCATGCTGGCGTTGCAGGCGTTGCAATTGATACTCCTGCTCATTAAACTGCTGCAGCAAATTGAGGCGGCTTTGTTCCATCAACAAGCGCGTATTGCGCAGGTTGTTGCTCTGCTCAAAAAATTGCGCTTCACGAAACATAATGTCGAGCAGCATGTTGGTGTTGGCGAGCTGCAAAATCTTATCGCCCTCGTTCACCATGTTGCCCGCTTCGATGAAAATTTTCTCCACCCGTCCGCCTTCGATGGCATCCAGATAGACAGTCTTAAGTGGCAAGACGTTTCCCGTGACGGGAATAAATTCTTGAAACGGCCCGCGCGCCACCGTGGAAATGGTGATTTTCTCCGTATCAACGTTGAGCTTGGAGCTGCTGTCGCCAAAAATAAAACTATACAAAACCGCTGAAAAAAACAGCCCGGCAATGGAGAAAAGTGCGATGCGCTTCGGTGGCCATTTCTTTTTTTGAATGGGACGATCCATGAACATTCTCGAATGGTTCGTGATTAAGAGATATTGGCCCAGCCGGACTCTCGCAAATAGGCTGCTGGAGGAGGTTGGTGCGAAAGTCCGACTACGCCGCCGTGAGAAATCTCAACAACCATGCCGATTTTGATTTATAGATACTTAGATCGTAAAAATGACATTGGTTTTGAATAACGAGTGCACGGTGGTATGACAGTTGATGTTCGCAATCGAACAGTAAAATCGAGCAACCTTCGAGCGGTGGAAGTTGCTCTAATTTCCAAGATTTAACCCGAGCCGGGTTGAACAAGAGCAGCCGCAAATCGGGGAATCGCACTTGCACGTGGGGTAATCATTTTTTATTTTGATCGCCCGCGAGCAAAAAGAGTTCCTGAAAAAAATCGCCTGGCTTCAAGATGATTTGAGTTTTGGCGAAGTCAGGGCAATGCCTGTACAGGCAAGGCCTGCAGGAGCATTCGACTCTCATCACTTCAAATTCGGTTTTATGGCGTTCAAACCCAATATGGCTGCACGTCCGCCGCTTGCAAACGAAGAGGCAATCAAACAAGCGCGCGAAATGGTCGATGCGGTTTACCGCTCGGAATCGCGGCGCGTGCTCGCCACGCTCATTCGTCTGCTCGGCGACTTTGATCTCGCCGAAGATGCGCTGCACGATGCTTTCCGGGCAGCGCTGGAGCAATGGCCGCGAGATGGCGTTCCTGCGAATCCTCGCGCCTGGCTTGTTTCAGCCGGCCGCTTCAAAGCCATTGATGCGATGCGCCGCCGCGCCCGCTTCGATGCCTTGCAAGCAGAGCTGGCCGAGCGGCTCGACTTTCACGGCGGTGAGCGCGAAGAGTGGGACGAAGAAGGCGTCAAAGATGATCAATTGCGACTGATCTTCACCTGCTGCCACCCCGCGCTTTCGCCGGAGGCGCGCATGGCATTAACGCTGCGCGAAGTTTGCGGCCTTACCACCGAAGCGATTGCACACGCTTTCCTGACAACGCCCTCGACATTGGCGCAGCGCATCGTGCGCGCCAAAGCAAAAATCCGCGACGCGCGCATTCCCTATCAAATCCCCTCGCGGGAAGATTTGCCTGATCGGCTCGAGACGGTGCTGCATGTGATTTATCTGGTGTTCAATGAAGGTTACTCCGCCTCCTCGGGCGAGACGTTGACGCGGCCGGATCTCTCAGGCGAAGCGATCCGCCTGGGCCGGCTGCTCGTCGATTTGCTGCCGGAATCCGAAGTCATGGGGCTTTTGGCGCTGATGTTATTACATGAATCGCGGCGGCCGGCGCGCGCCTCGCCGGAAGGTGATTTGATCTTGCTGGAGGATCAAGATCGCTCACTGTGGAACCGCGATCATATTGCGGAGGGATTGGCACTGGTGCAACAGGCAATCAAAGCGCGCCGGCTCGGTTCGACGGCGTTCGCCGAAGTCGGCCCTTACACACTGCAAGCGGCAATCACGGCCGTGCATGCCGAAGCGCCGACGGCCGCGGCAACGGATTGGGATCAAATCGTCAGATTGTATGACGTGCTGTTGCAGGCACTGCCCTCACCCGTGATTGAGTTGAATCGCGCCGCGGCCATTGCGATGCGCGACGGCCCATCCGCAGGACTCGCGCTCATCGACGACATCTTTGCGCGCGGCGAACTCGGCGATTATCATCTGGCACACTCGGCCAAAGCCGAACTTTGCCGCAGATTGGGAAGAACAACTGAGGCGCGAACTTCTTACGAACGCGCCCTGAGCCTCGCACAGCAAGAACCCGAGCGACGATTTCTTGAACGGCGGCTGCGAGATTTGCCAGCTTGAAGCGCCGTGCCAATGAACCTGAAACTCTTTGCCTCCTCCTTCATGCCGTCAAAATCACTTTTAATTTGCATGAGGTTCCAGCGGGCGTGCTTGCGTCAAGAACCGGATCATACTCTAAAAAGATACTTAACAAACCATGCTCTTATACGATTTACAGCGTTTTTCAAATGCGTGTGCAGGATTCGTAGTCCTGCCCCCTCGTGGGGCATTGTTGCAACCGCGAATTTCATGGCTTCAACAGCCGCCCACAAGGGGCGGGGACTACAAAACCTGTTCATCCAAATAAAAAACGATTTAAATGGAGTTCCTCCATGAGAAACCGATCGTTTGCTGTTGCTTTTGCTGTTTTTTGCTGTTTCTTGCGCCTTGCTTGTCCTCGGCGCCGTTGCCCTCGCACAACCATCCCCGGCAATCTCAAGCACAACCTCGAAGGATTCCACCATGACGCACCATGCTAGCGGAACATTTGATGTGAAACTCACGCCGCAAACGAATGAGCAGGCAGAGGATGCCAACCTCGGCAGGATGTTGATTGATAAACAATTTTATGGCGATCTTGCCGCGACCAGCAAGGGCCAGATGCTCTCTGCCATGACGGCGGTGAAAGGCTCGGCGGGCTACGTCGCCATCGAAAAAGTCAGCGGCGCCTTGTACGGCCGTACCGGCTCTTTCGTGCTCCAACACAGCGGTATCATGAAACGCGGCGCGCCGGAGTTGACTATCACCGTAGTGCCGGACTCCGGCACCGATCAGTTAGCCGGCCTTGCTGGCAAGATGACGATCAATATTGTCGAGGGCAAACATTTCTATGCGTTTGAATACACGCTCGATAAAACCCCTTGAACTTCGACCTTTTGGCGAGAACCAACCTTTGGCAGATGTTCCAGTCGTGGTTAAATCCTTTTCGGGTAAGGAGGAAAAATGTCTGTGACGTTATCACAAAACAGCTACGGCAAATCGTCCGTACGCGTGGCGAAAATCACACGCCATGCCGATTATCATGATTTCAAAGAAGTCTCGGTCAACATGCAGCTCACCGGCGCGTTTGAAAAGGTTTATAAAGAAGGCGACAATACGCCGGTTTTGCCGACCGATACGATGAAAAATACCGTGTATGCGCTGGCCAAAAATCACCCGCTGGAAACCATCGAAGAGTTCGGACTGACGCTGGCGCAGCATTTTCTCGATCACAATCCGCAGGTGAGCGGCGCAGCCATCGAACTGCATGAGACGTTGTGGCAACGCCTTGCCATAGCTTCGGAAAAGAAAAATCCCATGCCGCATCCGCACGCGTTCACGAAAGCGGGACAGGAAATATGGACAAGCGCAATCACGAACGATCGCAAACGCATCACCGTCAAATCCGGGCTGAAGCATATGGTTATTCTAAAAACCACGGACTCGGGTTTTTCAAATTTTTTACACGATCGTTTCACCACGTTGCAGGACGCGGATGATCGCATATTCGCCACGGATCTGCAAGCGGAGTGGCTTTATCATCAACACACCCTTGACTTCGCAATGAACCGGCAAACCGTGCGTCAAGTTCTGCTGGAAGCGTTTGCGCAGCACCACAGCCTGTCGGTGCAACACACGCTTTATGCCATGGGCGAGGCCGTTTTGGAAAAATGTCCGGAGGTCGAAGAAATTCATCTGGTCATGCCGAACAAACATTATCTCTTGTTTGATCTTGAGCGCTTCGGCATGGAGAATCGCAACGAAATTTTTACTCCCACGGACGAGCCGTTCGGGAGAATTGCAGGAACATTGCGGCGGGATTGATCAATGTCCGAATAGCCAGGCTTAACCGCCGGCAATTGACCCTAAAACAATAAAGGGTTCCTTGCCCGAAGCGACAGCCTCCGGCAGCGGCGCGTCTGGCGACTCAAGCGACAAATCTTCTTCACAGGCAAAATATCGCAAAAACGGCCGGCGTTGTAGTGTAACGTGGTCACGGATCGTCCCTCGCAGCATCGGATAGCGGGCCTCAAGCGTGTCGAGCACCGAACGCTGCGTGACCGGTCCAACAATGTCAAGTTGCACTTCGCTGCCGACTTGCGCAAGCGTGCGCAGATGATATGGGAGAATGACGCGAATCATGCATGTTCCTCAAATTCCAAAATCAAATTCACAAAAGATAAATTCCAACGTGGTTGTCAAAAAGCGGCAAAACGATTAAAGGAATTTGTTCTGCCCCTAATCGTTTTGCTTGTGACGACTTGAGTTTTGCTTACGGCAGCGTTTGCACTTCAACAGAATACACAGGCGGAAGATCGCGGACAATGGGCGACCAACTATCTCCGCCATCGGGCGAACAGTAAACTTGCCCGCCGGTGGTGCCGAAATACACACCACACTTGTCGAGCGAATCCACCGCCATGGCGTCGCGCAAGATATTGACGTAACAATTCTGTTGCGGCAAGCCTTTGGTTAAGGCTTCCCATTCGTTTCCGCCGGTTTTGCTGCGATACACGCGCAGTTTGCCATCGGGCGGATAATGCTCGGAGTCGCTCTTGATCGGCACAACATATATGGTATTCGGCTCGTGCGCATGCACGTCGATCGGAAAACCGAAATCAGTCGGCAAATTGCCGCTCACCTCGTGCCACGACTCGCCGGCATCGTCGCTGCGCATCACGTCCCAATGTTTCTGCATGAACAACACATTCGGCCGCGCCGGATGCATGGCAATGCGATGCACACAGTGGCCAATCTCGGCATCGGGATCCGGAATGTATTGAGATTTCAAACCGCGATTGATTGGTTTCCACGTCTTGCCCTCATCGTCGGTGCGGAATACGCCCGCCGCCGAAATGGCGACATAGATGCGCCCGGGATTTTTTGCATCCAACAGAATCGTGTGCAAGCCCATGCCGCCAGCGCCGGGCGTCCATTGCGACCCGGAGCCGTGGCCGCGCAGTCCGGATAGCTCATGCCAGGTCTTGCCGCCGTCAGTCGTACGAAACATTGCCGCGTCTTCAACACCTGCGTAAACGGTGTCCGGATCCGTCAGCGAGGGTTCGAGATGCCAGACGCGCTTGAACTCCCACGGGTGTTGCGTGCCGTCATACCATTGATGCGTGGTGAGAGGCGCGGCAGAAGTATCATAAACAAATTTGTTGCTTTCGCCCATGGGCATGCCATCGGGCGTGGTGGTCGGCGCGCCCGCCGGCGTGCCGGGTTGATGCCAGGTTTTGCCGCCGTCATCCGAGCGTTGGATGATCTGCCCGAACCAGCCGCTGGTTTGCGACACATAGATACGATTCGGATCAACCGAGGAGCCTTTCATGTGATAAATCTCCCAGCCTGCGAAATGTGGGCCGCTCACCTCCCACTTTTCACGCTTGCCATCTGCGCTTAATATGAACGCACCTTTCTTGGTGCCGACTAAAACTCTAACTCCGCTCATAGCTTCTCCTTTCTGATGTTGTGGAAATGCTCACCGAGGGCATCTCGCCTTTCTGTATTATTTAAATGAAACACGTCGGTGCGTATAGATCTAACAAAAGACACCTGGCATTATTTAGTCGTTTAGCGATTCCCCAAATCGACACCGGTGATTTTCATTCGATTGTCGCGCGCATTGGCGTCGATGAGTTTAACATCAGGATCAACGCCTGCGACTGCCGGTTGTTGGTCAACGACGAGAAGAATCGTATTGTGACTTGCAGTAATTTTGTGCTTCTTCAAATACAATTCTTTCTCTCTACCGCTTGAGGTATTTTCACCGAAAATGCCAAGCTCAATATAATCCTCCAACGGTAGCGATCGCAATGTTGCGTTGGCTCCGTTGGAAATCGCGGCAAGCGAGCTTCCCAACTCATCTGCGTAAATTTTCTCGCCTTTCTCACTAACGCGGTATTTGCTGACGGCAAACTCGATTTCGACTTGATATTTGCCATTTTCGAGCAGCGTGCTTTGCGCTGCAATCATTTTGTTATCGTAGAACGAGACCTCTTCGAACAAATCCGTGATCAAATACTGCAGGGAGTCGGGCGTGGCCGCTCTGAGATAATCAACCATCTCAAGAGAAGTGGTATAAGGCGGCTCTTGCCATCTGACCTTTTCAACATAGGCCTTCAAAGCGCGATTCAAGTTTTCTTCGTCGATGAAATCACTCAGCGCATAAAATACCAATGCGCCTTTTTGATAAGGAATGTGGCTTTGGCGCAGACCCGAATTATACATTAACGGTTTTTCTGCGCCGGCGTCGTTCGCCCTGCCGGTGAAATAAATGTCGCGGGCTTTCTGCAAAAACTTGCGCAGCTTGGTTTCGCCGTATTCATGCTCCAGCACTTTGAGTGAAACGTATTCTGCCATGCTCTCCGTGATCATTTTTGCGCCGAGTACGTCCGCCGGCAGCACTTGATGGCCCCACCATTGATGCGATAATTCATGCGCCGCGCCCAGAAAAGGCAGATTCAAACTGCCGGCTTCGGTATCGTCAATATCGAGCATGAAATTGACTTCCGAATAAGGGATTGTACTGGCAAAGGATTGGGCGAAGTTCCCCAGCGTTCTCGAATATTCAATGATGCGCGCGTGCTGGTGTTGATACGGGCTGAAATAGTTTTCATTGTACGCCAGCGCGGCCTTCATTCCGCGCATGAGATGATTCAAATTATAATCGTGTCCTTCATGATAATAAATTTCGAGGTTGATGCCGTTCCAATCTTCACGCGTAACTTGATACCGGCCGGAAAGAAAAACATAGTCGTGCGTGGCCTTGCCTATTGATTTGTAACGAAGGTAACGTCTGCCATTTTCCGTCCATTCGGTTTGCAGAACGCCGGGGGCAAAAGCAATTTGATCAACCGAGGTGCTGACGGTCGCATCAAAAGTAATGTAGTCGGAATCAAACGAACGATGATGATTGCGCAAAGCCGGGCTGTCCGTGGGCAACGCCGTGGTTTGGTCCGGGCGATACCCGATGCCGGGATAAATAAGAGAAGTAATAAACGTGCCGTTCTTTTCAACGTTGGAGTTTTTGCTCACAAAAGTATTCGGAATGCTTTCGACTTCAAAATGTAGCTGCAAACTATCGCCGGGTTGCAAGGCGATACGCAGTTTATGAATATCGAAATGTGCTGCCGTGTCTCTGCTCACCAGTGCAGCATCGCGGTTGAAGCGGTATTTGGTGTGTACATCAAAAGCATGCTGTACCAGCAGCGTGTCGATGATTTGATCGGATTTATTCAACAAAGAATACACACCGTCTGATTTGAAGCGCAACGCTTCCGGAAACAAGTCCATATTCACATTGACAGCCATCACGCGCGGCTGAATCATGCTGGCATATTTTCCATAACGCTGATCTGCTTCCGTAATAATCCTTTGCGTTTCCTGCTCCGTAAGAATTCGCGGCGATTTTTTTTCGACATAATCTATCCCCAATCCTGCGCCGAGAAACAGCATGAGCAAGGGCAGAACGGCCAGCGCCCGCCTCTGTTGTAACCGGGCCCGCGCGATTGCCAGCCTTTCTCGCAATGATTCCGGCAGTCCTCGAATCCAAAACAATAAAGCGCCGCAGCATAGGAGCAAGCCCGCCAAGGCCCAGTACGTTTTATAAACGAAGTATGGAATAAGCGCATGGCCGTATCCGCTCAATTCCGAATACTTCATGAAGAAATCGGGTTCCGGCGTTTGGTTAAAGCGAAAGATCAGCCGTTCGATTCCCAGCCGCGGCAATTCCGTAATACCGAGCGCGCCGATTGTCAACAAGAAAAACCCCAGATAGGGATTTGCGACTAACGTTTGAACCAAAAGCGCGGCGCACGCGGCAATAACAAAACCGATGAGATGGATGCCATACAAATCAAACAAGTAATGACCAAGCTCAATGTCATAGTAGACTTGGTAGGCTTGTACGATCACGCCGGCAACCATAATGATTGCCAGCAGCAACACCTGCATTTTTATGAGCGCCAGCAATTTTGAAAGCAGCAAAACCCAGTTCGGCAGCGGCGTGGCATCCACGAGTTCGTTCAGACGCGCTGCTTTTACGCGCTGCACTAATATACCGGCGTACAAAAACGTCAACAGATGAATCACGAGAGAAAAAAAGAGAATGGGAAACGCCAACATGACCCACGTGGCGGGTAGTAGCCGGGTACCATATTGCGGATTCATTTGCATCATGGAAACCGCCACGAACAACGCGCCCACGATCATCAGACTGATAAACGCGCCTCCCGTCACGATAAATCTAAACTCGAAATGGGAGAGTTTCCACGCCGCGTTCAAGCGTTGCCGAAAAGAGTAATCAAAACGCACCGCGGGCAACGACACTTTGATGATGCTGTCAAAATTATTTTTGACCACGCGCTCCGCGTTGCGGGGTTTGCGTGCAAAAGAGCCCGCCGTGTGGCTGAAGCTGAAATATTTGTAGACGGTCGCCACAAGCGCAGCAGCAATTGCCGTCACAAGTAATCGGTTATAGACAATCAGACCCGCGAGCGGCAGGCCGCGTTCATTCTGCTCAGCCAAAGACCAGTCGCGTGTGTAGAAGCCCGTGGCGATTTCACCAAAAGGTTCCAATAGCGCCGCCAGAAAGCGAGTATCCACGCCGGCGAGCAAGCGCAACAACACTTCGCGCGCAATCAACAACAACACGACTGTGATGAAACCCGCGTAAACATTGCGTGAAAATGTGACAATGGCAAAAACCAAGGCGCTAAAGAGCAGCAGATTCGGAAGCACGTAAACCGCATAAATCTGCGCGTAGGCGCCGAGATGGAAAGGCGCGAGCAACGCCGGATTCACGCCCGGCAATTGCGCGCCCAACAGGAATCCCACGCCAATGGCTGCCGCAATCACCGCCAGGACGCTGAATGCACTCAAAAATTTTGCGAACAAATAGTCGCGTTTGTTGAATGGGAAGGAATACAAAACGGCATGAATATTACTTCTGTAGTCGCGATAAATCGCGCCGCCGATGATCGCCGGCACAAGAAATAGAAGCAGCTTGGTGAAAAAGTTGAAGAAACCGTAGAGGCTCACCGGGGTGTTTGCCAGGCGCGCCGTGGAGGCGGTTCCTTCGCCGAAAATACCGGAGGCTCCCGCCATCGTGCCCACTGCCAAAATGAAAAAACTGGCGATATAGACATAGGTCGAAGGCGTGGCGAACCAATGCTTCACTTCATGTTTGAAGATTGCTGCGAACATGCGTATTGGAAGAGAATGATTCAATGGCAAAATTAGCTCGCGTCATTTTTAAGTGCGATGAAATAGACATCTTCCAACTGCGGCGCGACGGCGCTAAAATCGCGCGCGGGTTGTTGCGCGGCTTGCACGCGAATGGCGAGTGAGTTATCAGGATTGTATTTGGAGGAAAGCACATGGTAACGCTCTTCCATCTCTTCGAGCCGCTCACGTGTGATGTTCATTGTCCAAATTTGGCCATTGATTTCGTTGAGCGACTGTTCGGGCGTTAGCTTCTTGAGAATGCGCCCGCCGTTCATGATTGCCATTTCATGGCACAATTCTTTCACGTCATCGACGATATGTGTGGAAAAGATGACGGTGTTGTGAGCGCCAATCTCGCGCAGCACATTGAGGAAGCGATTACGTTCTGCCGGATCGAGTCCGGCAGTGGGTTCGTCAACGATGATGAGCTGAGGATGATTCAACAACAACTGCGCAATGCCGAAGCGTTGTTTCATCCCACCGGAATAGCCCTCGACATGTTTTTTGCGCACTTCGTAGAGGTTGGTGATTTCCAACACTTCGCGGATGAGCCGTGAACGCTCCGCTCGCGAAGCTATGCCCTTCAGCGTCGCGAAATAATCCAACAAATCTTCTGCGGACATTTTGGGATAAACGCCAAACTCCTGCGGCAGGTATCCTAACATTTTACGCAAGCTCATGGGGTCCTGCAAAACATTGATGCCGTTAAACGTGATGCTGCCTGCGTCCGGACTTTGCAGCGTGGCAATCGTGCGCATCAACGAAGACTTCCCGGCGCCGTTCGGACCGAGCAAACCAAACATGCCAGCGCCGATTTCGAGATTGACGCCATCAAGCGCTTTGACGCAATTTTTATAGGTTTTGCTGAGGTTGGCTATGCGCAGAGTCATGCAATTTGCCTTTAACTCGATTGGCTCGCTTTTAGAATTTTTTCAATCGTATTCCAGTTACGCGTCGTTATTTTCCGCCCATATTCCTTTTCTAGCATGCTCATGAGATCGACCGTCCGGTGGAGTATTAAGATGCTGCAAACCTCGCGGTCATTCGCACGGATGATTTTGCAATTTTTGTCGGGAGTTTCATACGGAATCTTCAGACTGCTCTTGTTTTTCTCCGAAAGAAAGGTCACAAACAACCGCGTTTGCGGCGTGATTTTTATCCCCGCGAACGGCGCAGCCTCAGCCAGATGCCGTAGCTCTTCAATCTTGCGGACGAGCACGCCGATTTCACGGCCAAAATCCGCTGCTAGCTTTTTTTCGATTTTATTTACCAGCGTGCTCTCGCTGATGGACGGCGCGGTAAAAAGCACATTACCGCTGGCCAGCAGCGTTTTGACCTCGGTGAATGCCAGGGCTTCCAACGACTTCTTGAGTTTGTCCATTTTGACGATGACACCGCCGACGTTGACGCCGCGCAAGAAAGCAACGTACTCAGCCATGGAATTTTTCTCCTCTTTTTTAGCATCGCCAGTATGGCCTGCAGGCGCCGTGCCCACGTTTCGGGCTTCTTGGCGGTTTGCAGCCGCCACGCAATCGCGTAGCGGTTCGCCCGGTTCAGCGACTCAAAAAACGCTTTCGCCTTTTTGGCCTTCGCCAGGGCTTGGAGAAAATCCGCCAGCAGTTCCATCGCCCCTTGCGGATCGTAGGCCTTTTCCCAGCGCCCGTCCTTCCTTGACGCTTCCGCTTCTTTGAGACCGGCAGGCTTCACTCTGCCGGCGGCAGACAGTCTGGTCATTTGATACTATCTCATCAATATCATTTTTTTCGTTTCCTGAAATGCGCCCGCACTCAAGCGGCAAAAATAGATTCCGGAAGGCGCACCTCGATTATGATCATCAGCGCCATCCCAAACAATAGTTTTTTCACCAGCGACCTGCAGCCCCTGCACCAGGGTTCTGATTTTCCGGCCCTGTATATCGAAGATGGTCAACTCGACCTGCGTGGTCTGCGGTAAATGATAGCGTATCTCAGTCGCAGGATTGAACGGATTCGGGTAATTCTGTTTCAACACAAACTCCTGCGGTTTTGCGAGACGAGTATCATCAATGCTGGTCTGGTTGCCAAGCGCCATTTCTGCGGCTTCCGCCACGGACAAGCCCACCAACTGCTGCAACGAACCGAGCCTTGCAAGTTCGACATTCAACGCATCGCGCAGCGAGTCGCTGGCAGCAGACCCGAGACTGTCCAAGAACGCGGACACAGAATCGATCAGGGTCTGTGTGACGAGCATGCTTCCATCACCTCATGGCAAGGGCGCGTACAGCTTGCATGCCGAGGTCACTGCGATCAAAGAGAAGAAGCGGCATCACCTCCGGTGCGGCACGATAGTAGAGATTCACGAACTGCGTTCCGGTTTGTGTGGTCAGCAACGCCTCGTCCCGGAAGCGGCGGAAGAGATCGACCTCGAGGGTGTCAACGATTGCCGCGGTTGCAATGACACGGCCGGCAGCGGTGCGCAATGCCGGCGGCGGCAGGAAAAGCGCAAGGCACTCGAGCGGGCAACGGCAAAAGTGCATGGTCACAAACGCATCGAGCGACTGGTTCAAGCCGTCCGTGATTTTGTAAAGAAAGAAATCAGTTTCGAGGCTTGCGGAGAACAATCCTTCATGCGAATAGGTGATGCTGGTATCATTGAACGACTCAATGGTGCCGCCAAATGCCGGCTCGCCCACGCTGAGCACGCGGATGGGATCGCCCTCGGGATCAGAATCGTTTTGAAGAACGCGCAGGGTTTTGTTGCTGTTGAAAAAATAATCCAGATAGAGATAATCATCCGCGCGGGCGACCGGCGGTTGGTTCGGCAACGGCGCGTTGTGAATGGTCACTGTGAAATTGTCGCTGCCGTGACGGTAAACCAAATCTTGATTGGGAGGAAGCGGCGGCTGGGTGGCGCCGCGGGAACTGAGGCGCGAAAAACCAAAGTAGAGAAAATCGCCCATATCAGAGAAATCAGGGTGATCACCGGAGCCGTCGAGCGCAGTGAAGCTGCTGGCGGTCAAACCGGTGAGGCTTCCGCTATGCCACAAAGTATCGGCAACCACCTGCAAAAAAACGTTGGCGCGAAAAATTCTGCCGGATTGCCGGATAGCCGGAAAGCTGCGAATGAACGCCTGATTCCACGGCAAATCGAGCAATCTGATGTCCTCGGCATAGTCAATGTGGTCGATCGCCTCCAAGGGTAGATATGCATCACCGTCGTAGATGTGCGTGACTTCGAGGCGCGTCAAATCACTCGGTCCCGGCGGCGCCGGCAGGATGTGCTGCATGAAACGAAAGGCGCCGGGATTGCCACCCGTGGTTCGCTGCGTGTGGGTCTCGCTCGCACCGAATGTTGTGACCACCGTCTCACTCCAGTTGGCGGACTGGTAGGTGCTGTCGGAGATGATGGTTTGGCCATGAAGGGAGCAGCAAGTCATGATGAGGAAAAGCAGGGGCGGCGCAAGGCAGGCGTTTTCAACTCTCATGTCGCGATCTCCTTTTGAGTTTTTCAAGATTTAATCGCATAACGTGACGCCGGGTTCCGGTGCGTCCCACTTCCACAAAGCCCGCTCTTTTAAAGGCACTCACAAATCCCATAAACGGCTGGCCCCGTCTTGCTGCTTTGCTTCTG
>QEVD01000603.1 GCA_003576975.1 Candidatus Zhuqueibacterota bacterium
GCTATACGATTCTCAAAACTCAAAAACCCTTTGCTTTGAAAAAAAACTAAGCTCTTGTTTTTCGCCCTTGACTTTTTCTAGAGTATCTCAGAAGGAATCTTGTGGAGTACTTGGCGCCGTGCTCAAAACTTCACAAGATCCTTCCAGGATGACAATGATGGCGGATCTGTTTTTCAAGGTAACAGTGTACTCGTCTGCCATCAATCGAGCAGACCGGTGTCATCGCCGGAGCATCAACTCACGCGAATGACGCCTTCATTGCAGATTTCCAGCGTCTCGATCGCCACCTCGTTGCCTTTGGCATTCAACGTGGTGGGTGTGTACTTGGTCGGCCAGCCCTCCACGATGTTCCAGCGGGCCTTGTCGCTGCCGTCTTCGCCCTGCACCACGATGGCGAGATTCTTTCTCTGAATGTCACCGTTCACCACCTGGCGGTGCCAGTCGTGCAAGGCCATGGAATCGGTCACGCCCCACTTCAAGGTCACGTTGCCGAACTTGGTGAGTCCCGGAAGTTTGCGCACGTGGGTTGGATCAGCGCCTTCGCGATAGTCGATGGGATCGACGGTGATGTCGAAGCCGCTGGCCTCGCTGAAACCGGCTTGATCAATGCCGTCAATCTCGAGGCGAAAACGAAAATTGCGATAGGGATCATTTCTTGCCATAGGATCGAATCTCCTGAATCAGTACAGCAGTTGAGAACCAGCACAGTTGCGGGAGCGCCGTGCTCCAGCGCAGGTGTTGCGGCGGAGGCCAGGCTCGCATTGTCTCTCAAACCTCGGCGACTTCGGAACCGCCGGCGAATTGCGTGATACGGAAGATGACGAATTCCGCGGGTTTCACCGGCGCCACGCCGATGATGCAAATCAACCGGCCGTTGTCGATGTCATCCTGGGTCATGGTGGTGCGATCACATTTCACGAAAAAGGCTTCGTCGGGGGTCAGCCCCATGAGCGCGCCGTCCCGCCACACCGTGGTGAGGAACTGGGTGATGGTCTGCCGCACGCGCGCCCACAGCCGCTCGTTGTTAGGCTCGAACACGACCCACTGCGTGCCTTCGTCGATGGATTCTTCCAAAAACAGGAACAGACGGCGCACGTTGATGTACTTCCAAAGCGTATTGGTCGAACACGTGCGGGCACCCCAAACGCGCAGCCCTCTCCCCGGAAACACGCGCAGGCAATTCACGCCGCGCGGATTCAGCAAGTCCTGCTCGCCTTTGGTGATCTGGAATTGCAGGGCGGTCGCGCCTTGCACAACGTAGTTGGCCGGCGCTTTGTGCACGCCGCGTTCGACATCGGTTTTGGCGTAGATGCCGGCCACATGTCCGGAGGGTGGGATGAGATAATCCTGATTCGTTCTGGGATCGAAGATTTTGATCCAGGGGAAATAAAACGCAGCATAGGTGGTATCCTGCGGCGGCCGCAGGTTGGCGATGGTGTTCAAGGTGTCGGTCGCATCATTGGAATGAAGCACGGCAAAGCGATCGGCCATTTGCGTGCAATGCGTAACGATGGCGCCGGTCAAGCCCGCCACGCGATGATGATCCGGGACGACGACGATCGAGATCTCGTCGATTTCCCGAAACCCCAACAGGCCGGTTCGATTGATGGTGCCATCCGGTAGCGCCGGCAGGGTTCGACCCTGGTAGTCAGCCAAATCGAGTGCCGAGCCTTCCGTGCCGGCTACGCCGCCCAGATCAGGAAGCAGGGTGAGAGCCAATTGCGCAGGGTTGTTGTCAGCCTGACGTGTCAAGCGAATCAGATTGGATTGCGGATTCACTCGGATCTCATAGTAATCCGGAGAGGTCCGGTCAGCGGAGAGATTGTCATACACCTCCAGCAGGGTCGGCTCCCGGCGATTGGGGTTGATGGCGTTCAAAGGATCGGTGGGGTCCACCAATGGTGTCGGTGGAGTTTGATCCCAATACATTACGGTCAACTTTATTCTGCCCCAGGGTTCAAGCTGGGTTTCATCTTGCAAACTGCCGGGCCCGACTTTGATGGCGATGCGGTTGCCCCAATCCCCCGGGCCAATCGCCTCGATCAGGATCGTGTCCTGTACGGCATTGGCGGCCACAGCGTCATCAGCGGCAATGCGGCCGACAAAACAGCGCTGGCCGCCGTTGGTGAAGAAGCCGTCGACGCCATAGGCCAGATAGGAATCGGAAAGGTAGCTTCCATAGATACGCTTGAATTGTTCGAAGCCGTTGATGAACCGCGGCATCAAAGGTCCGCGCAGCGTTTTGCCCAGCAAGCCCGCTGTGCTGGTACTAACGCCCTCGATCGGCTTGGCGCCAATCTCGAACTCTTCGACGTATACGCCTGGCGAAAGATATTCCGGCATGGTTGGTTCTCCTTTGATTTCATGTCAATGTCACGAAGCGTGTATCAGAACTGAAATTTTGCCAACTCTTCTAGAATCTTCGCGCGCTTGCCGGCGGAAAGCTGCTCGCATTCCTTCTTCTTGGTGTCGTATTTTTCCGCGGCTTCCTTCTGCTGTTTCTCTTTGAAGCGCATCACCCGCAGCGCCGTGTCCATCGCCTGCCA
>QEVD01000604.1 GCA_003576975.1 Candidatus Zhuqueibacterota bacterium
CGCAACAGGCTTTTCGGCGTCATCACGATCAGCGGCTTGTGAATGCCGGAATGAATCTGGCTGCGCAGCAAATGAAAATACTGGCCGGCGGTGGTGGGCATGGTCACGCGCATGTTGCCCTGCGCGCACAACGTGAGAAAGCGCTCGATGCGGCCGCTCGAATGTTCCGGCCCCTGGCCTTCGAAACCGTGCGGCAGCAGCAAAACCAGCCGGCTTTTTTGGCCCCATTTGTATTCCGCCGATGAAATGAATTGATCGATGATGATCTGGCCGCCGTTCACGAAATCGCCGAACTGCGCCTCCCACAAAACCAACGCCTCCGGCCGCGCAACCGAGTAGCCGTACTCGAAGCCGAGCACGGCATATTCGCTCAGCAAGCTGTCGTAAATGATCAACGGCATTTGCCCGTCGCGAATGTGATTGAGCGGCGTGAATTCCGCTTCATTTTTAAAATCCACGAACACCGCATGGCGATGGCTGAACGTGCCGCGTTGCGAATCCTGCCCGGAGAGGCGCACCGGCACGGGATGCAAGGTGAACCCCTCGGGAAAGCGAATCAACGCGGTATTGATTTCTTCCAAAATTTCGCGCGACACCGCGGTTGAAACCGTGCTCACCAGCGGCGGCGAGGCGGGCCGCTGCGGCATTTTCACCGGCGCGGGCGGGCCGCTGCGGCGGGAAGTTTCGCTGAAGGCGGTTTCAAGCTTCGCCTGAAAATCATTGAGCATGCTCTCGGCTTCCTTCAGCGTCATTTGGCCACGCTTGACAAGCTGTTCGGTGTAGAGCTTGCGCACCGAACGCATGTCGTTGATGCGGGCGTACATCAACGGCTGGGTGTAGCTGGGCTCGTCGCTTTCGTTATGGCCGTGCCGTCGGTAACACACCAAATCCACCACCACATCTTTTTTGAACTTTTGCCGGAAATCCACGGCAAGCTGCATCACCCGCACGCACGCTTCCGGATCGTTGCCGTTCACGTGCAAGATCGGCGCTTGCACCATTTTCGCGACATCCGTGGCATAAACCGTCGAACGCGCATCAACCGGCGCAGTGGTAAAACCGATGCGATTGTTGACCACGATGTGAACGGTTCCGCCGGTGCGAAAGCCCGGTAGCGCGCTGAGATTCAGCGTCTCCGCCACCACGCCCTGCCCGGCAAACGCGGCATCGCCATGAATCAGAACCGGCATGGCGCCGGAGCGTTCGCGGTCGCCGTGCATATCCTGGATCGCGCGCGCCATGCCTTCCACTACCGGATTCACCGCTTCGAGATGACTCGGATTCGAGGCCAGCGTGACTTTGACCGTCGCGTGTCCCGCCCGGGCGGGATGCTCGCCGATTGCGCCGAGATGATATTTCACATCGCCGGTGCCTTCGCGGCTGTCGGGATCGGGATTGTCGTCGAATTCGCGAAACACTGCGCCGTAGGTTTTGCCGATGGTGTTGACCAGCACGTTCATGCGGCCGCGATGCGCCATGCCCATCACCACTTCCGTGACGTTATGCTCGGCGGCGCGCTCAAGCAGGGCATCGAGCATCGGAATCAACGACTCCGCGCCTTCGAGGCTGAAGCGCTTGTGGCCGATATATTTCGTGTGTAGGAAGCGCTCAAAGGCTTCCGCGGAGTTGAGCCTGTCGAGAATGCGGCGCTTGCCCTCGGCATTCATCCAATCGCTGCGTTTATTGCCTTCGACGTATTGCTGCACCCAGGCTTTTTGCTCCAAATCCTGGATGTGCATGTACTCGACGCCGATGGTGTGGCAATAGGCCTCGCGCAGGATGTCCAGTATCTCGCGCAGCGTCGCGCGCTGCTTGCCGCCCAAACCGCCGGTGATGAACTCGCGATCATAATCCCACAAACTCAAGCCGTAGTGGCTGGGATCGAGCGCGGGATGCGAGGGCGCTTCACTGCTGAGCGGATTCAAATTCGCCAGGAGATGGCCGCGCACGCGATAGATGTTGATGAGTTGAATGACGCGCGCTTCCTTTTCCACCATGCCGTCATCCAGCAAATTGTTGTCGAATGCCGGATTCTTGTCCTGCTGCAAGCGCACGGGATGATAGGGAACCTTCAGACTCGAAAAAATTTCATCATAAAAATTATCTTCGCCGAGCAGGAGTTGATGCATTTTTTGGAGGAATAGCCCGCTTTCTGCGCCTTGAATAATGCGGTGATCATACGTGCTCGTCACCGTCATCACTTTGCTGATGCCGAGTCGCGCGATGGTTTGCGGATCCGCTGCCTGATATTCCGGCGGATAATCGATGGCGCCGGTGGCGATAATCGCGCCCTGGCGCGGCATCAAACGCGGCACCGAGTGCACCGTGCCGATGGTGCCGGGATTGGTAAGCGTGATGGTGGTGTCGGCAAAATCTTCCGGCTTGGCTTGATTGGCAAGCGTGCGGCGAACAACGTCGTTATAAGCATTGAAAAACGTAGCAAAATCCATGGTCTCCGCGCGCTTGATGTTGGGCACGAACAGCGAGCGCGAGCCGTCTTTGCGTGCCACATCCACGGCCAGGCCGAGATTAATATGCTCCGGCGCGATTTTATAAGGCGCGCCTTTAATTTCGAGGAAATAATTCATCATCGCCGGCATGGACTGCACCGCCTTCACCAACGCCCAGGCGATGATGTGAGTGAAGCTCATTTTAGCGCCGGTGAGATCGATCAAATATTGATTGAGCGCGCGGCGATTCTCTTCCAATAATTTCACCGGAATCATGCGCACGGAAGTTGCCGTGGGAATCTCGAGACTGCGTTCCATGTTTTCGACGATCTTCGCAAAACCGCCGCGAATCGGGGTGGCGCCGGGTGGCAGCTCTTCGGTCTCCGGGGCCGCGGTTTTTGCGGCTTTTTCCGCAACCGGCACGGTTGCGGCGGGCGTCGGCGCGACTGCCGTGGTGCTGATTGGGCGGTAATCGTCAAAAAAATCGCGCCAGCTTTCCGCGACCGAATCCGGCTGCTCCGCGTATTGATGAAACATCTCGTCAATCAGCCAGGTTTTGGTTTGACATGAGGTTTTTTGAATTGAGAAGATTTGCAATAGACGCCAATTTGAACGCGAAATATACTGTTCGCCGCGCCCAGCCGCAACAGAAAATACCGCCGGTTTGTTGTGATGATGAGGTTTTGGGAGGAATGAATTTGCCGGTTGAGCCTGCTAACCTATGCGACTTGTCATTCAGCAGGAATCCTGTGAGACGGCCATTGGTGGGTGAGCCTACCGAACCCCCAATTAATTTGATAAATCATCTTGCCTGATAAATCATCTTGCCCCGTTTGGGGCTTGTGGTGAGGGAAATGCGAGAATTTTCGGGAGTGTTGCTCTTTGCTGCTGCATGTGTCCCCGTTGCAGTCAAGCTGGCCTTCTAAAGAAGACAGTGTTTACTCAACGTTGCAGTACTAATCGCCTATGCCAATTTTCAAACCAGTAAAAACTGAAGCCTCGGGCGGCGCAGGGGAAAAATTTTAGGCAATACCATTATCGCCGAAACTATTCAATCGTTTTGACCCAAATTTTCCATGCCGCGCACGGCATTCGATAATCATGAAAATGATGTCGAAGTGAAGGCAAGCGCCGTATCCGGCATTTTATTGCCGCTCCTCGCTTCTCACCAAAAACTCCTGAATGATGCCCGCGGTTTTCAGGCTGTCGCCCGCGGCTTGCGCTTTTTCCTGGGAGGGATAGCGCCCCACGCGAATGGCAAACCAGCCTGCAGGCGTTTGCGGCTCGATTAGGCGAACCTCCAATCCCGATGATTGCAAGCTCTGCACCATGCGATTCGCGCGCAGACGTTCACGGACCGAGCTGACTTGCAGGGAAAAATATTGTTGCGGCTCCGCGGCGGCCGGTTGCGGCGCCGGCGTTTCCTCTTGTGGGCGGGACGGCCAGTTGAGATAAAGCAGCAGCACCGTCAAAACGCCGGCCCCTGCCAGCGCCGCAGCGCGATGCCGGCGCAGCCAGGTGAGCGCTTGCCACACCCACTCGCGCGCGCTGACATACCATTTTTGCGCCTGCTCTTTGAGGGTAGCCGGCGGAACGGGCGGGCCTTCCGTGCGCCAGCGCGCGATTTCCTCCGGCGACAACAGGCGGGCGCATGCGGCCACGGCCCGCGCCAAGTCATCCTCACGCTGCGCCAGGCGATAGTCTTCCTCAAAATGAAAAAGCGCACGGCGCACGCGCGGGTCTGCCCCCCATTTGGATTGGAAGGCGCGCGCACAACACCAGGCGGCAAAATCATCTTTGCGCTCGTGCCCCAGAATTCTTTCCAGGCACAGATCGAGTATCGCTTCGCTCAAACCGCCGTCATGGCTGAGATGGTTAGCATAAAAATATTCGGCGCGATAGTGCGTGCTGCGGTTTTCCAAAAAGTGGCGCACAAAAAAATTGGCCAGCGCCTGGTCGCCGGGCTTGTAGTCGAGCAATTCTTCGGCAATGCCGGCGACGCCGAGCGTGAGTTGCGGCTGGCTCAAGACGTAGGATTTGAGTGCATAATAAGCCTCTTCCGCCCGCACGCCCTCGCGCAGCGCCGCCAGCAATTGCTCGCGCGCATGCGCATGTTCGAGATGCCCGGCATAAAACGGAAAATAGGTGCGCCGCAGCGCCTGCTGGCATTTTTCCTGATCGCGCGGCGCCAACAAACCGCTGTCAAACAGACGGCGCAGCAAGGGCAATGTCGCGGCGGCCGCATCGCCGCGCTCGGTGAGCAGCAAGCTTTTGCCGCGCTCCTGCAAAAAATCAAACCGGCGGCGGCCCAGGCTGGTGAGCGCAAAACTGACAAGAGGAAAGAGCAGCAACGCGGCAACGATTACCAAAAAAACATCCGGGAAATAGATATCTTTGAAAAAAATCTCGTGTAAAATCCAGAGCAGAAAGAAAGCGAGAGGCGGCAGCAGCAGCGCACTCCAGAACAGGCGCAGAGTAAACCAGCGAAAAGTTGCCATGTGATTTTGAAGTTTATTCTATTACTAAAAACGATTTCTTTGCTTCTTTTGGCTAACACTTAAAACCGCGAATCAACGCTAATGCTTTTTTATTCGCGTTAATTCGCGCTCATTCGCGGTTGCACTTTTTTGCTCCTATGTTGTGAGATGGAGTCTTCGGTCTGCCTGAAATCCATCGTAGTCTTTTGATTAACAAAAGTGGACGCGATCATGGTTTCTTGTTGACCTCGCCAGGCTCTTCGCGCAGCGTGGGAGGCCGCGAAATGACGGCTTCTTTGCCGTTCGCTGCCGGCGCGCCGCGCAAGTCCTGCCAGGCGCTGCCAATTTCAGCGCCTGCCACAAAAATGATGGCGGTGTAATAAATCCACAACACCAACACCACCAGC
>QEVD01000605.1 GCA_003576975.1 Candidatus Zhuqueibacterota bacterium
CGTTCGATGATCCCATCGGTAAACACCTGCCGGATTATCCTAATCAGCAAGCCGCCGAGAAAGTGACGATCTTGCATCTTCTCAACATGTCATCCGGCATCGGCGATATTTTCAATGACAAATATGCCAATTTGCCCAAAGACCGGTTGCGCACGATAAAAGACTATTTGCCTTTGTTCGCCGGCGATCCGCTTGCCTTTGAGCCGGGTGCCCGGCGGCAGTACTCAAACGGCGGTTACCTCGTGCTGGGCGCGATCATTGAAGCCGTTTCCGGTGAAGATTATTTCGATTATGTCCGCGCGCATATTTTCAAACCCGCAGGCATGGAGAATACCGGCTCCTATGAAGCCGATGCGATAGTGCCGAATCTTGCGACCGGCTATACCTTGCGCGCGGGCGGCAGCGGAGAGCGGCGGAAACCGGCGCGTGGCAGCTCCGCGGGCGGCGGTTACTCAACTGCGGAAGACTTACTCAAGTTCACGCTTGCGTTGCAGAATTTGAAGCTGTTGAGCGGCGAGTATACAAAATGGCTTCTCGCGGGAATGGATTCTGCGCCGCCGGCGGCCGTACAAAAATCAACCGCACCGATTACCGCAGGCAATCTGGGCATCGCCGGCGGTGCGCCGGGAATCAATGCCATTTTGGATATGGACGTGGCCAGCGGTTACACGACAATCGTACTGTCAAATTATGATCCGCCCAGCGCGGAAAAAGCCGGCCGGCAAATTCGCGCCTGGCTGCCACGTTTTGAAAATTGAAGCGCCATGAAATCTCATTTGTCAGCAGCGAAAATATCTCGTTTCAGCGTGAAGCGAACTCTCGTGCGAGCGGCCCGTGTGTTGTTTTATGCCCTCTTTGTGTACACGATTACGGCGGGCGCACAAACGAACCCGTTCAATCAGCGCGACGATCAATATCGTTTGCTCGGCCTCAAGCGTGCGAAAGAGGCGTTTGAATATGCCCGCGCGGAATTCGAACAAAAGCAGCAGCTTTTCGAGAAAAACCTGATTTCCAAACTGGAACTCGACCGCGCACGCAATCTGCTGGCCGACGCCGAGGTGAATTATCAGCAATCGCTGCTCGCCGTTCTTTTTGAAAAGCAATATGTCGCCGTCGCCAAGGCGGTAAAGTATCAAAACAAAGAAGGCCGCAAGCATGTGAAGCTGACGCTGGAGAACGCTTCCGGCGGCGGCGCGGAGTACCGCAAGCTGCTCAATATCGATGATGAATTGTTCCGCTCGCTGCAGCCGGATGTGATTAACGATGTGTACGTCTCACTGCTGAACGAGAGCGATGCCATCATCAGCCAGCCGTATGAAGCCAAGATCGAGCAGTTGCAATTCGGCCGGCCGGTAACGCTTGACTTCATGTTACTGCAGGATCTCGATGCGGTGACGGTGAATGTGACCTACGGCAGCGGCACGCAGCGCAGCCCGAAGATTTTTCTGCAAAAGGATGCCACAGTCAACAAGGTTGTGCTGCAATCCGAGCAATTTTCCCAGGAGGCCGAGCTGGGCGGCAAGGCGTCGTTCAATTTCACGCTGGAATTGTTCAGCGGTGAAAACAACACGTTTAAGCTCGAAGTGGTCAATTTGCCGGCGGCAATCAATCGCTATTTTATCGATCCAAGTAATCAAGCGCGTTTGAGTCAATTCAGATTTACCGAGAATACCAACACCCGGCGCGCGGCGCTGCAAGTTTTTTTATCGGATCGTCTCAGCGAGGGATTGATCATCGACAAGTCCATCCCGTTTTACGTGCTCGTGATTCCGCGCGAGCAGGCCGAGGCGTTGGGTGATCTCAGCGCCAAGCAATGGTCGCACGATGAAATCGAGGCGCTCAATGCGGGTTATGTGCGGCTGGAGTTAGTGCCGCGCGGCGTCGGCAAATTACTGGTGCGCGCGCCGCAGCTTTTTTATTCGATCAAAGCCGGCGAAGCGGTCGCGATGAATCTTGAAGTTGTCAACGAAGGCACGCGCCGGCTCGACAACGTGAAGGTCGAGGCTGACGTGCCGTTGAATTGGAGCAAGCAAATCGAACCGTTGGTGATTGCCGCGCTCCAGTTTGTCCCCCCCCAGGACATTTCACCGGGGCGTTATGAAATGCGCTTGCGCACCACGTCACTCGCCGACAATCAGCCCGTGAACGGCGAGGACAAAACCGTGACGGTGGAGATTCAATCTGAGACGAATGTTTTCGGAATGGCGCTGGTGGTGATGTTGATACTCGGCCTGGTGGTGGGAATTGTGGTGTTTGGGATACGGTTGTCGCGGCGGTGAGAGGCTTGCATGACTAGGCAGTCATTCGTCAAGCAACACTTTCATGTGTTTGTTCCAGTAGCATCTCCTACATTGGTGAATTTGAGCTTTTACCAGATACGCTCAACGGGATAAAGATCAAGTATCTCATCAAAAGTGTGTGCGTGTCGAGCAGGTATCTCATCACATGTAGTCTTTGAAATCTTCCAAGGGCTCATCAAAGTCCGGCGACATTTTTATCTTGCCCTTGGCCGTGCCTAGCTTGCGCTTTGGCTTGAGGGTATAAAACGGCACCAGTTTGGCGACTGGCTTGTCATCTTTGGCGATCACGATCTCCTCTCCCTCCATGACTTTTTGAATCAAAGAAGAGAGGTTGGTTGTTGCATCATACATGTTTACTTGCAGCATAAGAATCTCCTTGTTAACACAGCTAATTTGCCAGAAAAAACCGAAAAAACAAACAAAAGTTTTTCTCACGAGAAAAATCATGTCATTGCCTCTCTCCCCCAACGGTGCGCATGCCCTGCTCGAAGCGGATAAGCTGACCAAGCGCTATGAAGACGGCGTGCTCGCGCTCGATCATGTTTCCTTCGCGGTGAAGCCCGGCGAGATTTACGCCATGCTCGGCGCCAATGGCGCGGGCAAAACCACCACCATCAATCTCTTTCTCAACTTCATCGAGCCGACTGAGGGTGAAGCGCGCATCGACGGCGTGGTCACCCACCGCGAACCGTTGCGCGCCAAACAACACGTCGCGTTTGTTTCAGAAAGCGCATCACAAGCGCTTGAAAGGCTTCTCCAAGGGCATGCGCCAGAAATGCGGCATCGCCATCGCCATTCTCAAGAATGCGCCCGCGATTTTGCTGGACGAGCCGACTTCCGGCCTCGACCCGAAAGCCGGTTTTGAATTCATCCAGTTGCTGCACTCGCTGCGTGAAGAAGGCAGGGCGATTCTCATGTCCACGCACGATATTTTTCGCGCCAAGGAAATCGCGGATGTCGTGGGCATCATGAAACAAGGCCAACTCGTGATGCAACGCACACGAGAGCAACTGGCCGGTGAAAGCTTGGAAGATTTATACATGGAATACATGGCCGGGCATGTGGAGGCGATGGCATAAGCAATCTTTACCCTTGCGGCAAGGATGCAAAATGAAAACGTCAGCTTCCTGCCCAAGTCCGTAAACAACCAGCAAACCTCGACACATTTGTTACAGGAGAAAAAGATGCGTGTCGCAAAAAATTCGATATTCTTTCTTGGCGTTATACTGTTGAGCGCCGCATTACTCGGCGCTTTCAGCTTCACGCAAGCGCAACAAACATCAGAGTTGCAGCTTGACGACAAAATCCGCAAAGAAATCATCGACGGCGCACTGAAGGCGCTTCACGAAAACTACATCTTTCCGGAAATCGCCAGGCAGATGGAACAGGCCGTACGCGACCGGATGAAAAAGAAAGAATACGACAACATCACGGATCCCGGCGCTTTCGCCAATACGCTCACCGCGCACTTGCAGGAAGTCAGCAGCGACAAGCATCTGCGCGTGAGTTTCAGCCGGGAGGTTTTGCCCAAACGCGATCATCCGCGGGAGGAAACGCCGGAAGAACGTGAGCGCCGCCGCGCTTTTGCCGCTGCGCGCAATTACGGATTTGAGAAGGTCGAGCATTTGAGCGGTAACATTGGTTATCTGGATTTGCGCGGCTTCATGGATGCCGCACTGGCGGAGGAAACCGCGGCTGCGGCAATGACGTTCGTCGCGGACGCCAGCGCCTTGATCATCGATCTGCGCAACAACAACGGCGGTGAGCCGGAGATGGTGGCGTTGTTGTCAAGCTATTTGTTCGACAAGCCGGTTCATCTCAATGACATCTATTCTCGCACGGAAAATAAAACACAAGTGTACTGGACGCGCGCCGAGGTTGCCGGCAAGCGCTACGGCGAGAGCAAAGACGTTTATGTGTTGACGAGTCGCCGTACGTTTTCGGCTGCGGAGGAATTCACCTACAATCTTAAAAATTTGAAACGCGCCACCATCGTTGGCGAAACCACCGGCGGCGGCGCGCATCCGGTTATGCCGGTGCGCTTGCATGATCATTTCAGGATCATGGTGCCGTTCGCGCGTGCCATCAATCCCATCACCAAAACCAATTGGGAAGGCACGGGCGTAAAAGCATTGCAGACAGCGCATTTGGCCGCGCTCAAAAGTGCTTTGGCAAAAACAACGGAACCGCAAGAACGCGAACAATTGCAGCGGGCTATGGCAATTGTGAAGCGTGAGATCGAAGCAGCGCATGGTCCCAGCGATGCGACAAACAACGAACCTTCTGATGACAGCATTGCGCTACCAAATACGCCTGCAGGAAAAACGCTGGCGGCGTTTGTGCGTGCGTTCAATACCGGCAATCCTGCGGCGTTGCGACGGTTTCATGAAGAGCACGGTGGCAATCCCGAGAATGCGGAACAAGACATCGCTTTCTATGAACAAAGCGGCGGACTAAAACTGCACAGCGTCACGCAATCTAATGAATATGATATCGAAGTATTGCTACAAGCTAAAAAAGACGGCCGCTGGCTGAGTTTTGCAATCAACCTTGCTGTGCAAGCGCCGCATGGCATCACCGACATACGCGCGCGCCCAGCCTCGCCGCCCAGCACGAATCCGCACTGACACGGCAAGTGGCAAATGGCAGCGGGCAAATATTTCATAAACTCTTTGATCTAAAAATTAAGCAACCAACGACCAAAAACCAGCCATGCTCAAACTTATCATTGAAAAAGAACTGCGCGAGATCATCGGTTCGACCAAATTCGCCGTCACCTTCGGTGTGTGTGCGGTGTTGATTCTGCTCGCGTTTTATGTTGGCGGCCGGAATTATCAAGTGAGCAAAGCGCAATACGACGCAGCGGTCGCGGAAAACCTGCGCCAGATGGAGGGCATCACCGACTGGCTGATGGTGCGCAATCATCGCATCTTTTTGCCGCCGCATCCGCTAGCCGCGTTGGTCACCGGCGTTGCGAACGACATCGGCCGCACGGCAACGATACATGGCCGCGGCGAAGTCGGCGCCGAAGACAGCCGCTACAGCGATGATCCCGTCTTTGCCGTTTTTCGTTTTCTCGATTTGGATTTCATTTTTCAAATCGTGCTTTCACTTTTTGCCATTCTGTTCGCGTATGACGCGATCAACGGCGAGAAAGAACGAGGCACACTCCAGCTTACCTTCGCAAATGCCATTCCTCGTGCGAAATATATTCTTGGCAAAATCATCGGCTCGTTTCTTGCGCTCGCCGTGCCGCTGTTGATTCCCATTTCACTCGGCGCGCTGCTCTTGCCGCTCATGAGTATTCCCATGGCCGGCGAAGAATGGCTGCGGCTCACGCTGGTGGTGCTCGCCGGGATGTTGTATTTCGGCGCATTTCTCACGCTGGCAGTGTTTATTTCCACACGCACACATCGCTCGGCGCATTCTTTCTTGCTGCTGCTCGTCATCTGGATTGCGGCGGTGTTGATCGTCCCGCGCGCCTCGGTGCTGCTGGCGGGCCGCGCCGTGGCCGTGCCCTCGGTCGATGAAATCGCCTCGCAGAAGAGCCGCTATCAAGCACAGTTGTGGGAGGCGGACCGCAAGGCCATGGGCTCCTTCAAACCCGAATCCAACGACAAGCCTGATCAGTTGCTGAACCAATTCAACAGTTTCATGCAGAAGATCGCGGACGAGCGTGAGAAGAAGATGCTGGAGTTTTCTGCGCGCCTCAATGAACAACGTCGCAATCGGCAGGCGGTGCAAGAGCAAGTGGCATTCAATTTGGCGCGTGTTTCGCCCGCTGCGGCCTTCTCGCTGGCCTCATCGAATCTGGTGGGAACCTCTTTAGTGTTGAAGGAACATTATTTGGAGGAAGCCGGCAAATATCAGGAGGCCTATGCCTCGTTCATTCGCGAGAAAACCGGCGGCAGTCTGATGGGTGGGCGCGTGATGATGTTTCGCACCACGGATGGTGAGGAAGAAAAGCGCAATCCCATCGATCCGCACGCCATTCCGCCTTTCGTTTATCAAGCGATTTCATTGAATCGCGCCGCGCAAGCTGCGATTTTTGATTTTGGGTTATTGGTCTTTTTCAATGTCGTTTTCTTCGCCGGCGCTTTCGTGTCCTTTTTGCGGTATGATTTGCGTTAGCTCGTTTGTAGTCGCCCCTTCAGGGGCTTGTCCGCAATTTGTATTCAACGCCTGAAGGCGTTACTACATAACAAGGAATGAATATGCTTGCTATCCTGATTCAAAAAGAACTCAAAGCCATCCTGCTCAGTCCGAAGTTCGCCGCAACATTTGCCACCTGCGCCGCTCTGATTCTGTTGAGCATTTATATCGGCATTCAGGATTATCGCGCCGCGGTGCGGCAATATGAGGCCGCGCAACAACTCAACGAGCAGGAGATGCGCGAACAAACTTCCTGGCGCGTTGTATCCTCGCGCGTTTACCGCCGGCCCGATGCCATGCAGATTCTGGTATCCGGCGTGAACAACGATATTGGCCGGCTGGCGCTGGTGAATGCGATGGAATCCATCAAGCTGCGCAACAGCAG
>QEVD01000606.1 GCA_003576975.1 Candidatus Zhuqueibacterota bacterium
ACAGTTGCCGGATTGAACGGGTTGGGGAAATTTTGGTGCAAAGCAAATCCTGGCAACACATTTTGATTGTCAGCCACGGCATTCGTTTGTTCCCGCCAAATGCCGAAATAATGCGAGGGCTGGCCGCCGGCAGTTTGAAATTGTCCGCCAACATAAATCGCCCCGTTGCCGCTGTGCGCGAAGGCATGAACCATTCCACTGACGCCGCTGCCGAGCGGACTCCAATTGCTGCCGTTCCATTTTGCGATGAAGTTGGCGGCGGTGCTGCTGGCCTCGCGAAAATCTCCGCCAACAAAAAGAAGTGGTTGTTTGAATGCCAAGGCACGCACGGGTCCGGCAACGCCGTTGTCTGCGCTCGCGCCGAGACTGCTCCAGGCGCTGCCCTCCCATTTCGCGAGGTTGCGGACAACAATGCCGCTTGCCGTGGAAAACGCGCCGCCGGCAAAAATTTCGCCGCTATCATTTGCAGCAAGCGCATAAACCGGGCCGTCAATGCCGCGATCCAGCGCCGTCCATTCGTTGCGCGCGGGATGCCATTTTGCAATATGATTGGCATTGATCGCGCCCGCGCGGCTGAAATCGCCGCCGGCATAAAGCTCGTTGTCATGCGCCAACAGCGCATAGGCTGCGCCGCCGGTAACGCCGTTCACGCTGCTCGTACCGAGCCGCGTCCATTGCGCGCCGTCCCATTTCGCCATGCCGTTGACCGTGAGATTACCGGCCCTCGAAAACAAGCCGCAGGCATAAACCTCATTACCGATTGCGGCAAGCGCATAAACCGTATTGTTGACGCCGTCACGGCCGCCGCTGGCAAGCTGCGACCAACTCGCACCGTTCCAACGCGCAATGCCGGCCGCCTCGCCCTCACCTGCTTGGCTAAATTGACCTGCAACAAAAATGTCTCCATTTGGGGTAATCGCAATGGCGTAGACCATCGCGTTCACCGCGATCGTCGAAATGCCTGCCCCCAGCGCCTGCCAGTTTTCGCCATCCCACATGGCAATGTTATTGGCCGCAATGTTTCCGGCTTGGGAAAAATAACCGCCCACATAGATTTTGTTGTCGTGCGCCGCAATTGCATGCACCGGGCCATTCAAACCGAGAGCACCAAAGCGATCATCCCAATCCCCGTCGTTAACCGCGGACAAGGCCGGGCTGATCAACTGCTTTTGCGCGAAAGAAGCAACCGCGGGTCCTAACATTATCACGCAACACAGGAGTTCTCGAAAAAAATATTGGCGCATGATTTTTTATCCTTTGGCATTGGGTTTTGGCGTGTTATATTTTGCGGCAAATATACTCACCGAAAATTCTTTATGAAAGCTCAAAGCCATGCCTCCCATCTATCTGATTGACGCCAGCCCGTACATTTTTCGCGCCTATTTTTCGATTCCGGGCTCGATTCGCACGCCGGAAGGCGCGCCCGCCAACGCGGTTTATGGTTACACCGCATTCTTGCTCGATTTGTTGAAACGCGAGCAACCCTCTCATCTTGCGGTTGCCTTCGACGGCAGTTTGACCACGTCGTTTCGCAACGAGATTTATCCCGCTTACAAAGCGCAGCGCGAATTGCCGCCGGCGGAATTGGAGGCCCAGCTCGACGCCTGCTGGGAGGTGACGAAAGCCCTGGGCATGGCAGCTTACATCGACGATCGCTTCGAAGCAGATGACATCATCGGCACGCTCATCGCAAAACTCGCCAAGCACGAGGGAAAGTTCGTCGTTGTCTCCGGCGACAAAGATCTCGCGCAACTGGTCAACAAACGCGTGACGTTGTGGGATTTTGCCAAAGACCGGCGCTTTGACGAGAAGGCCGTGAAACAGCATTTCGGTGTGCGGCCCAATCAGATCATCGATTTGTTGGCGTTGATGGGCGACGCGGTCGACAATATCCCGGGTGTGAAGGGCATCGGCGAGAAAACGGCAGTGGCATTGCTGGAGAAGTTTGCAAGCATTGAAGATATTTTTGAAAAATTGGAGCGCGTCGAAAAAATGGCCGTGCGCGGAGCTGCTGGCATTCGCGCCAAACTCGAACAAGGCCGCGAACACGCTTTTCTCTCAAAAGATCTTGCGACGATTTCAACCAAAGCCCCGGTCAAAGCCAATTTGCGCGCGCTGCAATATAACGGCGCGGATCGCCAACAAGTGGAGGCTTTGTTTGACCGGCTTGGTTTCGGGAAGATTCGTGAGAGAATTCCGCAATGGAAAAGCGGGGGTAACCAAAAATAAATCTACGGATTGGCACTTTCGGGACATAAAGTTTGAATTTAACAAGGCCTATTCTTATGAGAAACACTGACCGGTCACTATTTGTGCCCCCAATGTTCCACCATGTAACCGCTGCAAGTGGCCGGTCAGTCGCATATTGTATTCTTCAAAAGGCTTTCACAGAAGGATTGCAATCAGGCTATCATGCTCAGGCCTGGCGCCAAAAACCCCTTTTGTGATTTCCTGATGCCAGCACTTCATTCTCAACCTTCATCGCAGCAACAGCATCTTGCGCGTTTGTTTAAAAGCTTGCCCTGAGCCCGTCGTTCGATAACGATAGACGCCAGCAGCCAAAAGGCGGGCGTCAAAAATTCTCATGTGGTATGCTGGAAGCTAAAACTTCATCGCCAAAATCGCATCAACACCATCTTGGGCGATTGTTTAAAGTCGCCCGACGTCAAAATGTAGTAGTAGAGACCAGAGGGCAGGCTGGAGGTGTCAAAATTGACCGAATGCCGCCGCTATACCACATCTAGCATGCTGCGCCGTCAAACAAAACGAAAGGCTGTGCTGCCAAGAGTTAATCAGCACGAAACCGAGCGACTCAAAAGATCTTAGTATGACCAAGGATTCTGAAAATTGTGCGACCACCCTTGGTCAGCACCAGCCAATGTTAAGCATGGGTTATGAACCCACCTATTCTTCCTTTAATTGTAACTGTTCAGCTATAGTTAGCCTCAGGTGCGAAAATTATAAAAAAGTCTGAGGTTTTTGCGGGTTTCATGCTTATCTTGTATCATGCAACGATTGA
>QEVD01000049.1 GCA_003576975.1 Candidatus Zhuqueibacterota bacterium
ATGCCGCAACGATCCTTTCGACAATACTAGCAATCTCTGCCGGAAGCTTTTGGGCGGTATTTTCCATACTTGTGTGCAGAAAATTTGTGAAACTTTAGAAGTTTTAAGATAGCTCAATGGAATGGAAATTTTGTTTCAGTGTGTAATGGAATGTCTCCGAAAGGACGCCGTATTTGCGTTCATATGTTTCCAGGTCATCTTTGAGCGCGTGGAGGTCGGCAATAATTTCTTGTAGCGTCATGAATGTACTCCTTGCTCTATGAAGATTGCAGCGCCGCAGGCCCGGCGCCAGCAGCCTTCTTTAGCAAAATTTTTCAAAAACTGCAAATGCTTTTGATTCCAGCCCTGGCAGCGGATATTGAATAATCTGGCGATGCTTTTCGGATAGGCAAAATAACCAATTCGCTCCTCCCCTCCAAACGAAAACTCTTGCTTGGCAACCGTGCAGGCATTATCATTTCAGCAAATTCAATTGCACCAATTTGTGAAAGACGTGCGTGTCATGAAGCATTTCATCAATAAACAAATCTGCCGCCTCGCAAAACCTCTCGTTTGCTGGTTGGCGCTCGGCGTTTCCGCCTGTTCGATTCACACGCCGGAGATGAAATTTACCGGCGAGAAAACCGCGCTCGAAAATCAAATTCTCGGCACCTACAATCAAGTGAAAGAAGATGTGTGGATGGTGGCCTCGGTGCGCGCCGCAAATCCCGACAGCCAGATTACGATTTCCGATGAAAAGCGCACCGTGCTGAATGCGATTCAAAATCGCGAGTTCAACAAAGATGATGTGGAAGAATTCATGCGCGAGGGCTTGGTGGGCGAGAATGCCCGCGGCTATCTCGAAATCCGTGATCCGCAAAAACTGGCGGCAGACGCCGAGCGCCAGCGTCTGGTCGAGAAAATCGTCGCCGAGGAAAACCGCGACCGGCAAATCATCATGCAGCGCATCATCGACATCAATCCCAGCATCGAATCCTCTGATTTGGCGGAGGTGGAAAAGGCCTTTGCCAATGTGAATCGTGAAAACGCCAAGCCGGGCGAATGGGTTCAATTGCCGGGCGGCGAGTGGGTGAAAAAGACAAAACGCTGACCGCCTGCCGTATTGCGAAGATTTCGCTTGCTAGTCTGCGAATTCTTGGTTAGGATAAAACTCATTTTTGAAAATAACCACATTGAGGATGGCTCGCCCATGCGTTGGACAATTTTAATAATGTTGCTCACATTGCCGGTTTACGCCGCTGCGCCCGACAGCGCTGCCACAACCCATACCCCCGCTGAACTTAATGCGATTCGCAATGAGCTGGCGTGTTATTGCGGCTGCGGCATGACGGTGCAAGGTTGCCTGGGCGGCATGGTGTGCAGCGAATCGCGCACGCTCAGCCAGGAAGTGATCCAACTCTCCAGCGCCGGCAAAAGCCGGCCGGAAATTTTGCAGGCCATGGTCGCCAAGTATGGCGAACGCATTTTGGCAGCTCCCACCAAAGAGGGTTTCAATTTGGTGGTTTGGGGCGGGCCGTTTGTGGCGCTGTTGTTCGGCGTGGGAATTATTGCATGGCTCGTTTTGCGGTGGCGGCGTACCAGCCCGGCGGCAGCCCGGTCCGTGAACGCGCCGGCGCCCGGCCAATCCGACGGTTATGGCGATCGTTTCGAACAAGAATTCCGGCAATCCGGCCAATAAACAAAAACACGAAAAGAAAGTGGTGTTTTATGGTTGAATTCATCGGCATCGTGCTGGTCATCGCGACCGCGCTGTTTGTGGGTTATCCCTTATGGCAAAAATCTGCGCGCGCGGCAAATTTCAAAAGCAATCATCAAGCGGAAGATTGGCAGGCGCGCAAAGAAGAAATTTACGCCGCCATTCGCGATATCGATTTCGATTATCGCATGGGCAAGCTTTCGCAGGAGGATTACAACACCCTGCGCGAGCAATACAAAAGTGAGGCCATCAGCCTCATGAAAAAGATCGACGCCTTGACCCTCGGCGTGCGTCCGGCTAAGGGTAAAAAAGCCGCCAGCAAATTTTGCCACAACTGCGGCGAACCGGCCGGCGGCGGCGATAAGTTCTGCACGGCCTGCGGAGAGAGTCTGGCATGAGCTCGGCTCCCGGCGCGCCCAATTCTTCTCCAGCCCTCGCGGTCAAAAACCTGGTTAAACATTACGGCTCTTCCTATGCGCTGCGCGGCGTTTCGCTGCAAGTCGAGGCCGGCGAATGCGTGAGTATTTTCGGCCCGAACGGCGCGGGTAAGAGCACGCTGTTGCGCATCCTCTCGGAAATCACGCGGCCTACCAGCGGCGAGATTTTGATTCACGGCCAGCCGCTGCACAAACGCCCGCTGGCCGCCCGCCGCGAGCTGGGCGTCATCGGCCATCAAACCTTTTTATACGACGATCTCTCCGCGGCCGAAAATCTCCTGTTTTTTGCGCGGCTTTATGATGTCCCCGAGGCGCGCAAGCGCGTGGCCACGGTGCTCGCCGACGTGGGATTGGAAAAACGCAGCGCTGATCGCGTGCGCGGCTTTTCGCGCGGCATGCAGCAGCGTCTCGCCATTGGCCGCGCCATGTTGCACGATCCCAGCATTCTGTTTCTGGACGAGCCTTACACCGGACTCGATCAGCACGCTGCCACGATGTTGACGCACTGGATCAAGCGCGTGCGCGGTGAGCGGCGCACCATTTTGCTGGTCACGCACGATCTCGGCCAGGGCCTGGCCATGGCCGATCGCGCCATGATTTTCTTGCATGGCAAAGTAGCCTGGCAGGGCGCCGCCGCGCCGCTCGAGGAAAAACAATTCTCCGCGCTTTATTTCGACCTGGTGGCAAAGGGGGAACGATGAACGCCATCGCCAAGTTATGGGCGTTGTTGTGGAAGGATTTGTTGTCGGAATTTCGCACGAAAGAGCTGCTTTCATCCATGCTGATGTTCGCGCTCATCGTGGTCGTGATTTTCAGCTTCACGTTTGAAACGGGCAGTACCGCGACGCGCGAAGCCGGCCCGGGGTTGCTCTGGGTCGCGTTTACGTTTGCCAGCGTGCTGGGCCTGCATCGCTCGATGATTCACGAAGTCGAGCGCGGCAGCTTGCACGGTTTGATGGTGGCCCCGCTCGATCGCGGCATTCTTTTTCTCGCGAAAGCCTGCGGCAATATTATCTTCATCTTTCTCATCGAGATTCCGACGTTCGTGCTCTTTGCGATTTTTTTTAATGTCGATATCAGCGTCGGCCTCGGCAAGATTGCGGTGATTTTTTTGCTCGGCACCATCGGTTTTGCCGCGGTTGGCACGTTGTTCAGCGCCATGTCTGTGAATACGCGCACGCGCGAGATCATGCTGCCGATCCTGCTCTTTCCCATTCAAGTTCCGGTGATTCTCGCGGCGGTGCATGCCACCGCCGGCGCGCTGGCGGGGCGCTCGTGGTCCGATCTCGGCGATTGGCTCAAAATTTTGGTTTTGTTCGATGTCGTGTTTATTACGGTATGTTTTGTGACGTTCGAATACGTGTTGGAAGAATGAACCCGCGCGTGCGCACGGATTTGTCAGGTGTTTGTTAGGATTCAACAAAGAGGTGTCAATCATGCCTGCTGCTGAAAAGTTGCAACGCTGGGGCGCAATTCTGGGGGGAATCACTGCGGTGATGATGCTCATCAACTTGTACAACATATTCCTTCTCGTTCCGACGGAAGCGAGCATGGGCATTGTGCAGCGCATATTTTATTTTCATGCGCCCTCGGCAATTACCGCGCTGGTCATCGCCTTTCCGGTGACTTTTATTTACAGTATTCGCTATCTCGCCAAGCACCGCATTTGGGATGATCGCGTGGCTTTTTGCGCCGCGGAAGTCGGGGTGCTGTTTACCACGATTGTGCTGATTACCGGCCCGATTTGGGCGCGGCCGGTGTGGAATACCTGGTGGTCTTGGGATCCGCGCTTGACCACGACGCTGATTCTCTGGTTTATTTATGTCGGTTATATGATGCTGCGCGTGTATACGGGCGACGAGCAGCGCGGCGCGCGTTTCGCGGCGGTGTTTGCCATCGTCGGCTTTGTCGATGTCCCCATCGTTTACCTGGCCAATCGCTTGTGGCGCACGCTGCATCCGCAACCCGTGATTTTCGGCGGTTCGGATTCCGGCCTGGAGCCGACCATGCGCTACGCTTTCATTTTTAGTATCGTGACGTTTACTCTACTGTTCTTTTTTTTACTCGTGCTGCGTTTGCGCCTGGAGCGCAGCCAGCTTGCGGTGAAAGCAATGAAGCAGGAATTCGCCTATGCCGGCGAATGAGACTTCAACGCAACACAAAATTTTGGGAGCATGATCCGATATGATTCTGATGATGGTAAGCTTGTGGCACGGGATGCTGATGCTGTTGCAAACGCCGAATCCCAACAAGAACATGAATTTTCTCTTCGCCGGATACGTGGTCGTTTGGCTGTTGATCGTGGGCTATCTTTATTCGATCAACCGCCGCCAAAAACGCCTGGACCGGGAGATCGCCTTGTTGAAACAAATGCACGAGGAGAAGTAAAGCCGCCTCCCACCGTCTGCGCCCGTCTCAGGCTTTGTGCAACAGCCGCCGGCGGCGAATCATCTTCACGGTTTTGATGACGGCATAGTTCAAGCTGCCGTGAACGAAACCAATGACTGCGCCCCAAAAGGCATCGACGAAAACGTGCTGCATAAAAGATGAAGATGAATCCGGATCCACGAGATGGGCAAACGCCTTCCAACAACACCAGAGTAAGATCCACCACCCGATAAAAGGCCAAATGTAACGATCGTAGGGTTTCGTGTGACGGGCGGGCTTCGCCGGCTCGAGCGGCGCCGGTTCCAGCGGCGAGGCTTCGGCAGGCTGCTCTTTCGCCAGCAGCGCTTCACACGATTCAACGCCCAGGGCAGCCGATTTGCTGGCGGGATCGAGCTGCAAAATATGGCGGTAGGTTTCCAGCGCTGCGCGAGGATTATGCTCGTCAATAAAACGGCGCGCGCGCGTGAAAGCTTCGTTGATTTTTTGCTCGCGCTCGACGCGCTCGAATTCGTTGAGAACGATTTTCAAACCGCGCTGTGCTTTTTGATTCCCGGGATCGATTTGTAAAACGCCTTGCAACAAATCGCGGGCTTTCTCCAGGCGATCGGCGCGCGCTTCCTGCTGCGCCAGCAGAAACAAAGCCTCAACCTGCTCCAGCGCGTTTTCTGCGATTACCGGTGCGCCGGTCGCGGCGGCGAGAGGCGGCGCTAACAAGGCAAAACTGCCGCTGCCGCCCAGCCGGAGCGGGTTTTGCACGATGCCAAAAGATTCCGAGCGCCGCGGCGTTTCAATGGCAAGGTGTTGGTACAACTCATCGAAGGTCAGTGCCGGGTGTTCGTTGGTCATCAACTCGCTGAGGAGTTTGCGCAGCAGCAGATAGGAAAACAAGCCGTGCTCAACCTCTTCGTCTTCCCAACAAATTTGATTGGGTATGGCAGCCGCAATCAGATGGCGCTTGTTGTCGCTCGCCAGCGGGGCTAAGAAGTTCTCATCATATGTCGCGGCGGCGTCATGCAACGCCAGGGTTCTGCCTTCTCCGTCGGCATTGAAGCCGCAATCCAAAAAAATCAAAACGCGCTGCGCCGCCAACACGTGCAGCCATTCATCAAGCTCCGTGCTGGCGATGGCCGTGCCGGCAAGATCGCTTTGCACCGTGTCACAGGTTGCCAAGTATTGCAGCCGCGGGAAGCCGGTGCTCGTGGCCCCTCGTCCAGCAAAATAAATCCAGACTTCATCGTGTTCGCTGACCTGCGCGCCCAGCCAATAAATCACTTGGGAGCGGATGTCGCCGGCTGTCGCCTCGTCATCCAGCAAAAGATGAACATTCTCCGGTTTGAATTTCCCGAAGCGCGGATCGGTTAGAAATTCCTGCATGGCAACAGCGTCATTGCGCGCAAAGCGCAGCGGAGCGATGGCGGGGTCACGGTAAGTGTTAATGCCGATGATCAAGGCAAACCTGTCACCGGGCGCGGGAGGAATTTGAGGTATTTTGTCCATAGCAACCGTGGCAAATGGTGATATCCAAAATGGCGTGCGTGGCAGCGCACAACGCCAACACTTTGGCTGCCGTCCGCACAAACTTCGCGGGCGATGGAATATTTTAAGAGAGTTCTAACAGCAAGCACGCCATTCTGCGGAAATTTTGCCAGGCGTTCCAGGCAAGAGGAGCAACGGAATCAGCGCACGCGTTGCAGTTTTGCGCCGTCGCTCTCGAACACAATTGCGCCGCTCAGGTCGGTACGCAGCAAGGGAATGTGAAGGGAATCATACCTCGCCACAATCAAAGAATCCGGGTGGCCGAATTTGTTGCGCCGTCCGGCGGAGGCAACCGCCCAGTCCGGCGTCACCGCGGCGAGAAAAGCGGGAAGGCTCGAGGTGCGGCTGCCGTGATGGCCGACTTTGAGAAGATCGCTATCGAGCGCGTGCGCATGTTTGAGCATTTGATACTCTCCCCAGCTCTCGGCATCTCCGGGGAAAAGTACGCTGGTTTTTCCAAAGAGGATTTTAATGACGAGGGAGGCATCGTTGACATTCGGCTCAGGCTGATGAATATTGCCGGAGCGAAGCGCCATAATTTGGGCGGGGTCAAAGCCGCGCAAGCGCTCGCCGGCGCGCAACACACGCCGCGGCACATTCAAACTATCCAGCAAACGCTCACAAAACTGTTCCAGCTCAGAATCGATTTCAACGCCACAAAAATAAACGGAATCAATCGCGATCGCCTGCGCTAATGCGGGCAAGCCGCCGAGATGATCGGCATGCGGATGCGAAACAATCACGGCGGCGAGACGGGAGATGCCGCGCACGCGCAAATAGGGCAACAAGATCCGCTCGCCGGCATCAAACGAATCATCGCGCGGGCCGGCATCAATCAGCATTTGCTTGCCGCCGGGAAATTCCAGCAGCGCGGCATCGCCCTGGCCGACATCGAAAAACGTCAGGCGAAGTTTGGGTTCAACGCTGAGCGCAACAGGCCAAATATAAAAATTGAGCGTGAGCAGCGTTGCCGGCAACAAATGGCGCCGGATGCGCCGCCGCCATTCCACGACTGTCGCCAGCCCGAGAAGGTAAGCCAGCAACAGCAACGGCGGCGCAGAACCGCTGGCAAAGCTCGCGAGAGGAATAGTTGCCAGCCATTTCGTGAATGCGATCATGCCGGAGGTTAGCAATTCTGCCACGGCCCCAAACGCTGAGGAAACGAAACCGGAAAGCGGCGCGCAGAAACACGCGATTGCGGCTGTCGCCACAATGACGAAGCAGGCGGGAATGACGAGGAGATTTCCCCAGAGCGAGGCAAACGGCACACGGCCGAACGAGGTGACCGTAAACGGCAAAGTCGCGAGTTGCGCAGCAATTGACACGGCGAGCAGCGCCAGCGCCCAGCGCACCAACAGCCAACGCCATGGAACTAGTCGCCCAAAAGCAAAAAGCAACGGCCGATAGAGATAAGCAATGCCGAACATGGCAGCAAACGATAATTGAAAGCTGATTTGAAAAAGCTGCAACGGCTGCCAGAGCAGAATAATCAGCGCGGCCAGGCCGAGATTGTTATAAATGTTGGTGCTCAACTCGCGCGCACGCCCCAGCAATAACACGGCGGCCATGATGGTGGCGCGCACAATCGGCGGTTGCAAGCCGGTTAAGCAGGCATAAAATATCAAGCCGCCAATGATGATCGGCCATTGTCCGCGCGGCGGCACGCGGCAAAGCTCGACTAGCATAATCAACATCAGCGCGATAAAACCAACGTGCAAGCCCGAAACGGAAAGAATGTGAATCAAACCGGTGCGCGAGAAGCTTTCAATGACCTCCGAGGAAATATCGACGCGTTGTCCGATGAGCAAGCCTTTTAGCATGGCAAGCTCTTGCCCGCTGGCGAAACGCGCCAGTTGCGGCTCGGTCCATAATTGTGCGCGAGCGATCAGCGCCGGGAAGGAAAAAAACGGCGTTTCTCCGGCGCGCCACAGCAACGAATCGGAGCTGTAGAGAATTGTTCCAATGCCTTGGGCCTGCAAGTATGCGCGATAATCGAAGGCGGCCGGATTCCGGCCCGAGTCGGGCAATGTGAGCCGGCCGCGCAGCATTATCTCTTCGGAAACGATAATCGAATCCTGCGCTTTGAAATAAATGAGAAGATTGCCTTGCGCGGGCTGCCAGCCGGCGCCGGCGTTGAGGGCGCGGGCCTCGCAAAGAAATCGGCGGGAGTTGCGGCGCGTTTCTGCCGCGGTTTTTACTTCTCCTAACAGCAAAATTTCTCGGTTATCTTGTGCCCATGCAGAGAGGTCGCCGCGCGCTGGAATTTTTTCGAGATACATGCGCAGCATACCGGAAAACAAGCATGCGATGAGCAATAAAACCGAGTTTAAAAGGGAAGAGAATTCTCTGCTGCCGGCAAGCATGATTAGAACAGCCGCGAACAAAAAAAGCACGAAAGCAGAAATCAAAAAAACGGGGGAGAAACTACAGCCGTGTTGCGTAAGAATCCCCAAGCAGAAGGCAAGCGCGAGGAAAAAGACCGGGCGTTTGGCCATGAGGTATCCCCAATGAAAAGCTCCCAAACCCAAAGCGTTTGAAACGCGATCACACGCGCCAATCTATCACATCCCGCCGTCGTTTGCAACCCCAATTTACTGAAGTTCGTTGCCAGGCTTGACGACTAGTCTGGAGAATGCCCAAATGATTTCAACGCTTTTTATCAGGTGAACTGGCGTGAAATTTGACGATTGTGGCAGCATGTCTCATTCACAAACAAGGCGCATGCTGCCCGGCTAACCGCATTTCAGCGCGATGTTGGTATGTTTAAAGCTGAATATTTGGGAGCTAAGTCACGTTGCTTTTGATGACGATTCCGCAACATCCGACAAATCGTCGCGCCCAAAACGTCCGGCAATTTCAAGAAGGGAACTCATGCGCCAAATTGATGCACTGAGACGATTTTATCGCGGGCATTTCGGCAGAGTTGTAGCCGTTCTGCTCGTGGCCGGGCCCGGCGTTCTGTCTGCGCAACCTAACAATGCGGCGACACCGCTGACGGTTGGCGTGTATCCGGTGCAAATAACACAAAACGAAGTTTCATCGCCCGCCGATTCGTTTATGCAAGCACGGGCAAACGAGCTTGGTCACATGCTGGCGACGATATTGCATCAGCGCCAGGATTTGCTGGTGTTTTTTCCCGGCATTATTGCGGCGCATCTGCAGCAACAGATGCCTGGCAATCCGAACGATAAAAACCACGTGCAGCAGCTTTGCGCCGATCTCGCCATGCAAAAATTGCTTGCGCCTGTGATTGAAGTATTGGGCGGCGCGCCGGAAGCCAAGCAGCGTTGGCGCATGTTGCTGCGCTGGCTCGACGGCGCTTCGGGCGACGCGACAAAATCTCACACGGTTGAATTTGAGATCAACACAACGCTATCATATGATCTCTACCAACCACCGGCGGGATTCGAGGCTGAGAAAATCATTTCAAATTTATTAAGCAAACCGGAATTCATGCTCACCCAAACGCCGGAGCCGCCTGCGCTGCCGGCGTCGTCAGCACTGCCGGAGCTTGATTCACCTCCTGCCAAAAAACGGCGATGGCTTTGGTATCTCACGGGTGCGGCGGCTGTCGGCGGCTCCGCCTATTGGATTTTTGGGCGCGCGCCGGAAAACACCGGGCCTCCGCAGCTTTTACCCGAACCGCCCGGCCCTCCGCCAAAATAAATGCGACTCGCCGCCGCTAGTCTGCCGCCGCTGCGGTAGAATGTTGGAGACTTAATAATGCAACAATGGATGGCACAACCGACGAGGCGTTATCTTGCTCCCCGGCTTTTTCACTCTCCTCAGAATTGCTTCATTCTGAATTTCATCCTTTGTTCACAGCGATTATGTGCGCGGATGGGATATTGCGCATTCGCCGTGTTGGCGTTTCTGCTTTCCCCGCAAGAAACTTTTTCACAAGCACAGACCAACTTGCCGATCGTGACAGCTTCCGGGAGGCAACTTGTTTCAACGCTGATCGCGCCACAATCCGAAGGCGCCGTGGTCATGTGGCGTGATGAACGCACGAACGCCAGACCCGTATTGTATGCGCAACGCTTGAATCAATTTTGGCATCCGGTTTGGCCTGCCAACGGGATTGCCATTTCCCATGACAACAGCAGAGTTGTGGCTTATTCCAGCGCCGTTCCCGCAGGCGCAAACGGCGATGTTATCATCGCATGGCAAAGCGAAACGAATGATGATGGCGATGTCTATGCTCAGCGCATAAGTTCTGCCGGCGAGCGTCTGTGGGGCGAAGAAGGCATCACGGTTTATCGAGGAAGCCGCGAGCAGGGCACGCCCCTCGTCGTCAGCGACAACGAGGGCGGGGCCTTTGTGATTTGGCAGGATCAGCGCAGCGGCGGCCAGGGAATTTATGCGCAACGGTTAAGCAGTTCAGGCGCAAAATTATGGGCAGAGACGGGTGTTTCATTGGCGCGCTTGCGGCGGGATCAGGTTTTAGGCGATGCTGCGGCAACGCCCGACGGCGGTTTTGTCGCCATTTGGACGGATGAAGATTCCAATCCCCGGCGTGTTTATGTGCAGCGTGTGAATGCCGCAGGCAATACGCAGTGGGGCGAAGGCCGGGCGGTTGCCACAACGATCTATCATCAAAGCGCGCCGCGCCTGGCCGTTACGCCGGGCGCCGGGCAGGATTTCAGCGTGAAAGCCGCCTGGATTGAAAGACGCTTGTTGGGCGCGCTAAATGTTTATGTGCAAAACCTCAATGCCGCCGGCGCGACGTTGTGGGGAGACGGAATTCTCGCCGGCAGGGGCAGCGGCGAACAAAGCGCCATTCAGTTGTTAGCCGCTAGCGAGGGCAGCCTGTTACTCGGTTGGCAAGACGGCCGCAACGATCAGGCAGATATTTACGGCCAGCGCATTGATGCCAGCGGACGATTGCTGTGGGGCGCGGAAGGCGTTGCCGTGGCGCGTTATACGAGATCGCAAACCAGCCCGCGTCTCGCGCCTGACGGCCAGGAGGGATTCATTTGTGTTTGGCTCGACGATCGCAGCGGAGAAAATCTCGCGGCGCAGCGCATCACCAAAGAAGGCCAGCCGGCGTGGGCAAGCGATGGTGTGCCGCTCAAGTTGCGGAACGGTGACGTCACGCAACCCGCAATTTTAGCGGTCGCCAATGGCGGCGCGCTCGTTTCGTGGACAGATACTCGCAACAACAACGAAGATATTTACGCCCAGCCGGTGACCGCAGCCGGCGTTTTGGAAAACATTGCGCCGTTGATAACCTCAACTCCCGTGACCGAGGCGCGCGTCGGCAATGTTTATGAATATCGTGTGGCAGCAACGGATTACGATTCTGACCTGACGCCGGCGCTGCAACTGCAAACTGCGCCTGCCTGGCTTGCCCTCAATGCGGAGAACAACACCCTGTCCGGCACGCCCGCCGCCGGTGATGTTGGCGAACGTACAGTTACCGTGCTGGCCATCGATCAAAACAACGGCAGTTTTGCCCAAACGTATCAATTGCGCGTCATCGCAGATCCGGAAGCGCCGCGCATCATCTCAACGCCGGATACCACTGCGCGCGAGGACGAAAAGTATAGTTATCAAATTCAAGTGGCGGGGGCGGGTGACGATCGCAATCTGACATACGATTTGAAAACGAATGCCGCCTGGCTCGCCCTTTCCGCGCAAGGCGAGCTTTCCGGCCTACCGCTGAATGAACACGTGGGAACGTATGACGTTACGCTTACCGTCACCACGCCACAAAACAAATCCGACCAGCAGGCATTCAAACTGCGCGTGCAAAACACCAATGACGCGCCGCTGCTCACCAGCGGGCCGCCGCCCCGCGCCACCGAAGGTGTGGCTTATCAATTTCGGTTTGAAGCGAAAGATCCGGATGCCGGCGACGTGCTGCAATTTTTCGCGCCGCTGAAACCGGACTGGCTGCAACTCGCCGCAACCGGCGAGATCAGCGGAACACCCAGCCGCGCCCATCTCGCGGACACGGTGATCACCATCGTCGTCGCCGACTTGTCAGGCGCACAGGATCGCAAGACTTATGCGATTCCGATTAACACGATCAATCAGCCGCCGCGCATTACTTCAACGCCGCCCACCACGGCTACGGAAGATGCGCCGTGGCAATATCAAATTGTGGCATCTGATCCGGATCCCAATGAAACGCTAAGTTATGCCGTGCTCGCTGCGCCGAATTGGCTGACGTTTGATACCACGCTCGGCTTGCTGCGCGGCACTCCGTTCAACGAACATGTTGGCGATCATGCCGTGCAAGTGCAGGTGCAGGATAGAGCTGGCGCAAAAGATCAGCAAAGCTTCAGCGTGCGCGTCGTCAATACCAACGATCTGCCGGTGTTCAGCAGCAGGCCGGACACCGTGGCGCTGGTCGATTCGTTGTATCGTTACCTTGCCTCGGCGCAAGATGTCGATGTCAACGATCGTGTCCAAATTTTCCCGGTGGCGTTGCCGGCGTGGCTGGCTTGGGAGACCGCAAGCAACATGCTGCGCGGCACACCCGCGCTGCGCGATACTGGAGAGACATTTGTAACGCTGCGCGCGCAAGATTTATTTGGCGGCGTTGCCACGCAAACCTTTCGCATTAAAGTCTTCAGTCTGAGCGCGCCGGACAATGCTGCGCCTTCCGCGCCGCAGAATCTCATCATCATTCCCGGCATCTGGAGCCGCACGGCGCAATTCACCGCGCGCTGGCAGAATCCTTTCGATCCCAGCCAAATCAGCGGCGCATACTACAAAATCGGCGCGGCGCCGGCAAACAACACCGACGGCATATTGATCTCTGCGGCAGACCTCACAGAATTCAAACTGCAGGCAACGGCGGAGGGCCGCATTCCCGTTTATGTTTGGCTCGTCGATGGCCGCGGCAACGTCGATTATCGCACCGCCGCGCGCGCCGACTATCTTTACGATATCACGCCGCCGCTGGCAGCGAGCGCCTTGCGCATCACCACAGAAAATGGCAGCAGTTGGACGCGCGGCGATTCCATCACCTTCTTGTGGCAGCCGGCAACCGATTTACTCAGCGGCGTTGCCAGTTACGAATTTAGGCTCAATAGCGAGGCCGTGGTCAAACTGCCGGGCACGGCGACGAGTTTCGTGTGGCGTTCGCCTCTCGAAGAGGGCAATCATCGTTGGCAACTCACGGCTCTGGACAGCGCCGGAAATCGCAGCGCGGTTATGTTTTCACCCTTCGGCGTCGACCGGACGGCGCCGGTTTTAACACTAACGGCCATTGACACCACGCAAGCCGGCCAACCGCTTCTGTTGCGTGCAAATGCCAACGATGGCCTCTCCGGTATTGCCATATTACGCGTCTGGCATCGCACCGCCGGCAATGCTTCCTTCGTTTCGCAAAGCATGGCGCTGTCAGCCGGTGAGTTTACCGCGACAATTGCGGGCGGAGCAGTGCGCGCACCCGGTTTCGAGTATTTTATTGATGCCGCAGATTCTGCCGGCAATCTCGCGCTGTCAGTGCCGGTGGGTTCATTGCCGTGGCATGCCGTCGTGGTGCGGTCAACGCAAGTAGCCGCGCCCAACACAACGCTGCGCGGGTATTATCAATTGATTTCGGCGCCTTATCATCTCGAAGCGCCTGCTGCCGACGCGATCTTCACGGATGATTTTGGCGCATACGATCCCATGCGCTGGCGTATCTTCACTTACAATGAAACGCAAGGAAACGTCGAATTCGGCAAACAGGATTTTCGCAACTTGGAAGCCGGTAAGGGCTATTGGCTGATCACCTCGACGCCGCTAAATTACACCATCGGCGCCAGCCATTCGATCACCACCGGCAAAGATTTTGCATTGACTTTGCAACCCGGTTGGAATCTCATTGCTTCACCGTTTGATTTTTCGATTGATTGGAATGCCGCACAAAAACCGGTTGGTATTGAGCCGCAATTGTGGGCATTCGACGGCCGGCAATATCTTGCGCAGAACGGCGTCATGCAACCGTGGCAGGGTTATTATGTGTACAATCTTACCACTCAGCCGCAAACCGTTTTGCTGCCGCCGCAAGCGAGCAGCCGCCTGGCCAAGAATGTTGCGCCGTTGCCGGCCAGCGAAGCCGCAACCTGGCAATTGCAACTTCGCGTGCGTGACGGCGAATTTGCCGACGAGCAGAATTGGCTCGGCCTGGCAACACAAGCCGCGCCGGAATGGGATGAACTCGAGCTGAGCGAGCCGCCAGCAGCACTGGGAAATTTTGTGTCCTTGCATTTTCCTCGCAAGAATTGGAAAGAATTCCCCGGCAATTTTGCCACGGATTTCAGGCCGCCGTCGCAGGAGTTGCAGAGCTGGCCCTTTGAAGTCCGCAGCAGTGAGGAGGGCAAAACCATACAGCTCTCCTTTGCAGGGGAATTATTGGCGGATTGGCAGTTTGTGCTTTGTGATGCGCAGAGCAGCCCGCTGCTGGTGCTTGATCCACAACGTGAAGATAATTCTTACACGTTTCGCAGCGGCAAGCGTCCCCGCGCATTTGTGCTGCTCGCGGCGCCCCGCGCCGAAATGGAAGCAAGCGGAATTCTGGCGCAGGCCCGGCCCACGGCATTTGCGCTCGCGCCGAGCTACCCCAATCCGGTGCGTTTGCAAACCGGCCAAAATGCGCTGAGTGTGATTCGTTTCAGCTTGCCGGTTGCAACTCCGGTGACATTGCGCATTTTTGATGTACTAGGCCGTAACGTTCGTACGCTGGCTGTCGCTCAGACATTCAATCTGGGCCATCACGAAATCATCTGGGATGGGCGTGACAATCTGGGCGTTGAGGTGGCGGCGGGAATATACCTCTATCGGTTGGAAACACCTCAATTCACCGCAACGCAAAAACTGATCGTGATCAAGTGAACCGAGATCGCTCAAAACATTTTTCCCTCGTCGCGTATGCGCTGCTGGTTTTAACGGTTCTCGCCTTTGGCGAGGCGCTAGCACAAAATAAAAACCAACAGCGCGCCGAAAGCCTTTACGAAAATGCGCTCAAGGCCAAGAAGGCCAAAGATCGTTTGAAATTGTTGCGCGAGGCCGTGGCGCTGCATCCGTATTCCGCAAAAATTGAATACGCACTCGGCCGCGAGTTTTATCAGCAATCACGCCTGGATTCTGCGGTGGCGCATTTTGAGCAAGTTATCGTGTTGGACCCGGCGCTCGCGGATCAAGTCGGGCTGGCGGCGTTGTTGCCTCCGGCGTATTATGCCCTGGCGAGCCAGCATCTCAGCAAAGGCGATACGCAAGCCGGCTTGCAAGCCGCGCTGGCCGCGCTGCGGCACAATCCGGCATTTGCGCCGGCGCTCGCGACCGCCGCGCAGCTTTATTATCAACTCAACCGTTATGATAAAGCGATTGACTTCGGTGCGCGCTTGGTGCGCGCCCAACCAACGGCGAAAAACCACTACAATCTCGCGGCGGCGCAAGAAGCAAACAATGATTTCGCGGCAGCCTCACAAAGCTATCGCCAGGCGCTGGCGCTGGACGCCAATTTAACCGCGGCGCGCCAAAATTTGGAACGTCTCGAAACGCGCGTTGCGGAGCAAGCAAAAACGGGCGGGACAAAATCCAGGAAAGAAGAACTTGCCCAGCCTCCGGCGAAAAGCAAGAATAAACCGAATTCCGGCAGCATGACGCGCGCCGAGGAAAAGCTTGCCTCAAAAAAAGCCGCGCCGGCAGCGACCACAAAAAATTCCCCGCAGGCAAAGCCGGCTCCGGAGCGCAAATCCGCGCGTGCGCGCATTCCTGCTGTGAGGTATGAACCCGGGGCGCTGCGCGTGGCTAAAACGCCGCAACGCATCATCCCGTTTCTCGAATCCGTGCATGATCGCAATCGCGAGCGTGAACTTGCCAGAGAAAAAAATGAGTGGGCAGGCGCCGCGTTCTGGCTGGCCGGTCTCACACTTGCGGCTGCAGGATTTTGGTATTATCGCAAGCGTAAGCCCCTTTCGCGCGACGTGGTCTTGCACGATGTCAAGCGCGTGCGTGAGGCCGCGATCGTGCTGGCTCAGCGCTTGTTCGCAACGATGAAAGATTATGTCTCCGCCGCACAAAATTATCTGGCGCGGCAAAGAAATATACTATTCCCACAACCTGTGATTGCCCCCCTCGAAACCGGCGGCGCCCTGACAGCCCCTCCGGTTGATCCCGATAAGAACGAGGCATCGCCGGTTGCTCCACCGCACAAAACGGATGAACCCGAGATTATGGACGATCAGAATGTTGTGACCGCAGTTTCGCCGGCGTTTGGCTTGCAAACTGAAATTCTATTTGCTGAGATGATTGCTGCATCCCCAAGCGCGTTTGAGGTGGAGGAAAACGGCAGCGCCGCCGTTGCGCCAGAAGCAGCCGCAGCGCCGGCAGAAAATACTCCCAACCTGCTTTCTTCATCATTGACGCCCTCTCTGGAAGAGTTGCTCAATTCGGAGGGTAGTCAACACGCCAACTCAAATGGCGAAAACCATACCGGAGATGCGCCCTGGGATCAACAAGCGTGGCAACCGCCGATGCAAACAACGGAATCCTTCGCAAAAAATTTTGCGGATGATGAGCCGTTGGATATTGTCGAGCCGGTTTTCAACGCCGAACAGGAACGCGCCATTGCGTTGGCCAAATCTCTGCTTGCCGATCAACCTCTGGCGCAAACCCAGCATGACTTGAATGTTGCACCTGTCAAGCCGGTTGCCAACAGCCACGCAACACATGATGAGCTTGAAGCCGAACGCACGTTGGAAACGCCGCAGCCGCTGCAAAAGATCAATCGTTATTTGATTGAAAAAGAAATTTCGAAGGGCGCAACCGGACGGATTTACAAGGCCTGGGATCCCAAGCTCGACCGTGCGGTGGTGTTAAAAACCGTGCACTACGGCTTCGCGCCCTCGCCGCACGAAATTTCAGTGCTCAAAGATCGCATCTATCGCGAAGCGCGCGCCATTGCCAAGTTGAATCATCCCAATATTGTGGTGGTGTATGATATTGACGACGAACCGGAATTTTCATATATCGTCATGGAACATCTCGAAGGCGAGGATCTCAGCCAGATTCTGCAAAAAGACCGGCGCTTGTGCTGCAACCGCGCGCTCGATATCGTCACGCAAGTGTGCAGCGCGCTCGAATATGCGCATCAAACCGGTGTTTTTCACCGTGACATCAAACCTTCCAACATCATGATGGTCGCGCATGACGAGATCAAAGTCATGGATTTCGGCATCGCCAAAATCAACAACTATCTCACGCTCACACAAACCGGCCGCGTACTCGGCACGCCGAGTTACATGGCGCCGGAACAGATCGAGGGCCACTTTACCGACGGCCGCGCGGATTTGTTCTCGCTCGGCGTGGTGCTGTATGAATTACTGGTCGGCAAGCGCCCGTTTATCGCGGAAACGCTGGCCTCGCTCGCTTATAAAATCGTACACACGGCGCATGTGCCGGCCAGCCGCGAGAATCCCGACATTCCGCCGGCGCTGGATGAGATGTTGAATCGCGTGCTGTCAAAAAAACCGGCGGACCGGTTCCAAACCGCAACAGAATTCCGGCAGGGGTTGTTGCAGGTGAAAAAGCAGTTGGCGTGAAAAAATGGCGTGAGGCCGCTGTGTGGCCCGGATTAAAAAATATATTGGCGAATATCAAAATTCGGGTCGGATTCCATCAATTTGCGAATGGCGTCCACCGGTCGGTCGAGCACGCGAAAGCCGTTCAACTCATACCCGGCAAACATCAACTCGCTGCGAATAAACAGGAAGGCTTCATACCACGCCAGCAGCGCCCGTGTCGAGAGTTGCTGCAATTCCGTGGAAATTTCTCGCGTATCGACATCAACAACGCCGCGATTCAAGGCGGCTTGATAGTCGATTTGATTCAGAATATCCTGAATCACGCTTTTCTTGAAGGCATAGTCCTCGCTTCCGGCTTTGCTGGCGAGACTGCGCCGCCGTGTCAGCGTGTTTTCCGCATCTTCTTCGCGTAGCCGGTTTGCTGCCTGGGCGGAATGCTGGCGCTCGTTTGCTGCAGAGTGTTGGGGCAACATGGCACCCTCCTTGGTGATTTTGCTCACTCTCTACTTCGCGTGTTAGAATTTAAAAAGCATTACAAAATTTCTGCCAATGCCTGCCGTTGCTGGCGGGGCGTGGTTCGCTGCGCTAACCCAAGTTCGACACTTCAAAAATTTTTCGGGGCAAAATCGGGGCGGCCAGCGGGAATTTCCCAGGTTTTTGAAGGAAATTTCCGCAAACCGCTG
>QEVD01000607.1 GCA_003576975.1 Candidatus Zhuqueibacterota bacterium
CCGCAACCGCTGAATATCACGCAGCCAAAGCGCTGGCCATTTTGGGCGAGAATGCCCAAGCGCGCGAGGAATTGACGGCATTCGTGGAGAAATACCCGGAAGCGCCGATGACGGCATTTGCGCGCGAGGATCTTGAGTCCCTGCCGAAAGCGCCTCCAGCGAAGACGGAACGCAAAACCAAAAGCCCCAAGATATCCTACACGGTGCAGACCGGCGCGTTTACGCAAAAAAGCAATGCCGTCTCACAGCAAAAAATTTTCAATAAAGCCGGCTACAAAACCGAGATCAACGAGAAGCGGGACGGCAACAAGAAATATTATGCAGTTTGGGTGGGCAAATTTTCCTCGCGCGATGATGCCCGCGCCTTTGCGGACAAACTGAACCGTAAGCACAAGGTGAAGGGCAGTGTCGTGCAGCGGGAGGATTGATTGACAGTTTTACGGTTATGATTGCGTTTGACGCGAGACGAGTGGAGATGCGAATATGGTGAGCGACGAAAAATTGCGTACGGAAAAGATCACGCCGGAGCTGATCGACTACATTGTTGAGAAAATCGTTCGCGAAATTCAACCGGAGAAGATTATTCTCTACGGCTCATATGCGCGCGGCGATTTTCATAAGCACAGTGATCTCGACCTTTTTGTTATCAAAGAAAGCGAAGAAGCGAACCGCAGGCTCGAACGTAGAGTTGATGATCTCCTTGGCCGGCGGCGATTCCCTTTGGATATTCGGGTACGCAAACCTTCGGAAGTTGCGTGGAATCTCCGTGCCCAAAACCCTTTCTATCTTTACCACATTTTTAAGGATGGCAAGGTGCTTTATGACAAAAACGCCAGAGTTGCAGAAGCTGCTCAATGATTGGTTGGCTTTCGCAAAGGAAAACCTCCTATATGCCAAGGGCGGATTGAAGACGGACTTTTCTCCGTATAATACCATTTGTTTTCTCTGCCAGGGAAGCGCGGAGAAGTACTTGAAAGCTTATCTGATCTCGCGAGGGTGGGAGCTTGAAAAAATTCATGATTTGCGAGAGCTGCTGGAGTATGCGGTGGAATACGATGACAGCTTTAGCGAGATCTTTCCTGAAACCGGAATTCTCAATCGTTACCTTACCGAAGGCCGTTATCCCGGTGATGTACCGTTCGAAAGCATAAATGAAAATGACGCGAGAGAAGCCGTCGCTGCAGCCGAAAAAATTGCAGAATTCGTTCTCTTCAAAATGTCGTCAACTTGAAAGCTCCGAACAAATCAAAAATCAACGAGCGGCGTTCGGCAATTGGCGCTGTAAATTTTGTTATCCTGCCACGGGAGTATCACATACCCGATCCTGATTTATGATGATCACCCTCCAGCAAGCTTTGGATCTCGTTCTGCAGCACACGCCACGGTTACCAGCCGAAACAATTACTCTATTGCAAGCCTCCGGCCGGGTGTTGACCGAAGAGGTAGTTTCCGACCTCGACCAACCGCCGTTTGCGCGCAGCAGCATGGACGGTTATGCCGTGCGCGCTGCGGATGTCGCACAGGCGCCGGTACTGTTGCAAGTCGTGGGCTTCATTCCTGCCGGCGTTGTCCCGCACATCAAAATCGAAAAAGGCCAGGCGGCCAAAATCATGACCGGTGCGCCAGTGCCAGCAGGCGCTGATGCCGTGCAGATAGTGGAGAAAACGCGGTTGGCAAACGACGGAAAGACGGTTGAAATTCTTGCAGCAGTTTCAGCCGGGCAGAATATTGCGCCATTGGGCAGCGAAGCCCGGGCCGGGCAAGTCGTGGCACAAGCCGGCAGTTTTATCTCTCCGGCGATGATTGGCTTACTTGCTTCCGTCGGCAAAAGCGAGTTGTCGGTTTACCGAACGCCTACGGTGGGCATCATTGCAACGGGGGATGAGTTGATTGCCATCGATCAAAAGCCAAGAGCCGGGCAAATTCGAAACTCAAATAGCTTCGCATTGGCGGCGCAAGTCGCCAAACTAGGCGTGACGCCGCATGTACTTGGCGTGGCGCGTGATGAAAAAAAACACATTTATGATTTGATCAGACAAGGTTTGCAATATGATGTCTTGTTGCTCACCGGCGGCGTGTCCATGGGAGATTTGGATTTGGTGGAAGATGTATTCGCAGAGTTGAGTTTCAAAGTTTATTTCGACAAAGTTGCTGTCAAGCCCGGCAAGCCCGTGGTATTTGCGAAATCCGGCGAGAAACTGATTTTCGGTTTGCCCGGGAATCCGGTTTCAACCGCGACGATGTTCGAGCTGCTGGTGCGTCCCGCCATACGAAAAATGATGGGCTTTTCCGTTTATCAAAATCAAATTGTGTCCGCGCAACTGGCTGAACCTTTCAAAAACCGCTCGCAGCGCGAATTTTATGCGCCTGCGAAAACGTGGTATGACGGCAAGCTATTTCATGTGCAGCCGCTCAAAGCCAAAGGCAGCGGCGATGTGGTAACGTATGCGCAGAGTAACTGTTATCTCATTTGCCCGATTGAACAAGTGGAATTCAACGCCGGCGAAGAAGTGATGAGCACGGATGAAACCAGGTTAAAAGATCATTAAAAGCCAGTAAAGCAACCGTTGACGAATAGATTTCATGTGTGAATCTATGTCTATCAACATTTTACAAATTTTTTAAAAGAGAATATTTTGGAAAACAAAAATCCGTGAAAATCCGTGTTTATCAGTGGCTGAAAAACGTTTAGTTGGCAAAATCTTTTTTGTCTGCATGATTTACGGCGCCTGCGTGGTATGGCACAAATAAAAAGCCACGGCATAACCGTGGCTTTTTACACGAATGCTAAATTTTCTCTCAGGCCTTTTTGATTACTCGAATCAAGGCCAGCAACGCCACCGCGCCCACCACCGACATCACGAGTGAGCCGATGAGTCCATAAGATTGGATACTCAAGACATCAAAAATAAATCCGCCCAGCAACGCGCCGATGACGCCCACGACCAGGTTGCCAATCAAACCGAAGCCGCTTCCTTTCATAATCGTTCCCGCCAAC
>QEVD01000050.1 GCA_003576975.1 Candidatus Zhuqueibacterota bacterium
GAGAGTATCGCTTATCAATCGCGTGATCTGGCGCAGGCGATGCAGGAAGATGCGGGCACGCCGATAGCCGAGTTGCGGGTTGACGGCGGCGCAGTGGCAAACAATCTGCTCATGCAATTTCAGGCGGATATTCTCAATACCCCGGTGGTGCGTCCAGCGGTGACAGAAACCACCTCACTCGGCGCGGCTTATCTCGCCGGCATGGCGGTCGGCTATTGGCGTGATTTGGAGGATATTGCGCATCACTGGCAGGAAGAAAAAAGGTTTGCCGCGCAGATGCCGGAAGCCGATCGCCAACGCCTCTACCAAAATTGGCAAAAAGCCGTGACGCGCGCACGCGGTTGGTTAATTTGAGTAAAACGAAAACGCTGTCGCGAGTTGAGCGATTTTTATGACGCGCTGCATCGTTATTTTGTCTTAATTTTATAAGAAATTCGCTTGACAATGTAGGATTCTTTTCTATTTTTGACGTGTTTTTGCATGAGAGCGTGAGTCGGGGGGTAGGGCAGACCAGGAAAGGTAGAAGGGTCGAGATTACTCGCCGTATTGTCGCGCTTGTTGGTCCGCACAGGTGCGCCCGCCTTTGATGACATACTTACGCAAATTTGAAAATAACGTTTGGCTGGATTATTGATCGAGAGATCCGATGGCTCAGATTTTTCATCCGAGTACGAACACCTTTTCTAAAGTCAGTATTTTTGGCGCAGTTTTTTTTGTCGGCGGCCTGCTTTGGTTTATGCTCGCGTTCGAGCGGTCGTCGTATGTCACGCAAGCAAACGTTGTGCGCGAGCAGCCCGTCCCGTTTAGCCATCGCCATCACGTCGGCCAGCTCGGCATTGATTGCCGTTATTGCCATACTACTGTTGAAGAAACCGGTTTTGCCGGCGTTCCTTCCACCAAAACTTGCATGACTTGCCATTCACAAATCCACACGAATGCACAAATGCTGGAACCGGTGCGCGAGAGCTGGCGTGAGGATCGCTCCATCGAATGGGTGCGGGTTAACGATCTGCCCGATTTTGTTTATTTCAATCACAGCATTCATCTGAAAAAGGGCATGGGCTGCGTCACCTGCCACGGCCCGATTCAGGAAATGGCGCTCACCTGGCGCGAGAATCCCTTGGACATGGCGTGGTGCCTCGAATGCCATCGCAATCCCGAAAAATTTGTGCGGCCGCGCGAAGAAGTCTTCAGCACCACGTGGCAGGCTGACGATCAAGCCGCGTTGGGCGCAAAGCTCATGCAAGAATATGATATCCAGAAATTAACCAATTGTTCGATTTGCCATCGATGAACACTCCGATAAATATAACGCATCGCCCGGCCGGCTCGTTAACCGACCCTCTCGATTTGGAAGCCATACGGCAACGTTTGCAAAATAAACACGGCAAACAATATTGGCGTTGCCTGGAAGAACTGGCCGACACGCCGGCGTTTCAAAAATTCGTTGAGAATGAGTTCGCCGAAGACGTGGTTGATTATTCCAGCGCGGTGAATCGGCGCAATTTTCTCAAGTTTATGGGCGCTTCACTGGCTTTGGCCGGTTTGAATGCATGCACCCGCCAACCGGTCGAGAAGATCGTGCCGTATGTGCAAGCGCCCGAGCAACTCGTGGCGGGCAAGCCGTTGTATTTCGCCACGGCCATGGTGCAACGCGGTTTTGCGCAAGGCTTGCTGGTCGAAAGCCACATGGGCCGTCCCACCAAAGTCGAAGGTAATCCCGATCATCCCGCCAGTTTGGGCGCAACCGATATTTTTGCACAAGCCTCGGTTTTGACATTGTATGATCCCGATCGTTCACAAGTGGTGAAGAAGGCGGGACGCATCGATACCTGGGATGGTTTTCTTGTTGAGTTGAATTTGAAGCTCGAAGCGTTGCGGCAAAAGCAGGGCGCGGGCTTGCGCATTCTCACTGAAACCGTCACCTCGCCGACGCTTGCCGGCCAGCTTAACAAGATTCTCACCGCATTTCCCGCGGCAAGGTGGCATCAATTTGAGCCGGCGACGCGCGACAGCAGCCGGGCCGGCAGCCAAATGGCGTTCGGCGAATATGTCGAAACCCATCATCGCTTCGAAAACGCGCAGGTTATTGTTTCGCTGGATTCCGATTTTCTCGTCGATCATCCTAACAGCGTGCGCTATGCGCGGGAGTTTTCAGCCAAACGCCGTGTCGCCGAGGGCGCGACAGAAATGAATCGGCTCTATGCCCTCGAAAGCTCGCCCACGCTGACCGGCGCGATGGCGGATCACCGCCTGGCCCTGCGCGCGAGCGAGATTGAAACTTTTGCCGCGGCGTTGGCAGCGGAACTCGGCGTTGCGGCAGCAGGCAATCCGCAATCTGCATTCTCAAATCCAAAATCATCGCAGTGGCTCAAAGCGGTCGCGGGCGATCTGCAAAAGCATGGCGGGTCAAGTATCATTATCGCAGGAGACTGCCAGCCGCCGTCGGTGCATATGCTCGCGCATGCGATGAATCATGCGCTTGGAAATGTTGGCAAAACGGTTTTTTATACCGCAGCGGTGGAAGCAAATCCCGGCGATCAACTGGCATCGTTGCGTGAATTGGTGCAAGACATGAATGCCGGCGCGGTTGACATGCTTGTGATACTCGACGGCAATCCCGTGTTTACGGCGCCGGTTGATCTGGATTTTTCCGGCACGCTCGCCAAAGTCGGGTTGCGTGTGCAGCTCAGTTTGTACGAAGACGAAACGTCCGCATTTTGCCACTGGCACATTCCGGCCACACATTATCTCGAATCGTGGAGTGACGCACGCGCGTTCGACGGCACGATTTCCATCATGCAACCGTTGATCGCGCCGCTTTACGGCGGCAAATCAGCGCACGAACTGCTTGCCGTCTTGCACGGCCAGCCGGGCTTGACGAGTTATGATATGGTGCGCGATCACTGGAAGGCGCAGCAGAGTTCTTCTGATTTTGAAAAATTCTGGCAAACCTCGCTGCACGACGGCGTGATTGCCGACTCCGCTCTTCCACCCAAACAAGTCACTTTAGCGGCCAGCAACCAGCAACCAGCATCCAGCAACCAGCAACCAGCAGCCAGCATCGAGATCATCTTCCGCCCCGATCCCAACGTGGGTGACGGTCGCTTTGCGAACAACGGTTGGTTGCAAGAATTGCCCAAGCCGCTCACGAAATTAACCTGGGACAACGCCGCGCTGATCAGCCCGGCAACCGCGCAGCGCTTGAATTTGAACAATGAAGATGTTGTCGAACTGAATTATCAAGACCGCAAAATCAACGCGCCGATTTGGATCATGCCCGGCCATCCCGAAGAGGCTGTGACTGTACATTTCGGTTATGGCCGCACCGCCGGCGGACAAGTTGCCAACGGCTCCGGGTTCAATGCCTATGCCTTGCGAACCTCGGAAGCGCCGTGGTTTGGCAGCGGCGTTGAGATTCGCAAAACCGGTGAACGTTACAAGCTCGCGACCACGCAAATGCACCATAGCATGGAGAATCGCCATCTGGTGCGCGAGGGTACACTGGCCGAATATCGGGAGCATCCGGATTTCGTGCATGAGATGGGGCATGATCCGGCGCCTGGCATGACGCTTTATCCCGAGCATAAATACGAAGACAATGCCTGGGGCATGGTGATCGATTTGAATGCCTGCCTGGGATGCAATGCCTGCACCGTAGCCTGCCAATCGGAAAACAACATTGCCGTTGTCGGTAAAGAACAGGTTCTCATTGGCCGCGAGTTGCACTGGATCCGCGTCGATCGTTATTACGAAGGCGATCTCGATCATCCCGAAACCTATCATCAACCCGTGCCGTGCATGCACTGTGAAAATGCGCCGTGCGAACCGGTGTGCCCGGTGGGCGCGACGGTGCACAGCGATGAGGGTTTGAATGACATGGTTTACAATCGCTGCGTCGGCACGCGTTATTGCGCCAATAACTGCCCGTACAAAGTGCGGCGCTTCAATTTCCTGCTTTATTCGGATTTCGAAACGCCGAGCTTGAAACTGCAGCGCAATCCGGACGTCACCGTGCGCTCACGCGGCGTGATGGAGAAATGCACGTACTGCGTGCAGCGTATCAATGCCGTGCGCATCGAGGCCAAAAAAGAAGATCGCGATATTCGCGACGGCGAGATTTTGACCGCCTGCCAGCAGGTGTGCCCGGCACAGGCGATCACATTCGGCAATATCAATGATCCCAACAGCCGCGTTAAAAAACTGCGCGACAGCAAACTTAATTACGGCCTGTTGACGGATTTGAATACGCGCCCGCGCACCACATACTTGGCGCGCTTGCGCAATCCCAATCCGGAGTTGGAAGAACACGAAGCTTCAGGCTGAAAAGCTGAATTCGCAAACTTTCCAAATCGAATAGAATTTCCAACGGATTGAACGAATCTGTATTGGAATCGGTTGGGAGTAGTTATCCGTTGAAAAAAATGTGAGTAGATTCGTTCAGCAAATGCAGACATAAAATCCCGCCCCATCGGGACGGTATTATCTGTTTGAGGAAGCATGACAACAACCGAAACACCGGTTAAGAAGAAGTATCGCCAGGAAGCGCCGGTGCTCGCGCCCGGGCACACCTACGGCTCGATCACCGACAAAGTCAGCGCGATCGTACTGACACGCAAAACGCCGAAAGGCTGGTTTATCGGCTTCACCATTGCGTTCGCTGTCGCGATGCTGCTTTTTGTTGCACTGGCATACTTGTTTGTCAAAGGCGTGGGTATTTGGGGCATCAACAACCCGGTGGGCTGGGGCTTCGCCATTATCAATCTCGTGTGGTGGATCGGCATCGGGCACGCCGGCACGCTGATCTCTGCGATCTTGCTGCTTTTCCGCCAGGCGTGGCGTACCTCCATCAACCGTTTCGCCGAGGCCATGACCCTGTTTGCAGTGGTGTGCGCCAGCGTTTTTCCGTTGATTCACGTCGGGCGGCCGTGGCTGGCCTATTGGCTGCTGCCCTATCCCAACACCATGGCGTTGTGGCCGCAAACGCGCAGCCCGCTCGCGTGGGATGTTTTTGCCATTTCAACGTATGCTTCGGTATCGGCGCTGTTTTGGTATGTCGGATTGATTCCCGATCTTGCCACGCTGCGTGATCGTACGCAGAATCGCTGGCTCAAACTTATTTACGGCGGGTTGGCGATGGGCTGGCGCGGCTCGGCGGTGCATTGGTCGCGCTATGAAACGACGTACCTGCTGCTCGCCGGTTTGGCCACGCCGCTGGTGCTTTCGGTGCACACGGTGATCAGTTTCGATTTTGCCATGTCGATCATTCCCGGCTGGCACGCGACGATCTTTCCCCCGTACTTCGTCGCCGGCGCAATTTACGCGGGTTTTGCGATGGTGTTGATTCTCGCCATTCCGCTGCGCGCAATCTACGGCCTGGAAGATTTTATCACCACCCGGCATTTGCGCAACATGGCGAAGATCATGCTCGCCACCGGTTTGATCGTTGTTTATGGTTATGCCATGGAAGCTTTTATGGCGTGGTACAGCGGCAACCAATACGAATGGTACATGATGACGAACCGCTGGACCGGACCTTATGCGCCGGCTTATTGGGCGCTGCTCCTGTGCAACTTTGTGGTGCCGCAGTTGCTTTGGATCGAAAAAGTCCAAAGCAGTACAATTTGGCTGTTCATCATCTCCATCGTCGTGAGCATTGGCATGTGGCTCGAGCGTTTTGTGATCGTGGTGACCAGCTTGCACCGCGATTTTATGCCGTCATCCTGGGACATGTACTCTCCCACAATGTGGGATTGGGCGACGTATATCGGCACGATCGGCTTGTTCTTCACACTCATTTTTCTCTTCGTGCGTGTGCTGCCGGCGATTTCGATTTTTGAGATGCGCACACTGGTGCCGGCGGAGGAGGGGAAGTAATCCTGTCAGGGAAGAATCGGATAGATGCCAAAGCTTTATGAGTATTTCGGTCTCGTTGTATTTTTCTTTGCAAATGATCATGAGCCAATTCACGTTCATGGTCGTTATCAAGCCGCTGAGATGAAGGCTGAACTCATAATTGAAAATGGCAAGGTCGTTGAAATTCGGATCAAGCATCTCAAGGGCAAAAAGCCGCTGCCAAAATCGCAGCTTTCCGATTTCAGAAAACTGGTCGCGAGTCATGCTGATGAAATCGTTCAAAAGTGGGTTGATTTCTTTGTGATGGGCAAGCAAATCAAGTCCAAGACTATCAAGCAGAAATTGAAATGAGCAAGATCAAAATCACATACGAGCCTGCTCTAGAAACCGAGATCATCGAAATCGTGCAGGCGGAATATCTTGACGGCTATCGCCTGAAAATTTGGTTCAATAATGGCAAAAAGCGCATCATCGATTTTGAGCCATTTTTGCGAAGCGCGCGCAATCCTCTTTTCAAAAAATATCTTCACCTAAAAGAGTTCAAAAAATTCTCCATCGTTTATGGCAATTTAGATTGGAATGACTACGAGATGTGCTTCCCGGTAAGCGATTTGTATGAGGGTAAGATTTAGCCTATGAACCTCAACACCAAAAACGAGTCTTCGCTCTACGGCCTCATGGCCGAGTTCGAAACGCCCAACGATTTGCTCGAAGGCGCCAAACGCGCGCATGCCGCGGGCTATCGCAAGCTGGACGCCTACACCCCTTTCCCGGTGGAGGGCCTGGCGGAAGCGATACATGTGCATCGCAACCGCTTGCCGCGCTTTGTTTTGATCGGCGGAATCGTCGGCTGCCTGGTGGGTTTCTTCTTTCAATACTATGCCGCCGTGATTGATTATCCCTTGAATGTCGGCGGCCGCCCGTTTAACAGTTGGCCCTCGTTCATTCCTATCACGTTCGAGGTGACGATTTTGTTCGCGGCCTTCACCGCGGTGCTGGCAATGTTCGCGCTCAACGGCCTGCCGCAGCCCTATCACCCGGTGTTCAACGTCGAACGTTTCGAACACGCCACGCGCGATCGCTTTTTTCTGTGTATTGAAACACGCGATCCGAAATTCGATCTTGCGGCAACCAAGCAGTTTATGGAAAGCCTGCGGCCTTATGCCGTGTATGAGGTTGAACCGTGAATGGAATGATTCAGACGGCAGACACACTTTGTAAATCAGTCACCAAATAATAGTATGATCATGCGATTTACTCAGATCGAATCTCTAACTTCCATTTTCCATCTTCGATTCCCGCTTCTCCTGCTCGGCCTGCTCGTCATTACCGGCTGCCGGCAAGACATGCACGATCAACCGCGCTACGAGCCGCTCGAAGCCAGTACATTTTTTAAAGATGGCCGCGCTTCCAGGCCGCAAGTGCCGGGCACCGTCGCGCGCGGCCAACTCAAAATCGATGAGCATCTGTATTCGGGAAAAATCGCCGGTAAGCCGGTGGACGCGTTTCCCTTTCCCATCACCAAAGACATTTTGGCGCGCGGCCAGGAACGCTACAACATTTTTTGCGCGCCTTGTCATGCGCGCATCGGCGACGGCAGCGGCATGATTGTGCAGCGCGGTATGCGCCAGCCGCCTTCGTTTCACACGCAACGCCTGCGTGAAGCGCCGGCTGGTTACTATTTTGACGTCATCACCAACGGCTTCGGAACCATGTATAGTTATGCCGATCGTGTTACCGTAAATGATCGCTGGGCCATCGTCGCTTACATTCGCGCCCTGCAATTGAGCCAAAACGCCACGATTGAAGATGTTCCTGCAAGCCAACGCCAGCAACTCGGAGCCGCGCGATGAATCAAGCCGAAACGTTAACCCCTGTTTTAAGCCGTTGGCAGCAGCGCGCGCTGATCATTGGCGTGATCGCTTTGGCGTTGTGCGGCGCAGGCGCCTTTCTCAGCACGACACAGTTCTTTCGCTCTTACTTGTTCGGTTATTTGTTCTGGCTCGGCCTCACCCTGGGCAGCTTTGCATTGCTGGCATTGCACCACATGGTGGGCGGCGGCTGGGGCTTCTCGATTCAGCGCATGCTCGAATCCGGCACGCGCACGCTGCCGCTGATGATCGTTCTGCTGCTGCCGCTCGCCTTTGGCGTCAAAGAACTGTATATCTGGGCGCAACCGGAAGTCATGGCGCAAGACAAGCTTTTGCAGCACAAGGTTCCATATTTGAATATCTCTTTTTTTGCGATTCGAACGGCGGTTTATTTCGCCATTTGGGGCATATTCATCTTTTGGCTGAATCGCTGGTCCAAGCGCCAGGATGAAAACGGCGACGCCGCGCTCAGCACGAAGCTGCGCCATCTCAGCGGGCCGGCGTTGGTGATCTATGTGTTGACGCTCACCTTTGCCTCGGTTGATTGGGTGATGTCGCTCGATCCGCATTGGTTCTCGACGATCTACGGCGTGCTTTTCGTCGTGGGAAATGGCCTGCTCACGCTCGCGTTTGTTATCGTCGCAGCGGTCCTGCTGGCCCAGCATAAACCGTTGTCCGAGGTGATGGAGGCGAAGCACTTTCACGATCTTGGCAATTTGATGTTTGCGTTCGTGTTGCTCTGGGCCTACGTGTCGTTTTCCCAGTTTCTGATTATCTGGTCAGGAAATCTGCCGGAAGAAATTCCGTGGTACCTGCACCGGATGCACGGCGGCTGGCAGTGGCTTGCGCTCGCTCTTGTGCTTTTTCACTTCGCCTTGCCGTTCGTGTTTTTATTGTCCCGCAAAGCGAAACGCCGCGTGGAGGTGCTGCGCAAGGTCGCGCTCTGGATGATCGCCATGCGTTTTATTGATTTGTTCTGGTTGATCGCGCCCAGCTTTCACGCAGAACGGTTGACGGTTCACTGGTTGGATATTGTTGCGCCGGCCGGTATCGGCGGCCTTTGGCTGGCCTATTTCGTCTGGCAACTCAAAGATCGCGCGTTGCTGCCGTTGCACGACCCGCGCCTCGAAATTGCTTTTAGCCACAAAGAGCATCAGCATTGAGCCGAAGCAAACGGGAAAATGGCTGATTTCGGCTGGATGCAAGCATTATGATGATGAGAGAATTTTTTGTTTAAGAATTGATTATGCAGACACACGATAACAATCACCGCGGCCACGAAACCACGGACGCGGATGCTCGCTCCCTTTTGTTTTCCGGGCTGGGATTATTGGGTATCATGGCAGTAACGATCGTATTGCTGATTGGTGCCCTCAAATTTCTCGAAAACCGGCAAAAACGCATTGAAATTCCTCCGCATGCCCTGGCCGCACAATCGCAGATGCCGCCGGCGCCGCGCCTGCAAATCACTCCCGAACGTGATTTACAGAACTATTATCTCAAAGAAGACTCGCTGTTGCACGGTTATGGCTGGGTTGTTCGTGAAGCCGGCATTGCGCGCATTCCGGTGGACAGCGCCATGGCGCTGTTGCTCAAGCGCGGCTTGCCGGTGCGCGACCAGAATCTTGCAGCAAAGCTGGAAAATGGAGGAACGCGGCCATGAAAACACGTTTTCGCTTTTCGCTCCTTCTCTTGCTAGCTTCGCTTCTTTTGTTGTCAAGCCTGCAAGCGCAGGGGCTTAACGCCTCCAACCAGCCCGACATTCTCAAAAAGATCGGTATTGATCAGAGACTGGGTGAACAAGCGCCGCTTGATCTGGAGTTTTATGACGAGGCCGGCAACACGGTGCCGTTGCAACAATACTTCGGTGAGAAGCCCGTGATTCTCACGCTGGTATATTACAATTGCCCGATGTTGTGCAATCTGGTGCTGAATGGATTGACGAAAAATCTCAAACCCCTGTCGTTCAGCGCCGGCGAGGAATTCGACATCATCAGCTTGAGTTTCGATCATCGTGAAACACCCGCGCTCGCGGCGGAAAAGAAGAAAAATTATCTCAAGGATTACGATCGCGCCAGTGCGGCCAGCGGTTGGCATTTTCTCACCGGCGATTCGGTCAACATTTCCCGGCTTGCTGAGGCGGTGGGTTTTCGTTATCAATTTGATCCTGTAACTAAGGAATATGCCCATGCCGGCGGCATTATGGTGTTGACGCCGCAAGGCAAGCTCGCGCGTTATTTCTACGGCGTTGATTATCCCAGCCGCGATTTACGCTTGAGCCTGGTGGAAGCCTCCGAGAACAAAATCGGTTCGCCGGTGGATCAACTGCTGTTGTATTGTTATCACTATGATCCGAGAACGGGCAAATACGGCCTGGTGATCATGAATGTGTTGCGCCTGGCGGGCATTGCCACGGTGCTGGTGTTGGTGGCTTTTGTCATCGTCATGCTTCGGCGAGACCGCAAGATGGCTGTGAGTGCAAGAGCGTAGAAACCGCGGTTACCGGTTCCGGTAAAATGTTTTTCAATTTTGCATTTTCATTAAATGGTTTTTTGCGGCAAGCTTTAGATGAAATTCTTATTCATTTGATGGAACGAGCCTAGATATAACTTTTTCACGCTAGTTATTTTTTGAGATTATGGGCAAAGACTTTCAATTTTTTCCTGAACAAGCCTCGCGTTTGGCCGGCGAGGTCGATTTGTTGTACTATTTTCTCATCGGCCTCACGACTTTTTTTACACTGTTGATCTTTTTTTTAATTTATCTCTTTGCCGTGCGCTACCGCCGCAAGTCGGAGGAAGATGCACCCAAGCAGATTCCCGGCTTGCTCAAGCTCGAATTGGCCTGGTCGATCATTCCGTTTATTTTGGCGATGATCACATTTTGGTGGGGCGCGAGTCTATACTTCGAAGCCTACTCCGCGCCGCCAAAAGATGCGATTGAAGTCTATGTCGTCGGCAAGCAGTGGATGTGGCATATCCAGCATCCCAGCGGCCAGCGCGAGATCAACACCCTGCACGTTCCCCTCGGGCAAACCGTAAAGTTAACGATGACCACCGAGGACGTCATTCACAGTTTTTACATTCCGGCGTTTCGCGTGAAGAAGGACGTGGTGCCGGGCCGTTACACACATCTCTGGTTCGAGGCCACCAAAGTCGGCGAATACCATCTCTTCTGCGCGGAATATTGCGGCACGAAGCATTCCGAAATGATCGGAACGGTTGTTGTCATGGAACCAAGTGATTACCAAAATTGGTTGAGCGGCAACGAAAGCGGCGAAACCCTGGCCTCCGCCGGCGAAAAGAAATTCAATCAACTCGGCTGCAGCACCTGCCACGCAAATGTTGCCGGCGCGCGCGGACCTTCGCTGGTCGGCGTGTTTGGGTCGGAAGTCAAGCTTGCCGACGGCCGCACCGTGATCGCGGATGAAGGCTATCTGCGCGAATCGCTGCTCAATCCCGGCGCAAAAGTCACAGCCGGCTATCAACCGCTCATGCCCACGTTTCAGGGGCAAATCAATGAAGCCGGAATTTTGCAGCTTACCGCCTATATTAAATCGTTGCAGAGATAACCCTGCCGCCCGGCCGCAACCAGCGCCGGACGGTGAAATTCAGTAAAGAAAGTGAACAATGGCTACTGCTGTTTTCAAACCTTTTGATCATCAAATTGCTGACCCTGAAGAGATTCCTAAAAAGCATTATCTCAATGCCGGGTTCAGCGCGAAATCCTGGCTGCTCACCGTCGATCACAAGCGCATCGCGATTCTTTATTTGATCTCGGTGACGTTTTTCTTTTTGATCGGCGGTTTGTTTGCCGTGTTTGTGCGTCTCGAGTTAATGACACCCGCTGCGGACTTGATGCAATCCGAGACGTACAACAAAATGTTCACGATGCACGGCATCATGATGGTGTTCTTCTTTCTCATCCCGGCGATTCCCGCAATACTCGGCAATTTCCTCGTGCCGCTCATGATCGGTGCCAAGGATTTGGCGTTCCCACGCATCAACCTCCTGAGTTGGTACATTTATATCATCGGCGGTTTGTTCACGTTTGCCGCGGTGTTGCTCGGCGGGGTCGATACCGGCTGGACCTTCTACACGCCTTACAGCAGCACGTATTCGAACACCAACGTCATTCTCGCTGCGGTCGGCATTTTTATCACTGGTTTTTCCTCGATTCTCACCGGCCTCAATTTTATTGTGACGATTCACAAAATGCGCGCCCCAGGCATGACCTGGTTTCGCCTGCCGTTGTTCATCTGGGCGCATTATGCCACGAGTTTGATCCAAATTTTAGGCACGCCCGTGGTCGCCATCACCATCGTGCTCGTTGCACTCGAACGGCTTTTTCACATCGGCATTTTTGATCCGGCGGTTGGCGGCGATCCGATTCTTTTTCAGCATTTGTTTTGGTTCTATTCCCATCCCGCGGTTTATATCATGGTTTTGCCGGCCATGGGCGTGATGAGTGAATTGATCACCTGCTTCTCCCGTAAGAAAATTTTCGGTTACGAATTCATCGCCTTCTCCAGCCTCGCGATTGCGGTGATCAGCTTCTTGGTGTGGGGCCATCACATGTTTACCACCGGCCAGTCGATCTATGCCGGCATGGTTTTTTCCTTTTTGAGCTTCCTGGTCGCGATTCCCTCGGCGATCAAAGTGTTCAATTGGACCGCGACCCTCTACAAAGGGTCGGTATCGTATCAAGCACCGATGCTGTACGCCATCGGCTTCATCGGTTTGTTCACGATTGGCGGCCTCACCGGCATGTTTCTTTCGACGCTGGCCGTGGATGTGCATGTGCACGACACCTATTTCATCGTTGCGCACTTTCACTACATTATGGTCGGCGGCACAATCATGGCTTATCTCGGCGGCCTGCATTTTTGGTGGCCCAAGATTACCGGCAGGTTGTATCCCGACGGCTGGGCGCGCTTTGCCGCATTGGTGGTGTTCGTGGGATTCAATCTGACATTCTTCCCGCAATTTGTGCTGGGCTATCTCGGCATGCCGCGGCGCTATCACGTTTACCCGGAAGAATTTCAAGTCTTGAACGTTATGTCGTCTGCGGGCGCTACGATTCTGGGCGTGGGCTATTTGATCCCGCTGGTCTATTTTCTCTGGTCGCTCAAATATGGCCCGCGCGCGAGCGCGAATCCCTGGAGTGCGACCGGTTTGGAATGGACGACGCCTTCGCCGCCGCCCACCCAAAATTTTGAAAAAACGCCGATTGTGACGGAAGAGGCATATGATTACGCGAAATTTGCGCGTGAGCATGCCAAAGAAGAAAAGGAGGGCGCCCTTGTCTGAGCAACATCATCCGGCGCTTGCCCATCATTTTGATGATCTCGACCAGCAATTCGAAGCGGCGGGATTGGGGATGTGGGCATTTCTGATTCAAGAGATTCTGTTTTTCGGCGGGCTGTTTGCGGTTTACTTGATATATCGCATGAGCTATCCTGAGGCCTTCATCCAGGGCAGCCACTACCTCGACATCACGCTCGGCGGCATCAACACGGCGATTTTGATCTGCAGCAGCTTGACCATGGCGTTGGCCGTGTTCTACGGCCAGCAAGGCAAGCGCAAGCAACTGATCATGTTTCTCGTGTTCACCGTGGTGTTGGGCGCCGCATTTTTAGGCATCAAAGCCATCGAATACACCCACAAGTTTCATGAACACCTCGTTCCCGGGCCGCTCTTTAATCCTGCGGAAGCGCATGCCCCGCAAATGCAAATTTTCTTTGCGGTGTATTTCGCCATGACGGGCATGCACGCGCTGCACATGGTCATCGGCATCGGTATTTTGTTTTATCTTATTTATCAAGCGCAGCGCGGGCGTTATTCCAAAGAGTACAATTCCCCGATCGAAATTTTCGGTTTGTATTGGCACTTCGTCGACATCGTCTGGATTTTTCTGTTCCCGTTACTTTATCTCATAGGTCGCCACTGATGGGTCCACATCTCGTTCCGCAAAGAGTTTATTTTACAATTTTCGCCGCATTGCTGGTTTTGACGTTCGTCACTGTGGTAGTCGCTTTTGTCGATCTCGGCCCGCTGAACAACTTCATCGCCATGTCGATTGCAGTCACCAAAGCCACGCTGGTGATCATGTATTTCATGCATGTGCGCTACAGCGACAAGCTGGTGTGGGTTTTTGCCGGCGCCGGGTTCTTGTGGCTCATCATCTTGTTTGCCTTTCTGGTGAGCGACTATGTCACGCGCGAGGCCTGGAGCAATTTGCTGACGAGCCTGCCATAAAACACAAAACCCCACCAAAGTGGGGTTTTTGTTTAATCTCGCTGAAAGCCATTACTCCTTCCGCATCTGTGTCTTCATTTGCTTCAGCATCTCCATTGGGTTCTGACCTTCGGTGATCACCACCCCTTTCGGCAAGGTCAATTTCTCCGGAGGGACGTTCACGTTTTCCTGCACGCGGGTCGCTTCAATCAGAATTGTTTTACCCATCATGCTTGCCTCGGTTTTCAGCGCGAGCCCCTGCCAGACCCAGGTCTTGGTTTTCAAATTTTGGATTTCCCAAACGTCGCAACGTTTTCCCAAGAACGTTTCTTCTCCAATTTTCTTCGCGCCGCTGCGCTTCATGATATCTTCGCCAATATCCGTGAGATCCTTGCCCTCGCGTTTGGCTTGTGCGCTCAGGTCTTTGAGCAAGGGCGTCGGCACTTTGGTTCCGGTTTTCGCATCCAAATCGACGCTGTAGGTCCAATCGCCATCCAACAATGTGAGTATATTTTTTTTGATGGACATGTTCATCATTTTGGTTTCCGCTTGTGAGTATTTGGCCTCGCGCATACCCCACCGGTCAAAATAGATCGTCTCGCTGCCGGTTTGCACGCCGCTGAGTATATACTCGACAATGCCCGAGCGAATTTTATAGCGCTGGACTTCTTGCCCGAAACTTTTTGTCATCCCGCCGGCTAATGCTAAAATCCCGAGTCCCAAACAAATGTGTCCCAATAAACGTTTCATGAGATGGTCTCCCGTTTGAATTTGTGATGAATTTGAGGGTAGTGACCCATGTTGAGAAAATTCGTGCGGAAAATTTAACGCGCCAGCAGTAATTCCCTGCTCAAGACTTCAATTGTGCCATTGTCAGCTTCAACCAACACGCGTAAGAAGTAAATACCATTGCTTGCCGCTTGACCGGCAGCGGTTGTTCCAAACCATTTCAGTTGATGCGTACCGGTGAACAAAATTCCATTGTACAAGCTCTGAATCTGCTGGCCTTGCAAATTGTAGATCGTGGCTGACACACGGCCGGGCGCGCCTAGATGTAGCGGCATTTGAGTGAAATGCCGAAACGGATTGGGATAATTCGGGGAGAGGTGGAATTGAGGTCGAGAGATTGTCCGGCTTTCCTGCGACACATAGCGGCCGGGTGCCTCGGGCGCTATGCCGGGCTTTTGAATGTAGGTCAGCGAGAATTCATCGATTTCATTGTTCATCTCTTCGCCGCGGAGAAAGAACCCCACGTACCAGTTGTCAGATTTTGGAAAATGTCTGGCGGGATCCTCGGCGGTGGCAGAGTATTCGCCATTGATGTAGTAATCAAAATAATTGCCGTCATGCTCTTGCCGGATTTTGATGGTGACTACGTCACCTGCCTGAGGTTTGAGCGGATGATCTTATGAAAAAATGCGGCGAATGCCAGAAGGGTAATTGCCAAGGTCAGATGAGACTAAACTTTCCTAAAGCCAGGAGAGTTTCTGGGGTTCCCTCATGGCGCCTTTCTCAGAGATGACGGCAAGGAAGATTTCTTCAAGTGACAAAGAATCCTTCACGATGCCACCGTTAGTCTTTCTTCTGAGATCATCCATTGTACCCTGGAAAAAGATTTTTCCTTTGCTGATTATTGCAATCTGATCGCAGAGTTTTTCAACGGTATTGAGATCATGAGAGCTGAGAAAGACCGTAACCCCTTTTTCAGCCATAAGGCGCAGATTATCCTTTATTGTCTTTGATGATAGCGGATCAATTCCCTCCAAGGGCTCGTCTAAAATGAGGAGCCTGGGGCGATGGATGATTGCTGTTGCCAGCGACACCTTCTTTTTCATACCCGTTGAAAGAGTCTCAATCAAGTCATTTCGCTTTTCATAAAGAACGAAGAATTGCATGAGTTCTTCAATGCGCTTCTCTGCGACGGTTTTTTCGATGCCGTGCATGGCTGCGGCAAATTCCAAATACTCTTGTGACGTGAGTTTTTCTAAGTATACCGGCTTTTCTAGAACGAAGCCGACATTTCTTTTGTACTCAAAATCAAAATCATTCACTTTTTCACCGAGAAGAAACACTTCGCCCGCGTCCTTTTGCACGATTCCCGCCAGGATATTTATAAGGCTCGATTTCCCGGCGCCATTCGGACCGATTAGGCCAAAAACGCACCCCGCGGGAACGGACAAATCCAGATGCTCCAGGGCAACGGCTTTTTTCTTATAAATTTTTTTTAGCCCTTTGCAAACGATGGCATTCACGATGGATCTCCCAAAATGACGAACTTGTGTTTCTGCAACGCTTTTGCAGTTGATGGGATCATGACAAAGTACCACGCCACCACAGAACCCATTAAGAATATCACGCACAAGAGGTAGCTTTGAAATATCACTTTCAGGATCAGATAGGGAAGTGAAGCGAACATCATCATGCCGAATTGCAGAAGCAGGGAGATGATGAGATTGTCCGTAGAATCCTGAAGAGAGAATCGAACAGCAATGAAGTTTCCGAGCCAGAAAAAGAGAAAGATGGAGGTCAGGAGAAATACCAGTGCATCAAGAAAGTCAAGCACGTTGGATTCATGTCGTGCTGCCGCAACAAGTGCCGTTAAACAATACAATCCCAGAACGAGAATGAAGATGCTTAGGTTTTTTGCGAATATGATCCTTTTGAGATCTGTCGGGAACAGAAAATAGCAGGTTTTTTCGTTTTTGCCTTCCCCAAAAATATTGGCAAACAAAAATCCTGTGACCAGATAGTTGAAGGTAACAATGCCAATAAACACATTCATGCCCGCAAACAGTGATTTTGCAAGCGAAGACAATAGCAAAGCGTTGGCGGCGCCACATACGAATATGAAGCGCCATTTTATATGGCGATGAAGCATGACCATGCTTATCCTTACGAGAGTCGGGGGCTGTGGTTTTGTCATGGGAGTATCACTGCCTACAAACAGCGCAAATAGAATTTCTTCTTCGTGAGAACATAATTCCTTTCTAGCGCGAGTAATCCTATGGCGAGAATCCCAGCAAATAAGAATATGCCTATGAGCAAACCGTTTATAAGAACAGATGTCAAGTCCCCGGCCTTGAGTGCATACAAAGCCAAACCTGCATTGCTGATAACCGGTAATGAACCTAGCAAGTCCAATCTTTTTGTAATTAACATGACGTTAAACGAGATAACCCAAAAATAGAACAATACCAATACATTTTTCCTGATTTTCGTTAGAGATTCTCCAAAAAAGTTATAAAAGACAAAAGCCCAGATGTTCATTGTCAGGAACAACTCAAAAATTAAAGCAACACCTATAAATGCTCTTAACAAAAAGAAATCCTTAAAAAAGGAGGCAGCCAGTAGAAGGATGATTGGCAAATAGATTATTGATTTGCGGTCAATCAGCATTAGTAATAGGTTGAATCTTAATTTTAGATTTTTTGCAATTGGAAATATGCTGAGATGGTACAATTCTATAAGAGAACCATTTTGAAACCGTAAAAGCATGAAAAAAAAATCAAATGTGAAGACGAAAAAGATTGTTGCACTAAATGCAAGTTCCTGTTGAGCACCGTTATCGAATCTAATAATGTCTGTGAATAGTATAGCACCCCAGAATATCATGAGCCAAAACGACCCAAGCGCAATAAATATCAAATAATAGTACTCGTTTTTTCTCACTCGTTTCGTGAGTTTCGAGTTGGTCCTATATAGGTTGAAGAGAGTTGTTAATTCGAATCTATGCTTTCCCATTTTTTTCCTGTTGCATAAATTAGCATCGAAAAATTTCCTTCGTCAGGGCAGGGACATCATCCCTGCCCATGAATTCACAATTTGTGAACAGCTTGTGATCGGCGTAACTGTCGTACTAACTCCTTGCATTAGCCGCAGAGTTCTGTACAGCCACAAATTATTGATGCTGCTCCGCCGTATAACCCGAGTTGTCCTAAGATAATAGCGCCGACCCCGCCTGTGGCTGCAGCGGCTGTTATAATAGCAAGACCGTACATACCCAAGGCTAGACTGCAACCAAACGGCAACTGCCCGCCATTGAGCTCTTGCATTGCTTCCAACGAAATCTCTTTCATAATGACCTCCAATGTCAATAGATTTGAAGACTATTGCTCCGCGGCGAGAGCGTCAATTATGGCCGCTAACCCGGCGTTCCGGACCACCGG
>QEVD01000051.1 GCA_003576975.1 Candidatus Zhuqueibacterota bacterium
GATCTCGACATTGCGACGCAAGGCTACGGCGTGGGCAATTGGTATTTCTATAACGGCGAGACGGAAAAGGCGAAGGAGATTTTTGCGCGTGTACGCAAGGGAAAGTACTGGGCGGCGTTTGGCTATATTGCAGCTGAGGCAGATTTGCAGTGGGGGAGATGATCCGGGCGAACTCCAGAAGTCAGGCTTGCGCATAAGGCCCATAAATTCTTCTCAGCATCATAACGCGCAAGCTTGACTCAGAGTTAGTTATCACGGGCTTCGGGTATCTGAGTTATGACCTGGCATGGGATTGCTGCTCCGATTGAAGTTGTACTGATCAAACAACACGCGGCGCAATTCCCAGGTATCGCCATGCTGAACGTGTCCCAGCCAGGCTTGCACAGATGCGTTGATTTTGTCCCACGGCAATCGGCGCAAGCGATAAGCTCTTTGCAGGGCACGCAACCGCTGTCTGGCGCGTTTGACGCCGCTCTTTAGCAAAAGACGGTGCGTCGGAAAGACGCGGAATCCTAGAAACGGAACTCCCAGCGCAACGGGATATAAGATCGCTTTTTTGTCATGCAATTGTAAACGCCAATCGTTCAGAAAGACCTGACAACGCTTCCGGCACTGATGCAACCAGGCTTTGTCGTCGCTGAACACCAGGATGTCATCAACATAACGAATATACCCCGGCGCGCGCAAGGTTTCTTTCACAAAATGATCAAAGCGGTTGAGATAGACATTGGCAAAAAACTGGCTGGTGAGATTGCCGATGGGCAGGCCTTTGCGGCGCTCGAACGGCGTGAAAAGATCATCTCCCGGAAAATAGAAGGGTGCAGGTTCCTGCGGGTTGCTGTGAGAGATGATTTGCTCAATAAGCTTGCGGGTGTGGCGGCAAATAATCGTTCGGTTGATCTCGCGCAGCAAAATGAGATGATCGATACCAGGAAAATACTTGCGAATGTCGAGTTGCAAAACATAGCGAAAGCGCCGGCAAAAATAGGTGCAGCGGTCGAGCGCGGCGTGGGTACCCTTGTTGATTTGATTGGCGTAACTGTCACGGATGAATTTGCGCTCGAACAACGGTCCGATAATATTGATCAAAGCATGATGCACGAGGCGGTCGCGATAGGGCGCGGCGCTGATCATGCGCGGTTTGGGCCGGAGGATACGATGTGTACGGAAACTTCCGAAAGGATAAACTCCTGCGCGCAACAGCCGTTGCATCTCCAAAAGGTTTTCGGCGCGCCGGGCATTGAAGACCGAAACTTCGTCACGAAAACGCTTGCCCTTCTCTGCCTTGCGTGAGGCAAGATAGAGATTTTCAAAGGCGCAGATTTCATCAAAAAGATTGGTGTAGCTTTTCAAATTGTAGCCTTGGGTATCTTGTGAAAAATTCATGAAAGGGGTTGTGGCGTCTCTTGCCCTTTGCCCCGTGCCACTTGCTTGATCCAACCGCCCAAATCCGTGCCAATCTCGTACAGGCGATTGCTCGCGAACGCGAGTTGTTTTGTGTTGAGGAATTTCATGCGAGTGCAGATGGCAAGCATGCGGCGCAGTTTTTCAAGGTGAATGTTGGCGCGCTGCAGCTTTTCCTTGCTGTAGTAGGCATCCGCCACTTCTTCCAAAATATCCAGCAGAATTTTGACGCTGCGGTCGCCAAGCAGGAATTTATAGTTGCGCGGGAAGCTTTCAAGATGCGGTAAATACCATACGATAAAATCTTCCAGGCGGGTGAGCAAGTTTTCTTTTTGGGCCATATGCAAACGTTCGTAGTTGCCCTCTTCAGGGGCTGGTATGCTATTCACGGCGGGCGCCTGAAGGCGCGACTACATACAAAAGTGCCCGGCCGCGGCGTTCGAAGACTTCTCTACCAGCCGCTGCCGGGCTATTTTATTTTTGTTCCCGCGTTGCGGCAGGACGCCGGACAAACGCTGTGAACACCCATTGCTCCACGCTCTGCCAACCCGTGAGCCGGCAGATTCTGGGAGAATGAGCCTGGGTTTTGGAGGCTTTTTGCCATTTGCAACCTGCCCCTTGCCCCGGGTGTTTTGGCGCAACGAAAGCCGATATTATTGTTGCGATTATCTGGCTCGTTGTTGTTGCGGTAAGCGCACGCCACGTTATGTGGTTGATTGTTCCACGCGCCGCCCCGCAGCACGCGCGATGAGCGCTTGCCCGTCAAACAAAATTGATAACTCAGATCGTCGCAGGAAAATTCCCTAAATTTCAATAAAATTTTCGAGGCAAAACGCGCTCTCAGCGCGTTTTGCCTAAAAGCGGTTCTAAGATATCTTACCCCTTGCAGCTTGCCATTTGTTTAGTGTAAAGAGTAAGAAAAAAAAGGGAAAAGGGTGCTCAGGTTCTGGCGCAACGAAAGCCGATATAATTGTAGCGAATATCTGGCACGAAGTCGGAGCGGTAAGCGCACGCCACGTCATGCGGTAGATTGTCCCACGCGCCGCCCCGCAGCACGCGCGATTTCTGACTCTCATTATAGAAATCCGTACACCATTCCCACACGTTGCCAGAGTTATCCACACAAAAATAGGGCGATTCGATTCTAAATAACCCAACTTCTGTTGTTTTGATGCCATTCGCAGGTGGGTTTCGACTTTGCCAGTATTCAGCGCTGTTGCAGTTATCGCGCTGCCAAGGATTACCCCAAGGATAAATTCTACCATCAATTCCCCGCGCAGCTTTTTCCCACTGCTGCTCGGTGGGCAAAGCTTTGCCCGCCCATTTGCAGAAGGCTTGGGCGTCGTCCCAGCTTACCAACACCACAGGGTGTTTTTCGTAACCTTTTGGGCATGCACGGCCTTTCCAGTTGTACGGCTTGGCCCAATCTGCTTTGACATTGGGTTCTCGGTGCTCGGGATTGGCGCGGAGAAAATGCTGGTATTGCTCGTTGGTCACCGGGGTTTTGTCGATCCAAAAGCCTTTTTCGAGGAGGGCAATTTGTGGCTGCAAAAAACCTTCCGCTCCAAGCACAAACGGGCCGTCCGGCACATAGACCATTTCCACCTCAAAACCTCCCGGGAGCGTGGAAAAATAACCGCCATCTTTTCTCTTTTTAATCCAATCCGGCAAACCTTCTTTCTTAAGTGCGGTTTCAACCTGGCGCAGATACCAATCGTGATTGCAGGTTTCTGTCATCATCTCTGCAAGAAACGCGATGCAGTCTTGGTCGAGGGGTTGCGGTTTGGCACTGCCGTCGCGCAGGCGTGGCATAAGTTCTTTCGCGGCAAAATAACCGCGAAACGAGCGATGCGAAAACACGAAAAGATCGCCGGGACCGGGACGGAGAAAAGAGCAACTCAAAAACTCGCGCGTATGCTCCTCGGTTTGGCGCGGCGAGCTTGCCACTTCTGTTGGCAATTTCGATTTTACCAGCGGCTCCGCGGCCGCGTAGGTAATGCCGCCGGTCGTGCTGCGAAAAGAATCCGCCGCCAATTCTTGCAACAACGTGAATCGAATATCATCATCCAACAAGAACTCCCGCCCTTTTTTCAGACGCTGGCGTTCGATTTCTTTGCGCAGGTAGAGATCATACAAATTCGGGCGTGTGACCGGCGTGCCGGCATCGAAAAATGGCAGTGTTTGCGCGATCATCTCGAGCAATACGGCGCGCTGGGCGAGATCGTCGGCAAACCCGGGAATCTGGCATATACGCCGATAGTACTCGGGACCATCACAGTCTTTACCACTGTCATCCTTGAGTCGATGAGGCAGGTGCGGCACCAGGCGGTTCAAAAAAAGCTGAATCTGTTCGTCGTCCCACAATTTCAATCGCAATGCTTCATAATGCAAAAAACGGTTGGCGAGCATTTGGCGATGCGGCCACAACCCACGTTCCAACTCGTCGCGCGTCATAAAAAATTCCGGGCGGCCGGCGAGCAGGACCCGGCTATTGGCCGGTCTGGCGAGCTGCTCAATGTGATAAAGATGTTTTTCAATCGTGGTGGCATCCACCCGCACTGCCATTTCGTCGAAACCGTCGAGGATGAGCACGAACATGCCGGCAGCATTGAGTTCTTCGAACAGCTCATAGCGCGGCTGATCGACGCCGCAAACGCGCCCGAGAAAGTGTGTGATGAGTGCATCGAGCTTGCGAATTTCAACAAAATCGAGCAGGTTGATCAACAGCGGTAGTCGCGGCCGCGCGCCTGAAAGCGGGCGGCCGGCAGCCACTTCATCTTGCACCCGTAAATACTCATCTGCAAGCTCGAATGCGAGTTTGCGGCAAAATGTGGTCTTGCCGGTGCCGTATTCTCCCAGCAGCATCAGCGGTGGCGCCGGCGAGGGGCGGCGAAGCCAGGCTTGCACGTGGGTCAAGAGATCAAAAGGCTTGGCTTTTTCATCGCCGCGCTCAAGACGCGCTTTGAGGCTGACATAATATTCGGCCAGACCGGGCAAAACGCTACCCGAGCGGGCCTGAGTGAAATCATCACAGCAGCGAGAAAGGTAAAGGGAGAAATCCATCAAGCCGGCGAGCAGATCATCGTAGCGCCGCACACGCCAACCGGCGCCCTCGGCCTGGCCGTGCGCCGCCGGGGAAAGGCCTTTGTCGGTGACGATCAAGCCTCGGTCGCAGCGATTTTGGGATTTGACGGTTGCCAACCAGCCAAGCATCTTGAGCACCATCTCTTCGTCGGCGCGGCCTTGCTGGGTGGTAACGCATTGCACGACGGTGCGCAACGGCTCATCGTGGATTACATCTGTCACGAGAAAATCGGCGCGCTGCTCACCACCGAGATAGAATTCTTCGGTAATGGCAGAACGCTTAAGTTGAAAAAGTCTTTTGACTTGTTGTGCAAACGCACGGTGCGAAGCGGTATCTGCTGGAATTGGGCGTACGGTAAACAATTGCTCTTTCACCCAGCGGGCTTCCGCCTCCCCTAGAGTTTTTTGCACCGTTGCCAATACCTCGACTTTTTCAAGAAGATGCTGCAAGCAGAGAAGGATTTCCTCGCTGGCCTCCGCTTGCTGCATGAGTTGCTGCTGCAAAACCTCATCATTGGTTTGTTGCGCGCCCGCGAATTTCTTGATCCAGTCGGTAAAATGCTCGGTCGCCAGGCCGCCGAGAAGGGCGGCAACCGCCTGAACCGTGGCCGCGGGATCGCCGCCGGCCGTCGCAATCGGCAGCAGAATCGCGCCGGTGAGAAACGTGCGCAACGCCACTTGCGAGCGCTGCTTCAGGCTCGGGCCTTCTTTTTTTAGATCCGTGTCGAGCTGTTTTTGAATCTGGGGGCGAAGCTGTGCGAGCAGCTTTTTAGGGTTGGAGAAATCGAAAGGTGCAGAAGGCATGAAGGTCCTCGCACGATGAAAGGGTGGCCGCAAGATTAAATACGACAAAACAAAATAACTGCACTCACAACGACGAATCAATAAGTAACCGGATTTGTGCTCTCCCCGGCTTTTTCCGCGAGCCAACGATTGACCAAAGCCTCAACAGAAATCCCTTGTTGCCGGGCGATTTGAGAAATTTGTTTGCTCAATGTGTGATCGATTGGAATAGAAGTTTCTTCCTCGCGACCTTCGGCAATTCGAATCGTGAACTGAGGGGACAGCTCAAAATGTGCAGGGGTCGTTTTCAAGCCTGCGATCGAGTGGCTGTCAAGCCATTCTCCGGCTTCTTCAAAAGAAGAAAAGTTGGGCACGGTCTTACGTTTTGGCATATTGTCGTCTTTCGGATTTTGTCATGTTGCGGGCGCTGATTACCAATGCGTCATGATTACGTTTGTAAATAAAAAACACACTGAGCCAGCGTCCGGCTTCTGTTTTTCCAAAGGCGGCTTACAAATCCTCACCTAAAACATCACCATTTTCAATCCTACGATAGTTGGGCCCGCTTTTGAAGACCTGATCAACCTCATCATCGGTCACGCGATGTTTTCGCCAAAGCTTGTCAGAAATCACACTTGGAATAATAGCCTGTCTTATAATTACAATCGCCTCCCCACTCTGTTGCGGCCATTTTATAAAAAAATCGGTTGGAAAACAAGAGGGCAATTTGCTTGCATGTCGAACTGACCAATCGTCGCTCCAGTGCCCGTTACAGAACTGTGGCTACATCCCCGCCAAAATTTTTAACTCGGACGATGTTATTTGGGAAGGCCATCCAGCCAAAAGAATGTTTCACAACCAAAACGCATTCGGAATGTGTTTGATCTCGACTTCATCCTCCCGGCGCGCCACGGCAATGACGTCAAAACGGCAATCCCGATTTTCAATTTGATGAGCAGTGAGATACGCCAGCGCCACCCGCCCGATTTGGCGCTGCTTGCGGCGCGTCACCCAATTGAAAGCCTCGCCCATGGCTTCCGAGCTTTGCGTCTTCACTTCGACAAAGACAAGCATGCCGTTGTCGTCCGCGATTAAATCGATCTCACCATGGCCATGACGGAAATTGCGCGCGATGATGGTATAACCCAGTTTCTCCAGGTGTTCGGCGGCGCGCTGTTCGCCCCATGAGCCCAGCTTGTTGGTGGTTTGACTCATCCCCTCTCCCACGATTAGAATTCTTGAAGTGATGAATTTTTGGAGGAATGCCGATCTTTAGGCGTGCTGCTTGAACATCTTCCTGCCTCTCCGGTCCTTCGCCGATTTATTTATTATTCTTCCGCCAAGACGCACGGTTTGAACGAGCGGCGATGAATCGCGCACGGCCCCAGCTTTTTAAGCGCTTCGAGATGCGCCAGGGTGCCATAGCCTTTATGTTGATCGAAGCCATAAAGCGGAAACTGGCGATGATAGTGCTGCATGATTTCGTCGCGTACGACTTTGGCGATGATCGAAGCGGCGCCGATGGTGAACGACAACGCATCACCCTTGACAATCGAGGTCTGCGGCGCCGGGCAATCCCGCAACGGCCGGCCGTCGATCAACACGTGTTCGGCGGGCGGCGCCAGCGCGGCAATGGCTTTGCGCATCGCCAGCATGGAGGCTTGCAGAATATTCATGTCATCGATCTGCGCCACTTCGACAATGCCGACGCCGTAACTGCGGCAGCGCGCCAGCAGTTCCGGATAAATTTCAGCGCGCGCTTGCGGCGTCATTTTTTTTGAATCATCAACGCCGTCAATGAACTCTCCCGGATGAAAAATCACTGCGGCTGCAACCACCGGGCCGGCAAGCGGGCCGCGGCCCGCCTCGTCGACGCCGGCGATGAGCGACAGCCCCTGTTGCCACAGGATTTTTTCATAATGCAATTTGTCAATGGCGGCTTTCATATCTCACTCAAAAATTTTTAGACGAGAGATTTATTTTTGGACATTCAACCCCGCGAGCTGCAAAACGGAAAAGTGCCAAGCAGAAAACAGCGCTGCAAGCACACATGAACGCTTTGTAATATAACGCGAGCCTCCAGGGAAAGCAATCAGAAAAAATGCTTGCACGTTCAGGCGCAAATCGGTACTATTTTGTTGCAGGCAGTGCAGAATCATTCACGCGGGACAAACCGGTTCACGGCATGCCAGGGAGGCCACCCGATGACGTACAATGAAGTCGGAATCAGTTTGAATGAAGAAATCCTAAACGTTGCAGCAACGTTTAATCTCGATCCGCATCATCTGCAAGTCGAGTTTTTTAACGCGGGGCATCAGGCCATTTTTGTCGAAGAAGTGGGGGCGATTAAGTTTCGCATTCACCTCAGCCTGGAAGAGAAACGCATTATCTCCGTCAAACAAATTTCCGGGCCTGCCGAACATGCGCCCGGTGAGCCGGATCCGTTTGCGAAATACAAAGCTTTTATGAAATAGTTGCAATGAAATTTTAGATCAAGGATATTCGTATGTCACGCTCTCGCGTCTCCCTTTTGCCGAGTTTGATCGTCGGCATTATTGCCGGCGTTGTCTTGGCAACCGTTTTTTTTCATTCGTCGTTTACGCCGCCCAGCCGGACCGGCCAATCCTCGAACCTGGATTCTGCAGCGATTACACTGTCTTTCAGCGGTCTTCACCCTCGGTGGTGTTTGTGATCAACAAAGCGCTGCGCAGCGACATTTTTTCGATGGACGTGATGGAGGTGCAGCAAGGTTCGGGCAGCGGCTTCATCTGGAATGCCGGCGGCTACATCGTGACGAATTATCACGTCGTACAAAATGGCGATGCGTTTAGCGTCACGCTGAATGACAACACCACTTACGATGCGGAATTGATCGGCGCCGAGCCGAGCAAGGATATTGCCGTGGTGAAAATCAATGCGCCGGAGGCCAAGCTTGCGCCGGTGGCCATTGGCGGTTCGGAAAATTTGCGTGTGGGACAAAAAGTGATCGCCATCGGCAATCCCTTTGGGCTGGATCAAACGCTGACCACCGGCGTGGTGAGCGCGCTTGGCCGTCAAATCAAATCCAGCAACAACCGGACAATCGAAGGCGTTATTCAAACCGACGCCGCCATCAACCCCGGAAATTCCGGCGGACCGCTGCTGAATTCGCGCGGCGAATTGATCGGCATCAATACCGCGATTTACAGCACCAGCGGATCGAGTGCGGGCATCGGCTTTGCTGTGCCGGTCAACATTGTCAAACGTGTGGTGCCGCAACTGATCAAATACGGCAAAGTCATCCGCCCGGGATTGGGCGTCAGCACGATCGATGACAATATCGCTCGGCGTTGGCGCATTAAGGGCGTGATCATCCATCGTGTGCAGCCCGGTGGCGCGGCGGATCGTGCCGGTTTGAACGGCATCGTGCAAAATCGCTGGGGTGAAATTCGGTTGGGTGACATCATTACCGGCATCAACGGTAAGCCCGTCACCAATTTTGATGAATTGGGCACGGAGCTTGAACGGTATCAAATTGGTGAAGTGGTTACCGTCAATATCCTGCGCGGCGACCGGGAAACCTCGGTGAAAGTCCGTTTGCAAGAACTATAAAGGCCGATGAGCGTGCGGCGCCAGCGGAAAATGTGATCATTATTTATTTGTGAGAGGGAGCATGAACTTCGGTTTTATCATTGATAATCGCAAATGTATCGGTTGTCACGCTTGCACCGTGGCCTGCAAAGCCGAGCACGATGTGCCTATTGGCGTTAATCGTACCTGGGTCAAATATATTGAGAAAGGTGAGTTTCCGCACACGCGCCGGCTGTTTTCCGTGCTGCGCTGCAATCATTGTGACGAGGCGCCCTGTGTGGAAATTTGTCCGGTGACCGCGCTCTATCGCCGCGGCGACGGCATCGTCGATTTCGACAACCGCCGCTGCATCGGCTGCAAAGGATGCATGCAAGCGTGTCCGTATGATGCGCTCTACATCGATCCCAACACGCACACCGCGGCGAAATGCAATTACTGCGCGCATCGCGTGGAAATCGGCTTGGAGCCTGCTTGCGTCAACGTCTGCCCGGAACATGCCATCATCTCCGGCGATATGGATAATCCCCTCTCCGAAATCGCGCAACTGCTCGCGCGCGAACAAGTGACCGCGCGCAAAGTGGAAAAAGGCACGCGACCCAAATTATTTTATATCGAAGGCGACGACGCCTCGCTCAAGCCCAGCGCGACAGAACAAGCCAGCAATTATATGTGGAGTTCACAAGCCGCCGGCGTCGGCCACTTCGCCCATTTTGCCGAAGCGCGCATGCAGCAGGCCGATGCCGCAAAAATGGCGGAAACGCTGGCGGGAAAGGGCGAATGGGTGAGCGGAGGGAATGGTGAGGGTGAAGATGTTTTGATTCCGCGCGGCGGCGACGAGAAAAAAATGAAACACAAGGCGCTGGAAGTGGTTCAGGAAAAAGCGCGCCGCGTTTATGATGCGCCCGGCAAGGGCGTGCTCTGGGGCTGGGAAGTTTCAGCATATGTTTGGACGAAAGCGATAGCTACAGGCGCATTTTTAGTGCCTTTCCTCGCCACAGTTTTTCATCTCGCGCAAACGCCATCAAGCGTGCAATGGTTGAGTCTGGCGTTGAGTTTGTTTTTTTTGATTGCCACCACCGTGTTGCTGGTCAAAGATCTGGATCAAGCGCAGAGATTCATTTATGTCTTGCTGCGGCCGCAGTGGAAATCCTGGCTGGTGAAAGGCGGTTATGCGCTGACGATCTACGGCGCGCTGCTCACGCTTGCTGCTGCGGCGAAATTTTTCAACTGGCCGAATGTGGAAATTTTTGCGAATTGGACGGCTGCTGCTTTTGCTGTGATCGCGGCGATTTACACCGCATTTCTGTTCGCGCAAGCCAAGGGACGGGATTTCTGGCAAAGCCCGGTGCTGCCACTGCACATGCTAGTGCATGCTTTCATGGCGGGCGCGGCGATCCTCGCCGTCTGCGCGTCATTTATGACGGCGCCGGAAAACTGGATTGCCTTTTTGCGCATGACGCTTTACGTTTCCATTTTGACCAATCTCGTCATCCTTACTGTGGAATTGCTCACGCCGCATTCCACCGCCGATGCCAAAGCCGTGAAAGAAATGATCGTGGCGGGAAGATTCGGCAAGACGTTTTGGTACGGGGCATTGCTCTGCGGCAATGCCTTGCCGCTGGTGCTGCTGGCGTTTGGCGGATCGCTGCTCCCCGCGATTGCCGGCATACTCGTGCTGCTCGGCATCTATCTCACCGAACATATCTGGGTGCGCGCGCCACAGTTGATTCCGTTGAGTTGACCCTAAGAGGGTGAGCCGCCTTTATGACATTCCATCACCGCAACCGCTCCGTGATCCTGAAGGGATATTGTGAAATCTCGAGTACAGCGTCGATGGCTTCATAAAATTTCTTCCCGCAGGACGGGTTATTGGCACAGTCAGAATGAAACGAATATTTGAAAAATAAAACGAGCATGATTATGCGGCTACAGCCTTTCCCTCTTCTTTTCGTTTTGATCGGTTCATTTTATTCTATCTCCTGCGCGCAAGAAATGAAAACCGGCTTTCTCAAACGCGAAATCAAAATCAACGATCAAACCTACTGCTATCAAATCTTCGTCCCCAAACATTTCACCCCGGCCAAAAAATGGCCGGTAATTCTCTTCCTGCACGGCGCAGGTGAACGCGGCGCAGATTGCGAGCGCCAAGCGCAGGTGGGCCTGGGCCCGGCGATTCGCAAACAAATCGAATCTTTTCCTGCTATCGTCGTATTGCCGCAATGCCGGCAGGACTCGGTTTGGATTGGCAAAATGGAAGAGTTGGCGCTTGCCGCTTTGGATAAAACCACAAAAGATTTCAACGGCGATGGGCAACGCATTTATTTGACCGGACTTTCCATGGGCGGTTATGGCGCGTGGTATCTCGCCTCGCGCCACCCGCAAAAATTTGCCGCCCTCGCGCCGGTGTGCGGCGGCATCATTCCGCCGCCGAGCCGTTTATTTCCACGCTACGCGCTGAATCACATTCCCAAAGACAAGCCATATGAAACCATCGCCCAAAAAATCGGCAAAATGCCGGTGTGGATTTTTCACGGCGAGGCCGATCCTGTGATTCGCGTCACCGAATCGCGCGAAATGAACGCCGCGTTGCGAGCGCTGGGCGGCAAGGTGAATTACACTGAATATCCCGGCGTGGGCCATAACTCGTGGGATAGCGCCTATGCCGAACCGGAATTCTGGAGCTGGCTGTGGGCGCAACGCCGCAAGAGCAATTGAAGAACTTGAAATTTTATGTAAAGGCGATTCATTCTTTTTGGTGTGCGGCATTTATCAATCTTGACATGTTCTGACTTCAGAATTTAGAATAATGAAATCAAGTTATCCGGGCGCCATTTGCGCGGTGCTTGTTCTTATCGCTCTGCCCGCATATGGCCAAAGTCTTCCGCCGGCGACTATTCGCGGCGTTGTCAAGGATATTGAGAACGCCGCGCCGATTGTTTCGGCCAGCGTTTTCATTGCGAATACCACGTTGGGCGATGCCACCGATGCACAAGGCGCATTTGAAATCACACGTGTGCCTCCCGGCACGCACCAGTTAGTGGTTTCCATCATTGGATATGAAACGCAAACACGCAGCATTCGCGTCATGGCAGCGGCAACGGACAATCAGAATTTCAACCTCAAGCCCAAGACTTTGGAAACCGCGACCGTTGAAGTCGTAGCCGAACCGCCGCGTGAATGGCGAAAAAATCTCAAGAAATTCGAGGAGCTGTTTTGGGGCACATCCCGGCTCGTCACCGAATGCAAACTGGTTAATCCTGAGGTGTTGGATTTCAACACGCCCACAGACGAGAAGTTGTTCATCGCCCGCGCGGAGCAGCCTCTCGACATGGAAAATCACGGGCTGGGTTTTAGGGTTGAAATCATTCTGCTCGAGTTCAAACAAGATCTGAATGATGAAAGTCTGCGCTATCAGGTCATCCCTCATTTCAAAGCGCTGGCCCCCGCGAGTGATCGGGAAGAACGCAAATGGCAACAAAACCGTTTGCACGCGTATCGCGGCTCGTTACGGCATTTCTATCGCGCGCTGATTGCGAATCGCTTGCTGGCCGAGGGGTTTCGCGTGTTCCGCATGCCGGCGTTGCCCTGGCTGACGGATAGCGCCGAACGCCGGCCAATCACCTCGCAGGAATTGCTGACGGAAACCTCGGTATCGTTCGAACGCCAACTGCGGCTGCCCGAATATTTGGAAGTGAGGTATGACGATGAAAAAGAAGGCGAGCAAATCTCCTGGCTGGATGGCCGCGACAATCCCATCACGTTGAACATCTCCGGTTATGTCACCGGCCCGTTCGATGTTATGGTTTATGGCTACTGGGCCGGCCAGCGAGTTGCTGAAATGTTGCCGAGAGATTACGAGCTGTGAGGAAATTTTTTTAATGAAAATCGATCACACGTGGTATCAACGCCCGTCGCATGTGCCGGAGCATGAGTCGGCTGGTGGCATCGTCGTGCGCATTGCAAACGGCAAGATTTATTTTGCGTGCGCCGGAGAAACTGGACTCTCTGCCTATGTTTTGCCCAAAGGTCGGGTTGAGCCGGGTGAATCTCTCGAACAAGCCGCGCGCCGCGAGATCGAAGAAGAAGCCGGGCTGGCGCGGCTCACATTACTCGATTTCCTGGGCACGCGCGAGCGCCTGGACTATGACAAACGTGCATGGAAAAAGATTCACTATTTCCTGTTTCTCACCGATCAAATCGAGGGCCGGCCCACCGATCCGCAGCACGAAAGTGAAGTGAAGTGGTTTCCGCTCGATGAGTTGCCGGAGATGTTCTGGCCGGAGCAGAGGCAGTTGGTGCAGGAAAATCGTGAACACATTGTCACACGGATTCAAGCTTCCCTCCAACAGACGCGATGAACCCCGAAGAACTTATCGAAATCATCGACGCCGGTGAAAGCCAGTCGGTAGAATTTAAAGCCGAGGTTTCGACAGAACTAGGCAAAAGCATTTGTGCCTTTGCAAACACGAATGCCGGCACGATCTTGGTCGGGGTGTCCGATGACGGCCGTATAAAGGAGCTTGCCAAGGATGCGGACGAACGCGTGGCGCAGATCGCGCATGGCTGCAAGCCTTCTGTTTATCCTGATGATGAGGCGATGGTGCGAAGTTTCGTGCGCACGGCCCTCGCGCAACGTAGATTCGATATTGACCCGGCTCTGCCCGTCGGCGAAATTCTAGACAAGCTTGAGTTGCAGCAAAGCAATCAACTCTCCCATGCGGCCGTTTTGCTTTTTGCGAAAGAGCCGCAGAGATTTGTATTGCAATCCGAAGTGCGCTGCGCCCGCTTCAAAGGCACGGATTCCTTGAATTTCATCGACATGAAAGTGCAGCGCGGCAATATCATTGAGTTGATCGATAATGCTGAGAAATTTGTGATGAATCACATTCGCCTCGCTGCAGAAGTTGTGGATTTCCTGCGCGAAGAAAAATGGGAATACCCGCTTGCTGCTATTCGCGAAGCGCTTACCAATGCCATTTGCCACCGCGATTATTTCTCCACCGCAAATGTGCATGTCAGCATTTATGATGATCGTCTCGAAATTTGGAACCCGGGCGCATTGCCGCCCGAGTTGACCGTCGAAGCGCTGAAACGTCCCCACAAGTCCATTCCGCGTAATCCGCTGCTTGCGAATGCGCTTTTTCTCATTAAATACATCGAACGCTGGGGTACGGGTACAGAGCGCATCGTCAAAGAAACGCTCGCGCACGGTATGCCCGAACCAGAGTTTTCTCTGCGAGACGGCGGGCTGCTGGTTGTGTTCAAAAAAGCAGAAGCGTTTCTGGCGAGTTTGAATGAAAGGCAAAGAAAAGCGTGGGAGTATTTGAGGGCAAAAAATTCCATTACGCAAGCGCTCTATATCCAATTATGTAATTGTGGGGTAGCCACAGCAAAACGTGATTTAAAGGGCATGGCAGATAAGGGGCTAATTATAAAAGAAGGAAGTGCAAGAAAAACATTTTATAAGAGACTAAAGTAAATCGGCTCAAAATGATCCGATTGCAATCTTATCGTTTTTGCTGAGGAGATACTCATGCCCGCATCCCACCAACCCAACTTCATCGAACGCCTTGCCGAAAAACTTCACCTCATCCCCAACTTGCACGAAGAGCTTGGCGAAGAACTGCCGCACTTGACAGAGCCGGGCGATCTCACCAACTATCCGCCGCCGGAAAAATGGGATGATTGGGTTGAATATGAGGCCAAACGCTGGCCGCGCCGCGAGGCCAAGCATTACATGATCGTGCCAACAATTTGCTTCAATTGCGAAGCGGGCTGCGGCTTGTTGAGTTACATCGACAAAGAAACGCTGCAAGTGCGTAAATTCGAAGGCAATCCTTATCATCCCGGCAGTCGCGGGCGAAATTGCGCAAAGGGACCGGCGACCATCAATCAGATCAACGACACCGACCGCATTCTTTATCCCATGAAACGCACGGGCAAACGCGGAGAGGGCCAATGGGAGCGCGTGTCATGGGACAATGTGCTCGATGATATTGCCGGACGCATTCGCAAAGCGTTGCTCGAAAAACGCAATAATGAAGTCGTGTATCACGTAGGCCGGCCGGGACATGAAGGCTACATGGATCGCATTCTGCAATCGTGGGGAGTCGATGGCCACAACAGTCACACGAATATTTGTTCTGCGGGCGCGCGTTTCGGTTATGCGATTTGGCACGGTTATGATCGCCCCTCGCCCGATCACGCCAATGCGCGTTTCATTTTGTTGATCAGTGCGCATCTCGAGTCCGGGCATTATTTCAATCCGCATGCGCAGCGCATCATCGAAGCCATGATGAACGGCGCGAAGCTCGCGGTGATGGATCCGCGCCTCTCGAATACCGCGAGCATGGCGGATTATTGGATGCCGACCTATCCCGGCAGCGAGGCTGCAGTGCTGCTGGCGATGGCGAAAGTGCTGATCGATGAAAATCTTTATGATGAAAAATTTCTGCGCGATTGTGTGAATTGGCAAGAGTATTTGATGAAGGAACATGCGGCTGTAGAGGTGACGTTTGCGAACTTCATCGACGCGTTAAAAAATGAATACAAAGAATACACGCCGCAGTATGCCGAACAAGAAAGCGGCGTGCCCGCGCAAACCGTTGTTGACGTCGCGCGACAAATCGGCGCAGCCGGCTCGCGTTTCGCCACGCACAATTGGCGCAGTGCGGGCAGCGGCAATCTCGGCGGCTGGGCGGTCGCGCGCTGTTTGCATTTTCTGAACGTGCTCACCGGCAGCGTCGGCACGGTCGGCGGCACTTCGCCAAGCGCGTGGAATAAATTCAAGCCGAATGTGCCGAACAAAGCGCCCGCACAAAAATTTTGGAATGAGCTGCATTTCCCCAACGAGTATCCGCTCGCGCATTATGAAATGAGTTTTCTGCTGCCGCATTTTTTGAAGGAAGGTCGCGGCAAACTTGATGTGTATTTCACCCGCGTGTTCAATCCGGTGTGGACGTATCCCGACGGCTTCTCGTGGATCGAAGCGCTCAGCGATGAAAGCAAAGTCGGTTTGCATGCCGCACTCACGCCTACGTGGAATGAGACCGCGTATTTCGCCGATTATGTTTTGCCCATGGGCCACGCGGGCGAGCGGCATGACATCGTGAGTTATGAAACGCATTCGGGTTTGTGGATTGGTTTTCGCCAGCCGGTGTTGCGCGAGGCCAAACGCAAAATGGGCCAACCCGTGCAATTCACCTATGAAGCCAATCCCGGCGAGGTGTGGGAAGAAGATGAATTTTGGATCGAGCTATCGTGGCGCATCGATCCCGATGGCAGCCTCGGCATCAAAAAACATTTCATCTCGCCCTATCGCCCCGGCGAGAAAATCACGATTGCGGAATACTATCAATACATTTTCGAGCGCACACCCGGCTTGCCGGAAAAGGCCGCGCAAGAAAGTTTGTCGCCGCTCGATTACATGCGAAAATACGGCGCGTTCGAAGTAGAGCGCACTTCTTATAACAAGCACCAATCTTCAATTTCCAAGCAAGATTTAGAAGGCGCAAATGTCGATGCGGCGACCAACATCATCACAAGAAATGGCAAAGCCATTGGTGTGATGATCGACGGCATCGCGCAAACCGGCTTCAACACGCCTTCGCGCAAGCAGGAGTTTTATTCGCAAACGATGATCGATTGGCGTTGGCCGGAATTTAAAACACCAACGTATATCAAAAGCCACATTCATCACGAACAGATTGATTACGACAAAGGCGAGTTTCCGCTCGTGCCCACGTTCCGTTTGCCCACGTTGATTCACTCGCGTTCGGGCAATGCGAAGTGGTTGTATGAAATTTCGAATCGCAATCCCGTGTGGATGCACACTGCCGACGCCGCGCGTCTCGGCATTCGCACCGGCGATTTGGTGCGCGTGAATACCGAGATCGGCTACTTCGTCGATCGCGTATGGGTGACCGAAGGCATGAAACCCGGCGTGGTGGCGTGCTCGCATCATCTCGGCCGCTGGCGGCGTGCGCAGGATCCCGCAGGCAATCGCTGGGCAACGGCGATGGTGGAGATTGAGCGCATAGAGCATAGCGCAGAGAGCAGAGGGCAAGCAGCGCGCAGCAACGAACAACCAGCAACCAGCAACCAGTATCCAGCATCCAGCCAATGGCGCATGCGCACGCTCGACAACATCCGCCCCTACAAAAGCACTGACCCCGATTCTTCGCGCATCTTTTGGAGCGATGGCGGCGTGCATCAAAACATCACGTTTCCAGTGCATCCCGATCCCATCAGCGGCATGCACTGCTGGCATCAAAAAGTGCGTATCGAAAAAGCGCATGCCGAAGATCGCTACGGCGACGTGCTCGTCGATACTGCAAAGTCGTTCGAGATTTATCGTGAGTGGCTCAAACTCGCCCGCCCCGCGCCGGGTCCGAATGGCTTACGCCGGCCGTTGTGGATGAATCGGCCGCTCAGGCCGGTGGAGGAGAGGTTTTATTTGTAACTTATTCGATGGGAAACCAAACGGTTCGCTCGGCTTCATGAAATTCCAGTTGATTTTCTGGCGGGTTTTCTCGTTATTTGATCAAACAACGATTCAGCTACTGCAAAGGGGAATTGGTCATGACACCAGCTAAACTCAAGTTACAGCAAATAGTCGAGCAACTTCCTGAACCGCAGTTGGAAGAAGTGATCGATTTTGCCGAATTTCTTTCGCATAAGATCAAAAACGGCTCGCCAAAAGCGGCGCAAAGCCACATTCCCCAAATACTGGATCTTCCTGTTGTTCGTGAAATAAAATTTGTTGGCGATCCCTTCCTGAGGCGCGAGGATCTCTATGATGAGTTGGGGCGATGAAGATACTAGGCGAAGTAGTGTTCATCGATACCAACGTTTGGGTGGCGCGTATGTTCGCAGATCATCCATTTCACGAACGCGCGCGGGAAAGATTGAATGAGTTGGTTCAGGGCGAAAAACGCCTCGGCCTTTCCAGTCAAATCATTCGAGAGATCATATCGGTATGCACCTTGGGACGGAATCTCTCCCGGGCAATGGCTTGGGAAGAATTGCGAATGCAACTCGATCCTATTTTCTCTCAAACCATATTCCTCAACGAAACTGAATTCTCCGCAAAACTTCTAATCGAATTGGGCCAGCGCTTGGCGATACGTGGTAAGCAGATTCATGACACGAATATCGTGGCTGTCATGTTGGCACATGAGGTTCCCCGCCTAGTTACATTCAACCCCGATGATTTTAAGCGTTTTGATGAAATCGAGCTGATTGTGCCTTGATTTTGGCTAGATGGCTTGGAGGCAGCGACGGCGGCGTGCATCAGAACATCACGTTTCCGGTGCATCCCGACCCCATCAGCGGCATGCACTGCTGGCATCAAAAAGTGCGCATTGAGAAAGCGCATGCGGAAGATCGTTACGGCGACGTGCTCGTCGATACCGCAAAGTCATTCGAGATTTATCATGAGTGGCTCAAACTCGCCCGCCCCGCGCCCGGGCCGAATGGGCTGCGCAGGCCGTTGTGGATGAATCGTCCGCTTCGGCCGGTGGAGGAGAGGTTTTATTTGTAGAGACACGCCGTAACTCCTCTGCTACCGGCCTTCGGACGCACGAATTTTCCATTGATTTTCAGGATCACATTTTCTTTATTGAACAAAATTCCCAGACTAGCGAACTTTTGTCATCATGAAGCCGGAGCAGCGATGAACACTCCTACTGAAAACAAGTTTGATTACCTGCTTCAAAATTTATCCGAAACAGAGCAACTCGACTTAATTGCCCACGTTGCCGCGAAGCTCAAAAAAAAGCACAGCGCACAGTCTCCACTTAATTTAGCCGGTTACCTTGCGGGCAAGGTTGATCCAAATTTCGATATTGACGAAGCCTTGCAAGAGATTCGCAGGGGGTGGTCAAAAGAGTGGAATGGTCATGAATGATTACGTTGCTGATACCCATGCGTTATGTTGGTATCTCACGAGAGATCCCCGCCTGGGGACTCAGGCCCAAGCGGTCTTCGAGCAGGCGGCCTCGGGCAACGCAAAGATTTGGGTTTCGAGCATTGTTCTTGCAGAAATGTTCTATTTATTGGACAAGCAGGGGCGTTCCTTCCTCTTCGGCGAATTGTTTGAAAAACTCGAACAAGTCGAGCAATTCACCTTCATTGATTTTGTTGCAGAAGACACCCTCCAATTCAGCCATTTTTTAGCCATTCCCGAAATGCACGATCGTATTATTGTGGCTTCCGCGGCAAAGCTCGCTGCCGTATGTCTCACCAAAGATGAAAAAATCATCGCCAGTGGTTTGGTAAACACGAGATGGTGAAACAGTGCGCGGCAGCCGCAAACCAATTTAAAAGTGCGCTTCGGGAAACGGCATCTGTAAAATTTTCACAGCATCGTTTTTGGTGGATACGCAAAAATATTTTTGAGTGTTGACGAGGCATTGGCAGTCATGCGTAAAAAGATAATCGAAAAAAATTTGAAGGAAGTACTGCTCGAAGGCGGCGCATTCTCCCGCGCGCTCTTTGAATTTGACTTGGAAGATCGTATTGAGGCATACCTCGAATCAAAGCACGAGGATGGCGACAAGTTTTTGTTCGTCATTGCCGAAAAGTCCAATGAGATAGCCATGATGCTGATTGATGAAAATGATGAAGTACACGTCAATGAAGACGCGCGCGCTTTATTGATGAAGTTGTGGCAAGGCGAGATCTACAAAAGCAACATACGGCTTTTCATGCCTGATATGGTAAATGAGTTGGATAAGGGCAATCACTATTTCGTCGGCGTCAAGGTTGCGGAGCGGGGGCGCAAGAAAGGTTGGTTCTCGTTTCCTCGCTTGTTCTCGTAAATGGCAAACCAACCCATAGCGAAAATACCTCCATCGCGCAAAAGAAAGAACGGCGCCGGGCAAAACCAGCTTCACATAAACCAGAAAAAAGGCGGCTAGGGCGCGTGGCCAGGCCTATCGCGAAGCAGAAAAGAAAATCGAAGCAGCGCGGAATTAAGGCACACGTGTGCGTCATGTTCTTGAGAAGCGATGCAACTTGCCCTTGCTTCAAAAAGTATTCGTGCTAAATTACCCCAAGAATCGCAGTCTCAAGGAGCAACCATGATGGACATCGCCGAAGCAACGATTTCAAAGCCCTTGCACCGTATCTTGTCGGAGTTGACGGGCGCAGAGCGTTTCGACATAGCTTTGCACCTCGCAACAAAAGATTTGGTGCGGCTCCGGCTGAAGGAGGCGGAGGAAAATCTCAAAATGTTTGCCGGGCGTTACGGCATGTCGTTCGACCAGTTTCAACGCACGTGGGAAAACGGGCAGATCGCAAACCGGCATTCCTACGAAGTCGAACGGGATTTTTGGGAATGGGAGGCAGCGCACACCGATCGTGTAAAGCTGAATGAAATGCTCGACCGCCTGCCATGAGCGTGCAAGACTTTGTACACGAGGTTTATCACGCCGCGGCGTTTTCGCCTTTGATCCCCAACAACACATTCCATTAAGCTCGCCGCTTTCGTTTGCAGAATTTCTGCGCATGCTGGAACAGCAAGTTTCATCCGAAAGCCCGCGCTCTTGATTCCCATGCCCACTATGGCGCGAGGTGATCGCCCGGGAGAGACGCTTCATGCTGCTGCAGCAGCGGGCGCAGAGCAAAACCAGTTTCACATAAACCAGAAAGAAAACGGCTATGGCACCTGACCAGGCCTATCGCGAAGCAGAAAAGAAAATCGAAGAAGCGCACCGTTTCTGAAAGTGTTGACCAGCACATTGAGTCTCGTTTTGCCGGTGGCTGCTTCCGGTGTAAAATTGGCAATAGACGACAATGCCTACAAGGCCATTGCAGAGTAGCGCGATTTTGGCAAAGACGTTATCGACGCTTCGTTGGAAGCAGGCGAAAAAGCCGGCGACCGCTGGGTGGAAAGGACGATACGACATTGGATGAAAGTGTGAAAGCCGGTGGCCGGCCAACTCGAAAGGATGCTGTTACCTCTGAGTATGGCGAAGCCATGAACGACCACGGCGCGACCCTGCGCGAGCTGCACGCTCTGCTCAAAGCCAAAGACCCGAGCTTCGGCGGCCTCGTGCGCGTGATGAACAAGCGCCAGGAATTTTTGTGGGTGCATCCGCAGTTTGAGGGCGAGTATTGATGTAAATACGATATCGGGCCGTTCCGGCGGAACGTCCCTACACATTTATAAAAATATTTTTCACGAGGTTTTGACAACCGGAGGGGTTTGATGAGCGCTCATTTGGATCGTGCGCAGGTTTTGTTGGAGCAATCGCGTTTTGAATTGGCGGAAAAAGAATTGCGCCTGGAGCTGGCGGATGATCCGGATCATCCGCTCGCGCATGCGTTACTGGCGCTGTGTTTGGCGCGCACGAAAAATTTCAAAGACGCGCTGGCCGAGGCCAAACTCGCGATTCATCTCGGGCCGGATTTGGCGTTTGGGCATTATGTTTTGGCGAGTGTGCTCGACGATCAAGAACGCTACGCGGAGGCTGAAACCGCTGTGCAGGAAGCCCTGCGCCTCGATCCCGAAGACCCGGATTATTTTGCCATGCTCAGTCAGATCAAGTTGAACCAGCGCCGGTGGCCCGAGGCGCTGGAGGCGGCTGAGCGCGGCTTGCAACTGGATTCCGAGCATGTGAGTTGCACCAATCTGCGTGCGATTGCGTTGGTGAAACTCAATCGCAAAGAAGAAGCCGGGGTCACGATTGCCGCGGCGTTGGCGCGTGAGCCGGAAAACGCGATCTCGCACGCGAATCAGGGTTGGACGTTGCTGCAGCGCCATGAGCCGGAGAAGGCGATGGAGCATTTCCGCGAAGCGCTGCGTCTCGATCCCGAGCTGGATTGGGCGCGCGAAGGCATTGTGGAGGCGCTCAAAGCGCGGCATTTCATTTATCGCATCATGCTCGGCTATTTTTTTTGGATGTCGCGCCTGAGCAGCCGCGCGCAATGGGGCGTGGTCATCGGCGGATATTTTGGCTATCGCATTTTATTCTCGTTTGCTGAAAACAACCCGGCCGCAGCGCCGTTCATCTGGCCGGTTTTGATTCTTTATATTATTTTCGCGGTGCTCACCTGGATCGCGCGGCCGCTATTCAACCTGTTGCTGCGCTTGCATCGCTTTGGCCGTCTGGCGCTTTCGCGCGAGCAGATCGTTGCCTCGAATTGGGTAGGCGGATGCCTGGGGTTTGCGTTGCTCAATTTGGCCGTTTGGCTGCTGACGAAGCATCCCACCGCGTTAATCGCTGGGATTACCGGCGGCGCGATGGTGATTCCAATCGCCGGAAGTTTTTACGCCAGCGGAAAGCGGCGCCGCACGTTGATGATCTACACCCTGGTTTTGGCGGGATTGGCAATTGCGCTGCTCACACTCGATTTGTTTGACATTGCTCTCGCCAGTTCATTGTTCTGGATTTTTTTACTGGGCATCTTCGCGTTTCAATGGGTGGCGAATGCCTTGCTGATGCGGTGAATCTTCTGGTGCAAAGGTTCTCTGCGCGGTTGCAAAAATGCGGCGCGCGGAATGATTCGTCCGGTGGCTTCTTTCAAAAATTCTTTTAAATCGCCCTCTTGATAAACTTCCGGCGCGATCGCAGCATGGCCGGCGCGATGCCATTTTACCAGACGGATTTTGCCCTCGGCAATCTCCAAATTGGTAAGGCCGTCATTATACAGCGCGCAACCGCTGTTGAAATACGCCGGCAGCGCTTTGCCCGCCGTTTCCACCGGTACGATAATGCCTTTGCGCTGTTTCTCCCGTTCTAATTTTTCCCGCAACGCCGCAAGCTGTTCGGCCAAATCCGCCAACAATTTTTTATCTGCGGTTGCATTCATCTGTTCTTCTAATTTTTCAATTTCCATGTGCAAGCGCTCGGCATACGAAAGCGAAGCAAAAATCGCGCGATGGGTGTGGCCGCAAATCAGCATCGTCTGATTCGCTTTGGCCCATTGATAGAGCTTGCGTTCATAATCGCGCGGCCGCTGGGATTGCGCGGCAGATTCATTTTGAAAGCCGAAGAGGCGCACCACCAGCGGTTCGATAATTTTGAACAAACGTACGGCCAGGCGCCGATACCACCAATGCCCACGGCTCTCATGCGGATCAGCCTGATGGCCGTGCGCCAGCAAAATGTGGCGGCCAAGTTTGAGTGCTTCCACGGCCCGTCCGGGATGATTTCTGCGCGCCGGCCGTGCGGGATCCAGCGGCGCTTCCCAGTCATAATCATGATTGCCGAATACACGATATAGCCGCCGGCGCGGGAACGCGCGCAATTGTTTGTAAACCGTGGCGCCATAGCGCGCACGGATTTTGTCGAGATCGAATTGCCAAAGCTCTTCAATATCGCCGAGTAAAATGAGATAATAGCCCTGCTTGCGATAATGCTGCAAGGCATGCACTAATGTTTGTTCGTTGCGATGAAAATTGTCGGCCGGCCCGCCATTGCCGAGATGAACATCACTCAAAATGGCATAGCGGCGGTTTAATGGAAGGCGTCTGACTCGCGACGCAGGCGCCTGTAATAGCGCATCCAGGCGGCGGAATTTGTTTCGAGTTTCCTTGAGCATGGTTGACATTCTTTCTCGATGTTCTCGTTTAGTAGCTATTCCAATTATCGCCGATGCAGCAGCGCCCGGAATAGCCCATGTCGTTAAAGGACGAATTGCGTTTTCAAAAAAGACACGCAATCAGAAAGAAGTTCTCGCTAAATTTATTCTCAAATCGGCACGGCGGCGCAAGAACGCTCATATTTTAATTTCGACCAAAGAGAACAAAAATACACCCCGGTTGGTTTTGACCGGCAACCGTTGCCTCTCCGGCGCTATTCGCCGATGCTTTTCCTTCATCCGCCGAAAATGACGTAGCTTTTTGAAACGAAAGGCGTATATGTCGGCGAACTTGAAACTTTTTCAGGAGGCTCGTCATGGGTAGAACATCAAAACTTAGATTTGCCCCGCATTTTATTCTCGGTGCATTGTTGATTGCCGCCGGTGTGCTGGTTTTGTTGGACAACCTCGAGCTGGTTTATCTCGGGTCGATTTGGGAATTGTGGCGCTATTGGCCGTTGCTGCTCATTCTCCTCGGCGTTGGCAAGTTCTGGGAAGCCACCAGCATGAAAGAACGCCGGGACGGTTTTTGGCTGATTGCCATTGGCGTTTGGCTGTTGGTTTCTTTCTTAGAAGTTTTTGGTTTGGGCTTTGGCGAAACCTGGCCGCTGCTGTTGATTGCTGCCGGCATCAGTTCGGTGTGGCAGGCCTTGTCGACCGAGCCGCGTCACCTCAAGCCGCAGGGAGAATAACGTATGAATGATCAAAAAGCGTTTCGCGTCACCCCCCAATTGGTGCTGGGTCTCGCGCTGATGTTGCTCGGCCTCATCTTTGTGCTGGATAATCTGGGCATCATTTATAAAGGCGATTACTTGCAATACTGGCCGGTGCTGCTCATTGCGCTCGGCGGGATCAAGTTCGCGCAAAGCCAGGGCGCGCCGGGCCGCGCCGGCGGCTTGTTGATCGCCGCGATCGGCGTGTTGTTGCTGTTGCGCAGCCTCGATTTTATCTATTTTCGCTTCTGGGATTTTTTCTGGCCGGTGTTGTTAATCTCGATTGGCGTGAGTATGTTGCTGCGCGCGTGGTCGCGCTATCGCGGCGGAGACAACAACCTCGATTCCGACAATCGCATTAACGGCATGGCCATCATGGGCGGTTTTGAGCGCAAAAGCAATTCGCCTGATTTTCAAGGCGGGGAATTGACCGCGATCATGGGCGGCTGCGTTCTGGATTTGCGCCAAGCCTCCATGCGAAGCGGCGAAGCTGTGATTGACATCTTCGCCTGGTGGGGCGGCGTCGAAATCAAAGTGCCGGAAGATTGGAGCGTTACCCTCAAGGGCTTGCCGATTATGGGCGGTTTTGCCGACAGCACGCGCCCGCCCAAGCCCGACACCGGCAAACGCCTGATTGTGAAAGGTATTGCCGTCATGGGCGGCCTGGAGATAAAAAACTAATCTCTCGCAATCGCGCTTTTGCGGACGAAGATGTTTGAACGGCTGTTCCTGGCGCAACAAAAGCGCACGGATGGCGTTCCCTACAAAGCATGCATCCTTTACTTGCGCATAAAAATCGCCTGGGTTTGTATCTCATCGCCTGGGTTTTGATGGGGGTTTTGCTGGCCGCACTGGTGAAATTCATGGCCAATTTGCCGTGGCTCGAGGCATTGGTGCTGGCGCTGCCCCTGACAATGATTTACTCGTTCATGTGTTTGCCGCCCTGGTATTTGTGCCGTGAATTTCCGCTGACCCAGACGCCGCCGGCAAAGCTTGCTCTGGTTTATGTTGTGGCCGCGATTTTGTCGAGCGCCTCATGGCTTGCGCTCGGCAAAGGGTGGAGCCTGTTGCTGGCGCGCCCGGACTTTTTCCCCAGTCTTGCGGTGCAGTATGAACAAGTCCTGCCCCTGTTCGCCGGCGTTGGCCTGATGCTGTTCTGGCTTAGCGTGGTGGGGCATTATCTCGTTATTGCATTTGAGACCGTGCGCCTGAACGAGAAACAGGCCCTGGAGTTGCAAATTCTCGCGCACGAAGCGGAGTTGAAAGCGCTGCGGGCGCAAATTCATCCGCATTTTCTGTTTAATAGTTTGAATTCGATTAGCGCGCTGACCACAATCGATCCGGCTGCGGCGCGGCGCATGTGCCTGCGCCTTGCGGATTTTTTGCGACAAAGCCTGAATCTTGGCGCGCAAGATAAAATTTCATTGGCACAGGAATTGGCATTGGCTCAGGATTTTCTCGCAATCGAACAAATTCGGTTTGGTCAGCGTCTGCAAGTGGCGCAAAACATTGCAGAGGAAAGCACAGCCTGCGAAGTACCGCCGTTGCTGCTGCAGCCGCTGCTGGAAAATGCCATTAATCACGGTATTGCGCATTTACTCGAGGGCGGAACGATCACACTTGAAGCCTTGCGCAATGGCTCTTATCTCAAGTTGGCTGTGCAAAATCCCTGCGATCCCGAACGCCCG
>QEVD01000608.1:0-1611 GCA_003576975.1 Candidatus Zhuqueibacterota bacterium
TATCAGGAAGTCTTCTCCGGCATTGCCGGCGGCGGATTGCTCGATCCCTGGCTCACCGCCGCAGGCGTTTTGGTTTTTCTCGGGGCCATTGGCAAATCGGCGCAATTTCCGCTGCACGTCTGGCTGCCCGATGCCATGGAAGGCCCGACGCCCGTCTCCGCCTTGATTCATGCCGCCACGATGGTGGCTGCGGGCGTGTACATGGTCGGCCGCACGTTTCCGCTTTACACCGAAAGCGCGCTGTTGTTCATCGCCATCATCGGCACGATCACGGCATTCATTGCGGCGACGATTGCGATTGCGCAAATGGATATCAAAAAGGTGCTGGCTTATTCGACCGTGAGCCAGCTCGGCTACATGGTGGCGGCGCTGGGCGTGGGCGGCTATACCGCCGGACTTTTTCATTTGATGACGCACGCCTTCTTCAAAGCCCTGCTCTTCCTGGGCTCCGGCTCGGTGATTCATGCCATGCACCACGCGCTGCACAAATTGCACGATCATGACACCGATCCGCAAGACATGCGCAACATGGGCGGCTTGCGCGCCAAGTTGCCGCTTACCTTTGCCACGATGGCGATTGCGACCTGCGCCATTGCGGGTGTGCCGTTCCTCTCCGGATTCTTCAGTAAAGACGCCATTCTTGCCGCCGCGCTGGAAAAGGCGCTGATCACGCACAATCCCGTGCACATGATTATTTTCGTGACGCTGGTGTTCTGCGCCGGCATGACGGCATTCTATATGTTCCGCATGCTTTATCTCACCTTCACCGGCAAGCCGGCGCGCGAGGAGGTTCATCAACACGCGCACGAATCTCCCAGCGTGATGACGATTCCGCTGATCGTGCTCGCCATTTTGTCGATTGTCGGCGGCTATGGCAGTTGGTTCAGCGATTTGATTCGCAAACCGGAAATGTTTGCAGCGGCGCGCGCGCTGCTGGAAGGCAGCGGCGCCGAACATGAAGCTGCAGCGCACACGGCGCACGTCGTTGCGATGTATCTGTCGATCGCCATCGCCGGCCTCGGCATCTTGCTGGCCACCGCTTTCTATTTCTGGAAAAAATTCTCCGCAGATGCGTGGGCGGCGCGCTTCAAATCCGTTCACAATTTTTTGTGGAACAAATGGTATTTTGATGAACTCTATGCCGCCACCGCAATCGCCGGCACATTGGCATTTAGCCGGATTTCAGCCTGGTTTGATGCCAACATCATCGACGGCCTGGTCAACGGCGCCGCCAAACTTACCGTGCTGGGCTCGCGCTTGAGCGGCTGGAATGACCTGAGAATTATCGATGGCGCCGTCAACGGCGTGGCGCGCATCATCGGCTGGTTCGGCGGCACATTGCGTGAAGTGCAAACCGGCAGAGTGCAAACGTATATTTTGATGGCGCTCGGCGCGGTGGTGCTGTTATATGTGTTACAATTGGCCTTTGCATAAGAATCAACTCTTGCATTCGTCTCGACGGATTCTCCCGCTCGCTTTGAAAATCTCCTGCGAGCTTCAATAAAAAGCCGGGCAGGTAAGGGCATTCGTCAATCCATTTGACAGGTTCAGAGGAAGACATGGTTCCAAACATTCTCAGTTGGTTGATCTTTTTGCCGGTCATCGGCGCGG
>QEVD01000608.1:1649-4145 GCA_003576975.1 Candidatus Zhuqueibacterota bacterium
TTTGACCGCAACACCTCGAGCATGCAATTCAGCGAAACCGCCGAATGGATTAAATCCTACAACATTTGGTACAAAGTCGGCATCGACGGGCTATCGGTCAGCATGGTGTTGCTCACCGCGCTGCTGTCTTTCATTTGCATCTTCGCCTCGTGGAATATCGACAAAGCGGTGAAGGGCTACTTCACCATGTTTCTGCTGCTCGACGCCGGCATGATGGGCGTGTTCTGCTCACTCGACTTTTTCCTGTTCTATATTTTTTGGGAAGTGATGCTGCTGCCGATGTACTTTCTCATTGGCATTTGGGGCGGCCCGCGGCGCGAATATGCGGCCATCAAATTCTTTCTCTACACCCTCGCCGGCTCCGTGCTGATGTTGATCGCCATGCTGGTGTTTTATTTTAACGTCACCGATCCCGTGACCGGCGGCCACACGTTCGACATGCTGGCGATGATGGATCAAACCAATCACATCGGCTTGCTCAGAAATTTCGATGTTCGCCTGCTGGTGTACGCTGCGCTGTTCATCGGCTTCGCCATCAAAGTACCGGCGGTTCCGTTTCACACCTGGTTGCCTGACGCGCATGTGGAAGCGCCTACCGCCATCAGCGTCATTCTGGCGGGGGTATTGTTGAAGATGGGAACCTACGGCATGCTGCGCATCAGCTTTCCGATGCTGCCCGATGCCGTGAAGTTTCCGCCGTTCGCTTACGGCTTCGCCACGATTGCCGTAATCAGCATTGTGTACGCCGCGTTTTGCGCGATGGCGCAAAAAGATCTCAAAAAGCTCGTGGCCTATTCTTCCATCGGGCATATGGGCGTCGTCATGCTCGGCATGATCGGCCTCACGCCGCTCGGTATCAACGGCGCGGTGTTGCAAATGTTCAATCACGGCACGGTCACCGCCATGCTCTTCTTGCTGGTCGGCGTCATTTACGATCGCGCCCACCACCGCGACGTCGACGGTTTCGGCGGCCTGGCGAACAGCATGCCGATCTATACCGGCATCGTGACGGTCGCGTTTTTTGCAAACCTCGGCTTGCCGGGATTGTCCAGTTTCATCAGCGAGGCCTTCAGTTTTCTGGGCGCCTTCAGCTCGACGACATTCAACTTGAAAATCTATACCATCATCTCGACGCTCGGCATCGTGCTGGTCGCGGGCTACATGTTGTGGACGCTGCAACGCATGTTCCTGGGCAAACCCAATCCGAAATACGCCAGTCTGCCTGAAATTAATGGCCGTGAATTGTTCACGCTGGTGCCGTTGGCAGTGATTGTGATTTTTCTCGGCATCTATCCGGCCCCGATGCTGGATTTGTTGGAAGTCTCGTTGAACAGCCTGGCGGCTGCCGTGCGTGAAGCCGCGCCCATGATGATGGGCTTGCGCTAATCGCCTGAAAACGCTCTGCGATAAAGTATAATGATCGGGGGTTGTGTTTTGAGGTATGCCGTAAAAAGTTCCCGAAAAACAAAACCGCGCCAAGAGGCGCGCGCCGGCAAGTTGATTACGTTCGACGAGTATTTTGAAATCGCCGACGAAAAGACGCGAACAGATTTGCTCGACGGGAAAATCATCCGCGACTCGCCGGCAGTTGCCAAACACGGACGCATCAACAGTTGGCTTGCTCAAGTCATCGGTTTTTATGTAGCAAAACATGATCTCGGCGAGATTTTTTTCCCCACGACTTCGGTGCGCTTCACGCAATACCAGGCGACCGAGCCGGATTTGTTTTTCATCAGCAAAGCGCGGGCGCATATCGTTGGCGAAAAATTCGTCGAGGGCGCGCCGGATTTATGCGTCGAGATCGTTTCGAAGTCGAGCCACAAGCATGACCGCGGCCGTAAATTCACGCTTTATGCCGATCACGGCGTGCAAGAATACTGGCTCATCGATCCGCTGTCAAACACGGTGGATTTCTTTGGCGCGCAGCAAGGGCGGTTCATCGCCCTCGCGCCAGACGGAGAGGGCCGCCTGCATTCGAATGTTTTGCCGGGCTTTTGGTTGAAGCCGGAATGGCTGCGCGGCGAGTTGCCCGCGGTTTTGCCGGTGTTGAAAGAAATTCTGGGTGAAGAGGCGATTTGATCGTTTTGACTGGAAGGATGATCTCATGGATATTGCTGCACGGCTGCAAGACAACATTGCCAGCTTGAATCATTTTCTGCCGGAATTCATTCTGATCGGCTTGATGCTCGTGTTGATGATCGCCGATGTTTTTATCAAACGCGAGCAAACGCCGTGGCTCGGCATCCTGACTCTGGTGGGCGGCATTATTTGCTTGATCGCCGTGCTGGGCCAAAGCGATGAACCCGGGCGCGGCATCTTTAACAACATGATGGCCGTCGATCGTTTTGCCACATTTTTCAAGCTGATTTTTCTGGGCAGCATGATCATGACCGTGCTGTTGTCCTTTTCCTCACTGGAATTGGCGGGCAGAAGCGTCGGGGAATACTTCATCCTGCTCACCGCCACCACCCTCGGCATGCTCTGGATGGCCTCGGC
>QEVD01000609.1 GCA_003576975.1 Candidatus Zhuqueibacterota bacterium
TTCAAAGGGATCGTTCAAATTGCCGGCGCCGCTGCCATATTGCAAACCGGCGCGGCCTCTCTGAAACTCATCGTTGCTGCGGCTCAACCAACGCAACTTACCGCCGGTTTTGAGATAACCGCTGATCCAGCTCCCCAGACGGAACGGCGCTTGCAGATTCAATTGCGCCGTCGTCACGTTTTCCTCGCGTTCGGTTTCCTGCACCCAAATATTGTGCAAGGCCGTGAGCGAATCGATTTTAATAAGACTCTGCACCTGGCTCGGATGCGTGTTTTCATCCACAAAATCAACACCCGGCTTGTAAATATCTCCTTCCCGCGTGGTTCGCGCCACACCCAGATCATAACGAAACCAGTCAAAATTTTGATTGACGCCAAAAGCGCCGGTAAAGATGGACGTTGTGCCATCGCGGCGCTCGAGATCATAATAGTGCCGGCCAACATTGACGTTCATGTTGTTAATGCGATACAGGCCATCGGATTTGAGCCGGTTATAAAAGCCATTAAGAGTGATCTTCCCGTCAGGTATACGATAATCAAGCACTGCGCTGCCGCCCACGCGCCCGCGCGTTACGGTTTCTTCGCGCAAGAGAACCTCTGAAACAATAATCACCGTCTCCTGAGTTCCAATTTTTGAGGACTGACGATAATTGCCGGAAAACTTGTCGGCGCTGCGATCATACTCATCCACATTGAAATTGGCAATGACGCCCAGCTTGCTGTTCATGAACCGGTTGCTCACGCCGCCGGTGAAATTGTAATTGCCATAATAATCCTGCAGACGATTGTACCCGGCTTGGCCGGTGGCATTGAACGCCCACCGGTCGGGCGCCTCCTTCAGTCTCAAATCCACCGTACCGCCGATGGCGTCGGCATCCATGTCCGGCGTAATCGCTTTCTTCACCTCGATGCCGTCCAGCATGTTGGAGGAGATTAGCGAGAGATCGACGCTGCGATCATCCGCGCCGGTGGAGGGCACCCGCACGCCGTTCACCGTGACCGTGTTGTATTTCGGCGAAAGGCCGCGAATACTCACCTTCGTCGCCTCGCCGCCGGAGCGCTGAATGGCAACGCCCGGCAAGCGCCCGATGGACTCCGCGGCATTCACATCCGGCATTTCTTTAATGCGGGCTTGCGAAACAATGTTGGCGATCGTGTTCGAAGTAAACTGCTGATTGATGGCCCCCAACTGGCCTTCGGCCTGGGCGGTGACAGTGACCACCTCGCCCTCGATCATTTGAAATTCCATGCGAATGACTTGATTCAGCGTCTTCCCCTCTTGCACGGAAACATCTATGGACTTTTCGAGATAGCCGATGTACTTAACCATAAGTTTGTAGTTGCCCACGGGCACTTGGGGAATAACAAACTTCCCTTTGATATCAGTGGCCGCGCCATAGGTTGTGCCTTGCAGAAACACGCTGGCACCCGGCAAAGGTTCGCCGGATTGGCTATCGTAAACATGCCCTTCGATCCTTCCTTCGGGCGCGGCAAACAAAGAAGAAAACCCAAATACCAACGTCCCGAAGAGGAAAAGAACGTTCAATCGCTTGCGACACATGGCTCTGTCTCCGTTGATGGAATAACCCACTGCGAGCACATCCAAACCTAAAAGCTATACGTTCTCGTCTAGTTCATGAGAACGCTTACAATGATATCGGTCGAGGCGAATTCATTGCATCCCGCCCTCAGGTTGCGAAACTCGGTAACACTCGGAAGTTGGATGAATAGATTTTCAGACTTCGCGCACATCTGTGCAAATAAAAAACCGCTAAACGAGTTACTTTTGAAGCGTTTACAATTATTAGCTAATGTATCTCTTCATGAGTAACCACCTGAGCGGTTTCAGAAAATGCCAAGTTGTCCAACGTCGAAACGGTCGCGAACAATATAAATTGAATATTTACATCATTCTTATTTAAAACTCCTGCCTTGAATCTCGAAAAAAGTTGAAAACGTGTAAGCTAGTCTAATTTTGTGTGGAACTATCCCCGCCTGTTTTCGAAAACGTTTTCGCAAAAATAATCGAAGAATGCTATCAAAGCAACAATTATTTTTGTTTTTTAATTTTTTCTTTTTAGCTTCACCTGCATTACGTCAGGCCAGGATAGGATTATCCGCTTAAATACAGGCTTGTGGCAGATTTCAGCTCACGCAGCTTATCAGAATGTAACGTACCAATTTACGAAAACGGTTTCGCTGTTCACACAATTTCACTACCTCTCATTTGACCTAGCCTCCGCCCGAAGGCGCCACCGTCCGGGCGGTTGTTAATAAATTCATCTGCTGTATATTGAGTTTATATAAACCTCAGGAGTGTCCGCCCGGACGGTTTCTTGATTTCGAGGGGGCTTATAGAATTTATTGGCAAGGAAACGCTGCCAAAACAATTATCGGAATGGACCGAACACAGCCTGTGCACGACTTCGTGGAGAAAGAGCGATTATGAGTGATGCCATAACCATTAAAGACATTGCGAAATTGGCCAACGTCTCGCAGTCAACCGTTTCAAAAGCGTTGAATGACCGGCCGGATATTGGCCTGGAGACGAAAGAACACATTCTCCGGATTGCCGAGCAGCACAACTTTCTTCCCAACGCTTCGGGCAAGGCGCTCAAGCAAAAGCTGACGGAAAACATCGGCGTTATTTTCCGCCGCGACGACAATCCGCTTCCGCCGCGACGACAATCCGCTCTCCAGCAATCCCTTCTATTCCCGCGTGCTGGAAGGCATTGAAGCGGAACTGGCATTCAATGATTATAATCTCATGCTGCACCTGATTCCCGAGCAGAAACTGCCCGTGCTGCCCAAAATGGTGCGCAAGAAACAAGTGGATGCCGTGGTGCTGGTGGGAATCAAACACGAAGAATTCGTGCGGCAATTGCAGCTTGCCAATGTGCCGGTGATATTGGTCGATCCCAAAACCGACATTTCCAATTGCTCGCAGGTGTTGATCGACAACGAAAACGGGGCGTTCTTGGCGACGCAGCATCTCATTCGCAACGGCCACAAAAAGATTGGCTTCATTTCCGGCGAGCTTTCCAGATTCAGTTTCAAACAACGTTTCGACGGCTACCTCAAGGCGCTCAAATATCACGGCATTCCTGTGGAAGAAAATCTCATTCGCGCCGGCGGCGTTGAAGCGGGCTATGATCTCACCCGCTCGCTGTTGATGTCGGACAACCGCCCCACGGCGATTTTTGCGGCCAATGACATCAATGCCATTTACGGCTACAAAGCCATCAATGAATTCGATCTGCAAATTCCCGAGGACATCAGCGTCGTGGGATTTGACGACATCGATCTTGCCAAAATGGCGGCGCCGCCGCTGACAACGGTGAGGGTTTACAAGGAAGAGTTGGGATCAGTTGCCGTGCGCAACCTGCGGCAAATGATTCATGAAAAATCGACGGTGTGCACGACCACGATCATTCCCGTGCGATTCATCCAACGAGAGTCGGTACGAAACCTTGCAAAAACGGAAAACGCGACATGAAAAAACTTCTCGTGTGCCTGGGGATTGGTTTGATCTTTTTGACGGGACAAA
>QEVD01000052.1 GCA_003576975.1 Candidatus Zhuqueibacterota bacterium
CCACGTGACACCCAGATTAATACGTACGGGGCTGTTGCCGCCGCGACCGAGGCTGAGATTGCCGCCGTGCCCGGTGAGTGAGGTACGGTTGGGATCGAACTCGACATAATCAGCGTCCGGCCGTTGAAAATAGCGCTGCGATGAGGTTTGCGCGGCGGAAATGGCCGCTGCCTCGCCGCGAATGTGGCTGAACACGCCCAATGCATCGAAGTAGTAAGTACGATTATGCCATTGATGGCGGAGGTCGATGCCGCCGGAATATGCGGCGCGATTCAAATAGTTGAGTTGCGAGTTTGTGAGATCGCGATGCGTGGCTGTGAACATGCCGCCGATGGCGCTGGTACCTTTGTTGAAATCTTTTTGTACACGGCTGACAAAAAAGTTTGTGCGCGGCTCAACGATTTCCTTGCGGCGTTGTCCGTTGAAATCAATCTCCGCCTGTTCCTTGTCCGTCACGGCATCGAGAATGCCGAGGGACAAGCCGCTTTTGGTTTTGCCGGTGATTTTGGCGGCTGCGGCGATGGAGGTGTTCTCCGGCACATTGGCGAATTCGCCGGAGCCGAGCGTGGGATACGCATGCGGCAAGCGGCCGATGCGCCGCGAATAAAACAACCGGTCATTCGAAAACGATCCATCGCCGCCGGTGAGGCGGTATTCCAAAATATTCTGGCCTTCGATAAAGAACGGCCGTTTCTCCTGAAAAAATGTTTCGAACGCAGTGAGATTGATCTCGGAGGGATCTGCTTCCACCTGGCCGAAGTCCGGGTTGATGGTGACGTCCATGGTCAAGTCGCTGGTCACACCGACTTTCGCATCCAAACCGCCCGAGGCTTTTTTGAGATCGCCGGTGGCAAAGGGATTGCCCGCCACTTCTTGAAAGCGCCGCACGCTGCTCACGCCATAAGGCAGCAATTCGATACGGCTGGAGGCTTTGATGCCGGTGAGCCCCTTCAATTCGCCGAAGAAACTCACCCATCCGGGAGTGTTTTGCGGAATGTATTGCCATACCGAACGCTCTTGTTTGCGAAAAAGGCGGCGTTGCAGTTGAATGCCCCACACATGCTCGTCTTTGTCGCCGAAGCGCAACTGGCTCAAAGGAATGCGCATTTCCGCGCACCAGCCTTCGGCGTCGACCGAAACTTCACTAAACCAAACGGGATTCCAATTGGTGTCCCAGTAGTCGCCATCGTTGGAAACCGCTTCATCGCCCTTAACATTGGCTGCGTTAATAGTGAAGGAGAACGCGGTGCGGTGATCGAAATAGCTGTCGATGTTGATTTCGACCCAGTCGCCGTCAAACACATCGCGGCGCGTGACGCGGCGCACGATCTTATCCGGTTCCGCGTCAAACGCGCGCACGCCAACGTAGAGATTTTTTTCATCGAACAAAATTTTGAATTGCGTTTGATAGGTCGGCGCTGCGCCATCGTTAGGCTCGCGCTGCGTAAAGTCGCCGGTCCATTCGACTTTTGTCCAAACCTCGTCGTCGAGGCGGCCGTCGATAACCGGTGCGTGAGGATTGATATGCTTGGTGACGTATGTTTTCTTCGGGGCGGGCTGCTGGCCGGCTACTTGAGTCGCGGCGACCAAGAAAAAGGTTAAGGTCAGTAGCTTTACTCTCATCTTGTCTGCTCCTTGGACGATGACAAATGCACGGAACAACAACAGCGCCGGAAATGCTGTCGTTTTCCGCGGGGGCTTGTCGCTTTCTTTTCGTAAGACAACCGAATTTGAAAAAGGTTACCAGGGCGTGAGAAAAATTTCTGCAGCTACGACGTAGGAAAAGTCAGGAAGGTTGCCAGGTTTTTAACGAATGGATTTTGTTGAGGATTGTGTGGGAATGCCATCAATGAGAGGTCTTTGCTCACGAAGATGCATGTGAGTGAAATCCTTCTACAAAACAGCTTTTACTTTTTTTGTTATTATGCACTCATTCATGCCCGCCCTCTTGCGGGCGGGGAATATTGTATTTTTTGATTTTTTCGTAAAGTGTCGAGCGATCGATGCCGAGAATGCCGGCGGTCTCTTTCATGTTGCCGCGCGCCCGTTGCAGCGTGACGGCAATGACTTTTTTCTCTACTTCTTGCAGAGTTAAGTTGGAAGGCACGGTCCAACCGTTGCCGCTTTCCAAATCGTGGCGCAGAAAAGCGAAATCATCTTCCGCCAGAATTTTGCTTTTGCAGGTGACGATGGCGCGCTCCACGGCATTTTCCAATTCACGCACGTTGCCGGGCCAATTGTGCGCGAGCAAAAGCTTGAGCGCCGTGATGAAATACCGCGCGAGCATGGGAATATCCTCGCGCCGTTCGCGCAGCGGGGGAATGCGAATGTTGATGACGTTGAGTCGATAATAAAGATCGTCGCGGAATTTATCCTGCTGCACGGCCTCGCGCAAATCCACGTTGGTCGCGGCAATCACGCGCACCTCCACTTGAATTTCCTCCGAGCCGCCGACGCGATAGAACTTGCGCTCCTGCAAAACCCGCAACAAATCCATTTGCAATTTGAGCGAGATATCGCCGATTTCATCGAGAAAAATCGTCCCGCCTTCTGCCATCTCGAATTTGCCCTTCTTTTGCGCCACGGCGCCCGTGAACGCGCCTTTCTCGTGGCCGAATAATTCGGATTCCAACAGCGTTTCCGCCAGCGCTGCGCAGGACACACAAATGAACGGCTTGCCGGCGCGCTCGCCGGAATTGTGAATGGCGCGCGCGATCAATTCCTTGCCGGTGCCGCTTTCGCCTTGAATGAGCACCGTGCTGCGCATGCTCGCCACCTCACGGATAAGCTGAAAAATTTCCAGCATCTTGCCATTTTTGCTGATGATGTCGTCGAAATTATATTGCCGCGCCAATTTTTTGCGCAGAATCAAATTCTCGCGCTGCAAGTTTTTCACCTTCATAATGCGGCCCACGAGCAGCGAGATTTCCTCGGGGTTGCACGGCTTCACGATGTATTCCTGCGCGCCTTCTTTCATCGCGGTGATGGCGGTATCCACCGTGGCATATGCCGTGATGATGATGATCGAAGCCTCGGGATGCAGCTTGCGAATTTCCATCATGGTTTCAATGCCGTCCAGCCCGCCGGGCATTTTCAAATCGATGAAATAAATGGCGTAGTCTTTTGCGCGCGCTTTGCTGATGGCCTCCTGTCCGGAGGAACTGGTATCGACGTGATAGCCGTCTTCGCGCAGCCACGCAGCCAATGATTCGCGCATGATTTCCTCGTCATCAACCACCATGATGTCCCACAGCATCTTCATTTCTGATTCTCCTCAAACAGGTGAGGCGCCGTTTGCCGGCGCATCAGCTTGATATTTTCTTGCAATAGAAAATTGCAGTCGCTGCAAAACTTGTCGCTTTTGCCATCAACCTGCCGGATGTTGGTGGACAGGGACATGGCGCACGATTTATCGAGGCAATGCACCAGTCCGAAGGTATGCCCCAGCTCGTGCACGGCTTCTTTCATGGTGCGCGCCAGCAGCAGCGGGCGATTCTCCGTGAAGCCGTAAAATTCCTGCCGCAGCCGTGCGAGCGAAATGACCGCAACTTTTCCGTTCAGTTGCGCAAGGCCGTACACAAAACTGAGCATGGGGATAAACAAATCTTTTTCGGTAACGGCAAGCAGCTTGACGGCATTCGCCGGGCATGCTTCCAACAATTCCTGCAAGATCATGCTCGAACTGTATTGCTGCCGTTTGGCGTCCAACGCATACACCGGTTCGGCGAACGGCGCCATTCGGCGAATCTCAAAACCGAATGTATGCCACAACCACATTTCAAGCGCGGTCAGAACATCATCGTCCACGTCGCGGGTGTGCGTCACATGAATGAAATTCACACGGGTTGCCCGGTTAAACTGGGTGCGACTTTGGCGGCCGTACTCTCTTCCACGGCCAGCGGCAGCGTGACCGTAAACACAGTGCCTTTGCCCAAACTGCTGTTCACCTCGAGTTCGCCGCCGTGCGCCTCGACAATGCCGTAAACCACCGAAAGGCCGAGGCCGACGCCCTTGCCTTCTCCTTTGGTGGTAAAAAAGGGATCGAAAATTTTAGACAAAAACTCGGGCGGTATGCCTTCGCCGTTATCTTCAACCTCAAGCACCGCAATTTTTTCTTCCGGCCGCGCGCTGGTGCGCACAATGACTTTGCCCTGGCTGCGCGGCTGTGTCGCCTCCGCGCCGTTCATCACCAAATTAATGACGACCTGCTGCATTTGCGAGCTGTCGCAGCGCACTGCAGGCAAATCCGGCGCAAGGTTTTCCTCCACCTCCACGTTGCTGAGTTTCAACTTGTGCGAGAGCAAGGAAATGGTGTTGCGCACGATCTCGTTCAAATCCGTGCGTTTGCTCTGCGGCTTGGAACGGCGCGAGAACGCGAGCAAATCCGACACGATGCGCCCCACGCGCGCGGTTTCGTTGATCACTTGCGACAAATAGCGGCGAAATTCCTGCACACGGCTTGCAGGAACACCATCGTCGGTGAGAATGCGCTGCATCAATTTTGAAAGATTCAACACGCCGGAAAGCGGATTGTTGATCTCGTGCGCGACGCTGGCGGAAAGTTGGCCCAATGAAGCCAGGCGGTCGCTTTGCAAAAGTTTTTGATGGGCGATTTGCAGTTGCTTGGCGCGTTCTTCCGATTTGGCTTCCAATTCCTGCGTAAAGCGGTGGGTTTCCGCGCGCGCCTGCTGCAAGCGCTCCCGCATGAGGTTGAACGAATTGGCCAACTCGCCCAACTCTTCGCTGGAATTGATCTCGATCGGCTTGTCCAATTGCATCGCGCTCACGGCGCGAGTGCCATCGATCAATTCGCGGATGGGGCGATCCACAAACCGCCGCGAAAAAAACACGATGAAAATGCCGATCAACACCACGTGAATGCCGGTGACCAGCAACGAACGCCGCTGCAACGCGGCAACATCTTCATCCACGCGGTCGAGATTCAGGGCGACATCCAGTACGCCTAACACCTTTACGCCCGGGGGATGCGCATGGCAGGCGGCCTGGCTGCATGCGGCTTCGTTGTAGATCGGCGTCACCATGGCCAATTTGCGCTGGCCATCGTGTGCGCGAAAAATGCGCGCCCGCGACGGCACGTCAACCTTTACCAGCGGCTGCAGTGAGGAATGGCACATGGCGCAGGCCTCCGCGTCTTTATCCACTTGTTTGGGATCCTCGGGATCGGTGGAGAACATCACGTAACCTTCTTTGTTGAAGATGCGGATTTTGTCGATCCCCTGTTTGAGCGCGATGGTTTGCATAACCTCGTATGCGGCGCTGCGATGGTCGGCGAGCATCGCGTGCCAGGTGGCGCTCGTGATGCTGCGCGAAAGCTGATCCGCGCCGAGGATCATCGCATCGAGAAGTTCTTTTTCCTGACGTTTGGTGTTTAAGTACGCGGAAATCCCCTCGACGAGCACGACGATGATCGTCAATGAAAAAATCAGTTTAGGAGCCAGTCGTTTATGCATAGGCGAATTTATTCCTGCAACGTTCTTGAGCAGACAAAAGTGATCCGTTACAGAGATTAATTCAATAACCATGCCCAAGCATTTAATGAATCTTGTTCATCCCACGAAAAATTGTACAACGACTATTTGCTGCTTTATCAAACAGATAAAGCGATATGAAATGAACAGCATTCACTTTCACGACATCACGGTTTTGGCGAAAAAGAGAATGATTCTCAAACTTGCGAAGATGCCCCAATTCGCGTCTTTTTGTGATTTCTAAGTTATTGATATTGTGACAGTTTTTTCCTCGGTTAAGCGGCCCGATATTTGCGAAATTACACAAAAGCCATTCTTTTCCAGCAGAGATACGCCGCAACAGTCTTCACAATAAACAAGTTCGAGGAGGTGGATAGGCATGATCATTCAAACTGTGATTGATTTTTTGCATGTGCTGGCAACAGTTAGCTGGATCGGCGGCATGATTTATATCAATGTGGTGTTAATGCCATCGCTGCCTGCGCTCGGCCCGGAATCCCGAGGGACGCTGATGCAAGCGGCCGCGAAGCGCTTTGCGATTGTATCCTGGTCCAGCGTTGTTGTGTTGCTGCTGACGGGTTTGCAGAAAACTCCCACGGGCATGCTTTTCGATATGTCGACGTCTTACGGGATTACGCTGACGATCAAGCACATTCTCGTGTTGGCGATGATTTGCGGCGGCCTGTTCATTACGTTTGTTATCGTGCCACGCATGACGGCTTTGGCGCCGAAACCGCAGCAAAAACCGGCCGTGGAATTTTTCAAAACCCAAAAACAGTTGCAGATAATTGCCCTCACCAACATGATTTTGGGAATTATTGTGTTGCTTTGCGTCGTGCTTTTGAAGGTGTAATTCGCGGCCATCGGAAACGATTTAACTCGGATTGGCCTGGTTGAGATGTGGGTCGGCGGAACTCTTAAGTCTTCAGTGCGGGGGTGAGCTTTTGCAGGAGCGCCAATTAGATAAATCACCTTGATATGGTTATGAGGTGGCCACGCTTGGCGCATCAAGGCGTGGTCACGCAAAGATGCTGAAATTTTTTTGGGAAAATGTTGCGGCGTGACTCTTTGCGCAAAACCTTTTTACCGCTGATGAGCTTGTCATGATCTAATCGTGAGTATTTGTTGTGGCGGGCTGCGCCAGAATTTTTGCAAGTTGACGGCGTTCAATTTGAGAAGGAGGCACACATGTCGTTAAGTACGTTAATCATAAATGGAAAAAAGCATACGCTGGAAGCGAGCGCAGATACCCCGCTGCTTTGGGTATTGCGTGACACACTGGGTTTGACCGGAACCAAATTCGGCTGTGGCCGCGGCATTTGCGGTTCGTGTACCGTTCATCTCGACGGTGAGGCCGTGCGTTCCTGTGTGACGACCTTGGAAGAGGCAAAAGGAAAAAAGATCACCACCATCGAAGGCCTTGCCGCTGAACCGCAGCATCGCCTGCTGGCGGCGTGGATTGCCGAGGAGGTTTCACAATGCGGTTATTGCCAGCCCGGGCAAATCATGCAAGCCGCAGCGTTGCTGGCGCAGAATCCGCATCCCAGCGATGCCGATCTTGATACCGTGATGCCCACCGTGCTCTGCCGCTGCGGCACGTATTTGCGTATTCGCCGCGCCATTCATCGCGCGGCAAAAGAAGGAGGTGGGCGATGAACGAAACTAATAATCTCACCCGGCGTGACTTTATCAAAGTCGTGTCAGCGGCGGGCAGCGGCCTGGCGCTGGGATTTTATCTTCCCGCAAAAGGAGAGGAGTTGAGGTCGCCAGGCGAGCCGGCTTTTTCTCCAAATGCCTGGTTAAGAATCGATACCAACGGCCTTACCACGATCACCGTCGCGCGCTCAGAAATGGGCCAGGGTGCACGTACCGCATTGCCGATGATCGTCGCCGAAGAGTTGGAGGCGGATTGGGAAAAAATTCGCCTGGAGTTTGCGCTGGCGCATCCCGACAAGTACGGCGACATGACCACCGGCGGCAGCACCAGCGTGCGCCGTTCGTGGGAAATGTTGCGCAAAGCCGGCGCCACCGCGCGCGAGATGCTCATCACGGCTGCGTCGCAAGCGTGGAATGTCGATCGCGCAACTTGCCGCGCAGAAAATGGCGCGGTGATTCATGTGCCCAGCAAGCGCCGCCGGACGTACGGGCAACTCGCCGAACAAGCCGCCAAGTTGCCGGTGCCTACCGATGTGCCGCTCAAAGATTCCAAAGACTTTCGCTTGCTTGGCAAAAGCCTTCCGCGTTTGGATTCACACGAGAAGATTGCAGGACGCGCCCGGTTTGGCATTGACACAAAAATTCCCGGCATGCTCGTCGCAACCATTGAACGCTGCCCGGTTTTCGGCGGCAAACTCAAGAGTTTTGACGCAACGAAAGCGCTGGCAATCAAAGGCGTGCAGCGCGTTCTTGAGGTTCCGAACGGCGTCGCTGTCGTGGCCAATTCAACCTGGGCCGCACTGCAAGGCCGCGCTGCGTTAACCGTTTCCTGGGACGAAGGCCCGCATGCCGAGCTTAGCAGCGTAAGCATTCACAAAATGTTCGAAGAGAAAAGCAAGCAGGACGGCAAAGTCGTGCGCCAGGAGGGAGAAGTTGCAGCGGCTTTGGCAGCCGCAGCACAAAAGATAGAGGCCGTTTATGAAGTTCCATTTTTGGCGCATGCGCCCATGGAACCAATGAACTGTATCGCAGAGGTTCGTTCCGATAGCGCGGAAATCTGGGCGCCAACGCAATCCCCGCAAGGCGCGCAGCGCGAAGTTGCGCAAGTCACGGGATTGCCTCTGGAAAAAATCAAAGTGCATACCACGTTGTTGGGCGGCGGTTTTGGCCGGCGCTTGTTGTCGGATTTTGTGGCAGAGGCGGCGCAGCTTTCCAAAGTAATGGGCGCGCCGGTGCAAATCTTTTGGACACGCGAAGATGACATGCAGCACGGTTTCCATCGCCCGGCGAGTTATCATCGCATGTCTGCTGCTCTCGATAAAGATGCCCAGCTGTCCGCGTGGCAACATCATCTCGTTGCACCTTCCATCTCGGCGCAATTGTTTGGCGGCGGAGAGAACAATCCGCGTCCTGACGCCGTTGACGGCGCAGCGCAATTGCCTTACCGCATTCCGAATTTGCTGGTTGATTACCGTTCGGTGTATAACACGCAAAATGCTTTCGTCAATGAATGTTTCCTCGATGAAATCGCGGCGGCAGCCAAGGCTGATCCTTTCCAGCTTCGTCTGCAACTGTTGCCGGAAGACTCTCGCTTGCGTGGCGTGCTGGAACTCGTTGCAGATAAAGCGGAGTGGAACAAACCTCCGGCGACGGGACGCGGACGCGGCATTGCGTGTCACGCCTGCTTTGGCAGCTATGTCGCGGAGATTGCCGAGGTTTCCATTGATCAAACCAATCACGTGCGCGTGCACAAAGTCGTGTGCGCAGTTGATTGCGGTCCGATTGTCAATCCTGACATCATCGCAGCGCAATTTGAGGGCGCGGTAGCTATGGCTTTAAGCGCGACCTTGAAAAGCGCGATAACCATTGCCCATGGCCGCGTGGAGCAAGGGAATTTTGATGACTTTCCGTTACTCACGTTCGATGAAATGCCGGACGTGGAGGTGCATATACTTCCCAGCACCGCCAGCCAGGGCGGTATCGGCGAACCGGGCGTGCCGCCGGTGGTGCCGGCGGTGTGCAACGCCATTTTCGCTGCTACTGGCAAGCGCATTCGCCGCTTGCCCATTCGTTCCGAAGATTTAAGGGGAACCTGACCCGAAGCATTATCAAAACGAAATCGCAAAGGCGGCATGTTCGCAACGAGGAGACTCTGCCATGAAACATGAGGAAAAATTAGCAACGCTTTTGCTGGAGATTGAACAGTTTTTTACAGACCACGCCCAAGTGCTGCTCGCCGCACAGTGCGCCCGTTTTTTCAAGGAAGGGTATGACGCTTACGGCATTCCGGAGAAGCTGCTGCATGTGAAGGCGCAGCAATGGTCGCAAGCGCACGCCGATTTGGGATTGCAAGGCTTTCTTGATTTGGGTGATCGCCTGTGGCAAAGCGGCATGTATGAAGAAGGCAGTCTGGCAATTTTGTTTATCATCCCTTTTCGCCGTGAAGTTGATTGGAAAACGTTTGTGCGCTTGGGAAATTGGCTCAGCTCGGGCGTGCGCAACTGGGCGCATACGGATCTGCTGTGCGGCGAATTGCTTTCGCATTGTTTAGTGAATGAAATTGTGCCATTGCAAGCCCTGGCTTCCTGGCGCGCCTCCTCTTCCAAGTGGAAGCGTCGCGCCGTGCCGGTGAGCATGTTGGGGTTGCTCAAAACCGGCGAGGGAATTGACACACTTCTCGAATTTATCCGGCCGCTGATGCTGGACGATGAGCGTGTCGTGCAGCAAGGCCTGGGCTGGTTCTTGAAAGAAGCGTGGAAAAAATATCCGAAGCCCGTGGAGAAGTTCTTGCTGGAATGGAAGGACTCTGCGCCGCATTTGATTTTTCAGTATGCCTCCGAGAAAATGAGTCCGGAAAAACGGGCGCGTTTTCGTGTGGAGAAAAGGAAGCCCGTGGCCGGGGCGAAGGCATTTGACATTGTCTGAGTTGAAAGTAATATTCGGCCCGATGCGCCCTTCCTTCTTGCTGCTGGCTCCCTGTTGCGTATTTCTGGGAATCGGAACAGCAGTGTGGACTGCCGGTAGGGTCAATATCTGGCACATCGCATTGATACTTGCCGGTGCAATTTCTGCCCATATCAGCGTCAATGCCTTGAATGAGTATTTTGATTTCAAAAGCGGCCTGGATTTTCGCACACAACGCACCGCCTTCAGCGGCGGCAGCGGGACATTGCCGGCGCATGCGCCCGCTGCGCGACTGGCGCTGGCAACAGGATTAACGGCGCTGATGATTACCTCTTGCATTGGCATCTATTTTCTATTCGTTGCCGGTTGGTTGCTGTTGCCTCTGGGCTTGTTTGGGCTTTTGCTCATCTTGCTCTACACCGGTTGGTTGACGCGAAATCCCTGGTTATCATTGATTGCCCCCGGATTGGGTTTCGGGCCGTTTATGGTGATGGGAACGGATTTCGTTCTCACCGGCGCCTATTCCTGGACCGCGTTGATCGCTTCATTGTCGCCGTTTTTTCTGGTAAGTGATCTATTGCTCTTGAATCAGTTCCCGGACATTGAGGCAGACAGAAGTGTGGGAAGAAAACATTTCCCCATTTTTGCCGGCGCCAAGATCAGCAGTTTGATTTATGGCGCCTTTCTCTTGCTGGCTTATCTCTCGATCATCTTGGGCGTAGCCTGGAAGTTATTGCCCGCCGCCAGTCTGCTTGGCTTGATAACGATCGGCGTGGCGATACCCGCTTTCCTCGGCGCATATCGTTATGGTGACGACGCTAGGAAACTTGCGCCGTTTATGGCCATGAATGTTTTGATCAATCTGACCACGCCAGTGCTGGTTGCCGCTGGCCTGTTGATGGGATAATGGCTCAGATCTTCGGTAAGGATTGATGCAACAGCGCCCGCTGCGGGACATAAAATTGTGAGAGACGAAAACGTTTATCTTTGTTTGATCACAACGTCCATGGTTCAATTGCAGACAGCTAAGAGTGTGAAACTGCCGCCGTCAAAAGTCATGCTGAAGGAGGAGATGGTTAATGCTCTCAAAAAAATGGATGATTGCAATGGCCATTTTCATCTTTTCGCTTCAAATGTTAGCTCAGATACAAGGAGATGAAACGATGGAGCTCAAAAGCCTAGTGTTTGATGCCGGCGGTTCAATTCCGAAAAAATACACTTGTGATGGACCAGACCTTTCGCCGCCTTTGATTTGGAACACTGTTCCCGATAGAACGCAGAGCCTCGCATTGATCTGCGATGATCCGGATGCGCCCATGGGCGTGTGGGTGCATTGGGTGATTTTCAACCTGCCCGCCGACGCCAGAGAGCTGCCGGAAGGTGTGCCGCCGCAAAAGATGCTCCCGAATGGCGCCAAACAAGGCCTCAATGATTTTCGCAGGATCGGCTATGGCGGGCCCTGCCCGCCCAGCGGCGAGCATCGCTATTTTTTCAAGCTCTTCGCCCTGGACGCCAAGCTCGATCTCGAAGCCGGCGCTAAAAAAGCGGATTTGCTCAAAGCCATGGAAGGGCACATTCTATCCGAAAGCAAACTAATGGGGAAGTATCGGCGGCGACAATGACAGGAGTTAATGGAACGGAGACGGTTGGGAAATCGGCGCACGGCACCGTGCCCGGCTGTTCAGATGTTGCTTACTGAATTGGAGACGCTTCATGGCGTGTCTCTTTTCAGTAGGAGGTGAATAATCATGAGGAAATTTTCGTTGTTGCTTTGGGTAGCATTAGTCTTGTGGGAGACTCAGCCTTTGTTCTGCCAGGTTGGATCAGCCGCACTGGCTTCTGTGGTTCCGCTTGAGTCTTGGAATTTCGCAGGACGAACAATGGGAGGCGTTTCCGTTGGTTTGGCAGATGAGGTGCCCAACTTGCTCGCCAATCCGGCGAATCTCGCAACTCTCGAGCAGGCGCGGATTTTTCTGAGCGCGAACAATTCGTGGAAGGATTTTGACATTCAGACGAACTTCAACACCACCAACACAAAGGCGAGCTGGAGGCAAGAACTCAATTGGGGTTATTCTGCGGCCTCGTTGCCATTTCGCATTCTTGGCAGAAACTGGGTGGCTGCTGTTTCCTACAACGGCAGACGATGGGGAGAATTTGATGAGCGCTACGTTGTCGATGCCGACGAACTTCTTAGTTTTGGCACGAGAAGCGGGCATGTGCGCTCGCTGTCCGCCGGCCTGGGCATGCAAGTTCTTTCAAACATTCGGGCCGGTGTGAGTTGGACGGCTTGGTCCGGCGAAAACGAATGGTATCATTCCGAAAGCTTTGTGCAAGGCACCGACGACTACGAGGCGCAAGGCTGGCGCGGCGGTGTGACGGCAGAGTTGGGCCGCTTTTCATTGGGATCGGCTCTCGCATTTCCTCATCGCGTCATGAAAAGCAAAACGACATATGATTTGGTCAATCCCGATGGCGCAGAGGTAACTCAGCAATTCAATGGCGCACTCGAGGTTGGTCTTGGTTATCGTCCGTGGTCGCAATGGACGTTCGGCATGGGTTACAGCTATCAGCGCGGCCATGATTTTGAAATCCATGATGGACGGCTTCACAGGACAGTAGAGTACCCGGCCTTATCGAAGGCCTCGGCTGGAGTCGAATACAAATTCTCATTTGCAGAGGTTCGAGTGCCACTATACGCAGCATACCAGGTCCATTGGCGGCATGAAGCGATAGAATCATCTCTTTTTTATGCTCGAGCTCCGATTTTCGAAGAACAAAAATTCCGCGACCAATTGCTGATTGGTGCAACTGTGCAGACCGGTTCGTTGGCCATCTACTTGGACAACAGGCTGACCTGGGAAAAATTTCAGATGGTGGGTTTGCTTCCACCGTGGTCCTGAGTTGCGTATTCTGCTTCGAGTTTCGAAGCCAGGAGTCTGGAGGTGAGTTTGGGTTTTGCGTTCAAGTTTTGAAGTGACTATGGCGCGCGCCTTTTGAACAGCCGTTAAGAAAGTATTTGGCGGCAAAAGGAGACGGTTGCATCGGCGATCGGCAACACAATTTGACACGATCAAGGTGATAGAGATTCTAAAAACTGTACTCGGCGCCATTTGCCCGGGGCGTTGCTCTTGTGGCTTTAATAAAGGGCATCCGCATCTGCTCTCGTTACGGCCGTTGAAGCGCCGAGCGTTGCACAATAAGCTGAGGCGCATTTCGTTCCTGTTCGCACTTGGCCTCAGCTTGCCAGCCGCCGCCAACAACCCGCGTCATTATCTTACCTTCGAGCAAATTTCCATCGAACACGGCCTGTCACAGAGTATTGTCTATTGCATCTTGCAGGATCAAAAGGGATTCTTGTGGTTCGGCACCGAAGATGGATTGAACAAATTCGATGGCTACAATTTTACCATCCTGCGGCACGACCCGCATCAAGCGAACAGCCTCAGCTACAATGAAATTCGCGCGATGTATGAAGATAGTTCCGGCGCGTTGTGGATTGGAACGTTCTTTGGTGGTTTGAATAAGTATGATCCGGCGAAACAACGTTTCACGAATTACCGCAATATTCCCGGTAATCCGCAGAGCCTGAGCCACAATAATGTCAGGGTGATTTATGAGGATAAGTCCGGTAACCTGTGGATCGGAACAGACGATGGGTTGAATAAATTCGACCGGACGAAGGAAGAGTTCACGCGTTTTCAACACGACGCGGATACGCCCAACAGTTTGAGCGATAATGTGGTCAACGCCATTTATCAAGATCGCACCGGTATACTCTGGATCGGTACTAATGGCGGTTTGAATGCGCTTCTGCTCGGCGCCAGCGATGCTTCACCAACCTTTCAACATTATCGGCATGATCCTGGTGATCGGCGCAGCCTCAGCAATGATAATGTCACTGCAATTTATGAAGCACGCGCAGGCGCGCTCTGGATCGGCACGCAAAATGGATTGAATCAGCTCATATCCGCTGCAGGCGCGCAAGCGTCTCACGCATTTGTCCGTTATCAAAATGACTTGCGGCATTCCAACAGTCTAAGCCACAATGACATCAGAGCCCTTTTCGAAGACAAAGACGGCACGCTTTGGATTGGCACGAATGGCGGCGGACTCAATTTGCTGGATCGTGAACGCAAGACGTTCACGCGTTTTCAGAACAACCCGCACGACCCAGCGAGCATCAGCTACAATCAGATTTATGTGATTTGCGAAGATCGCTCCGGCATTATCTGGTTGGGAACTTATGGCGGCGGCGTCAACAAGGTCGTCAACCGGCAGAAACCTTTTGCGCTTTATCAACCTGATCCGAACAATCCCAACAGCCTGCCGCAGGAAATCGTTTGGGCGTTATATGAAGATGAGAACGGAATTTTGTGGATTGGAACGCACGGCGGCGGCCTCACGCGCTTTGACCATAAAAAAAATCAATATACCCATTTTCAACACGATCCGAATAATTTGAACAGTTTGAGCAATAACATTGTCAGATTGATTTATCCGGCCCGCGGCGATCCGCATATTTTATGGATCGGCACACACGGCGGGGGACTCAATCGCTTCGATCTCAAATCGGGAAAGTTCACACGATATCAGCATGCCCCTAACGATCCCACCAGCATCAGTCACAACGAATTGCGGTCGATTTATCAGGATCTTTCCGGGGCCCTCTGGGTTGGCACCAACGGTGGTGGGCTGAATAAGCTGAGCTTGAATGCTAACGAAGCGTCTTCCCCGAAATTCACTCGCTACCAGCACGACCCGAATAATCCCACCAGCCTTAGCAATGATTTTGTTCGCGCCATTTATGAAGATCCTCGTGAGGCCGGACAGGTGTTGTGGATTGCCACCCAGGGCGGCGGACTCAACAAATTCGATCGTCAGACTGAAATGTTTACGCATTACCGCGCCGATGCCAACCTCCCCAACAGCCTAAACAATGATTACATCCTTTGTCTCCATGCGGATCAAACCGGCACATTCTGGCTGGGGACTTGGGGCGGCGGCCTCAACAAGTTTGATCGTGAAAAGGGTGTGATGGCGTATTACACCATTCGTGAAGGATTGCCCAGCAATGAAATTTACGGCATGCTCGAAGACGGTAGCGGAAATCTTTGGATCAGCAGCAACCATGGCCTGTCGCGATTCAACCCCGCCGCCGAAGTCTTCAAGAACTATAGCGTGGAAGACGGGCTGCAAAGCAACGAATTCAACGGCGGCGCATTCTTCAAAAGCAAAAACGGCGAGATGTTTTTCGGCGGTATTCACGGGTTCAATGCCTTCTATCCGCAAAACATCAAAGACAATCCCCACGTTCCGCCGGTGGTAATAACCGGGTTTTCGAAATTCAACAAAGACGTCCGTCTGGAGACCTCGATTACGGCAGCGCAACAGTTGAAGCTTTCCTATAAAGATTATGTCTTTTCATTCGAGTTTGCTGCGCTGGATTTTACCGCGCCGATGAAAAACCAATATGCCTACAAAATGGAAGGGTTGGATCAAGACTGGATTTACACCGATGCCAAAAGGCGGTTTGCGACCTTCACCACGCTTGCTCCCGGCAATTATCGGTTTCGCGTTAAAGGTTCCAACAACGACGGCTTGTGGAATGAGATCGGAACCTCCCTGGCCATTGCCATTCATCCGCCCGTCTGGAGAACGGAATGGTTCCAGATATTTTCTGCCCTGTTGCTGCTCGGGTTAATCTATTTTGGCTTTCGGCAGCGCGTCAAGCATGTGCGCATGAAAGCCGAGTTACGCGCGGCGCACGAAGCGCAGATGTCGATCATGCCGCAGGATGATCCGCACATCGAGGGTTTCGACATTTCTGGCATTTGCCTGCCGGCGAATGAAGTGGGCGGAGATTTTTTTGACTATCTCTGGCTGGACGAGGCGCAAACTAAATTCGGCATAGTGATTGGCGATGTTTCCGGCAAAGCTATGCAAGCCGCGATGACCGCGGTGATGGCCAGCGGCATGATCTACGCCAAAACCGACGAAGGACTTCCGGTCAAAGAAGTCATGACGCGCTTGAACCGGCCGATGTATTCCAAAATCAAACGCGATATGTTCACGGCGCTGTGTTTCATCGCGCTCGATATCAAAACGAAAATACTCACGTTCACCAATGCCGGATTGATCGAGCCGTTGCTTAAAAGTGGAAATGCCGCCATTCCTTTGGAAGCTGCCGGCACCACCCACCCTTTGGGTCTGGTGCGCGATAATGTTTATCAAGAAAGAACGATGCAATTGCAGTCCGGAGATGTGCTGATACTCGTCACCGATGGCATCATTGAGGAATTCAACCGCGCTAAAGAGTTCTATGGCGAAAACAGGCTGAGAAAACTCATTCAGGCAATGAACACCGCGGCCCATTCCGCTCAAGCCATTCGGGATCAGATCATCACCGAGGTGAAACGCTTCTCCGGCATGACGGCGCAAGACGATGATATGACCGTGATCGTGATTAAAGTGATTTGAGCCAGGCTGCAAGCCGCACAAAGCGTGAAACGTTCTCAAAGGAGTTATTTTATGGAGAAAAAGATTTTTACTTCACTCGATGAGCCGATGCTTAACGCATTGCTGGGACTGCTCTTTTGTCTCGCTGTCGGCTTTTTGTTTACCGGGAAGCGGATTTTTATCGCGACGACTCCGCCATTTCAATTTGTCATTTTTGGCCTCAGCGGCGCGCTTCTCTTCTCCGTGCTCAAGTTTAGCACACTCAGAAATTTTCTTTTCTCGGCTGCGCTCTTGCTGTTGTTGGTGATCATTCACGGCAAAGTGAAATCGCCGGCGATTCTAGGCGCAAGAATATTGTACTTCACCGGCATCGCGGCGGCAATCTATGTTTATCATCGCTTCTATGATACGCCAATTCACGCTTTGCAATTTGGAAAATTTTTGTCGCTTGCGGCAATCGTTGCTGTTATCAATTTGCTCTATGTCTCGCTGGGGTGTGTTGTTTTGAATTCTCCAAACGTCAAGGAACTGATCGAGGGACAGACTTTTTTAGGTTTTTTGATTGGAGCAGGACTTGGAATTGGGTTTGAAATTGCCGCCTTGCTGAAGGCAAAGCTGCCGGCCAGACACGTGTAGCAGAATTTTTGAGTAAAGAAATGAAAGTGCTGCCTCTGATTTTCGCCACGATGGTCTTCTTGCTCTATTTGATTTATGAGCGCATTTCCTTGAACCGGCATCGAAATGCCATTCCCCTGCGCATCAGTGTGACCGGCACACGCGGCAAGTCGAGTGTCGTCAGAATGATTGCTTCAGTTTTGCGGGAGGACGGCAGGAAAGTCATTGCCAAGACCACCGGTTCCCAGGCACGATTGGTTTTGCCCGATGCGCATGAAGTTGAGGTGACAAGACGGGGCGTCACCTCAATTATCGAACAGAAGCGGCTTCTCAAAGCGGCCGTTAAAATCAAGGCCGATTGTCTTGTGGCTGAAATCATGAGCCTCCATCCGGAGAACCACTATGTTGAATCACAGCAGATGCTGATGCCGCATATCGTCGTCATCACGAATGTGCGAGAAGATCATACGGAGGCGATGGGCAAAACCAAAGAAGCGATCGCCGCAGTTCTCTCACTCGATATTCCGGCCAAAGCAAAAGTGTTTGTTCCTGAAAAAGAAAATCGGCCACTCTTTGAGACTGCAGTTAAAGAGGCTGCCGGGGAGCTTATCGTTGTTCCGGAGGAGGCTGCGATTTCACTTCTGCGGCAGGCGCCGGATTTGCACCGAAAGGAGTTTCGCAGCAACCTCGATTTGGTGTATGGGCTGGGACAGCATCTTCACATTGACCCAAACGTCATATTGAACGGCATACGCCGGGCCCGGCATGATATCGGCAAATTCGCCATATGGAAATACCGCTCGCCAGATGCGAAAAAAACATTTTACCTGGTGAACGGCTTTGCCGCGAACGATCCGGAATCGACGTGTCAGCTTCTCGCCAAAGTCAAAGCGATTTTGCCGCCGGCTGGCGGCCAAGTGATTGGCCTTTTGAACCTGCGTGCCGATCGCGGCGACCGGACCAAGCAGTGGTTGGAATTTCTGCGTCGCAGTTCTCTTGATGATTTCAATAGAATATATGTGGTCGGCGCGCATGCGCAAATTTTCCGGCGCAAATTGAAAATCGTAAGCCTGCTGAAGAGCCAGTTGCCGCAAACGATCATGAAAACGTTTCTGGCAGAACTTGAGGACCAGTCTGTGATCTTCGGCTGTGGAAATATAAAAGGCGCGGGAGAACTCCTGGTGGATCACTGGAACATAATCGGTGAAGCGTATGAGTTATGAGATCACTTTCTTCGGCCTGCTGCTTTCGCTGCTTTATATCGGCATAACGGGATTGTATCCCGGCGGCATCATTGTGCCGGGTTATCTGGTTTTGTTCGCCGATCAACCGGCGCGCATCGCCGGAACTTTACTGGCAGCGCTGTTAACTCTGCTCTGCTTCAAACTCGCATCACAGTATCTCATCATTTTCGGCAGAAGAAGGTTTGTGTTTATGGTTCTGGTGGGAGGGGTCTGGGCATTGCTCTGGCTGCAGGTTTTCCCGTCCTTCCTGCCGCTTTCTCCGGAGTTCAGAGTGATCGGCTGGGTGATTCCCGGATTGATTGCCAATAGTTTTGAGAGGCAAGGTGTGATTGTGACGACGGCTTCTTTGTTTACGGTTACTGTTGCGGCCTATTTGTTAGGAAGAGTGATGTACATGATGCTTTAAGCGTTGTACACAAATAAACCTGTAGTACCAGCCCCTTGTGCGCTGCTGTCGAAGCCGGTAAGCTTCATATTCCGAAAGTGCCCCACAAGGGGACCGGACTACAATTTGAATTTTCATGAACATCCTTTTCAAAAAAAGAAATCACGTTTCATCAAATCGGCGGTTGAATCGCAACGTTACTATTGCCGGTGTGGTGAGCCTGGCGGTTTTTGTCGCGGTACAAATATTCTCCCCAAAACGGCCCTTGCCTTATGCGATCGAAATGATCAACGCAGCGCGCCTCATGGAGAAAGCGATTCACATCGTGGGAAGCGAATATGAGAAATCCGGTCTTGATATCGATGAGACGATAGATCCGAATCACACCGGGCTGGTCGGCCCGGAAAATTCCGAATTGACCACCACGCTCGGCCATCTTGAAGCCAAACGGACGACGACGAACCCGAATATGGCCGGTCTCATCGTTCATCTTCTGCATCAGGCAGGCGTCACAGCGGGCGACACGATCGCCGTCGGATGCTCGGCTTCGTTTCCGGCATTGATGATTGCAACGCTCGCGGCAGCTCAGGCTATGGCGGTGCATCCGGTTGTCATTCTTTCGCTGGGCGCTTCTTCTTTTGGCGGCACCAATGTTGATTTTAATTTGCTGAGCATTTACCAACTTCTGCTCCGCGAAGGTGTGTTTACAATACAGCTAGCGGCCATTTCTCTCGGCGGTGAAAAAGACATCGGTCAGGATTTCAAGCCGGAGATCAAGGAACGCTTGCTCAAACAAATTCAGGCAAGCGGCATTCCCTGCATTTATGAGCCTGATCTCCCAAAAAATGTCGCAGCACGAATGAAAATATATCAGGGTAATTCTTCCAAAGGTAGAATTGCGGCTTTCGTCAATGTTGGAGGCAACTACGCCGATCTTGGAACGAGTGCGCTGGTGCTTGAAGTAAAGCCTGGTTTGAACAGAACCGTTACTCTTCCTACAAAATCTGAACGAGGCGTTCTTTTTGAGATGGCGGCACAAGAGGTTCCGTGCATTCATCTGCTTTTTATAAAAGGACTGGCGATGGAATACGGTCTGCCCTGGGATCCGATGCCATTGCCCAAGCCCGGAGCATTGGAATTATTGAACAACTAACTCATTGCTATAATGACTTCTCAAATTCGAGGAGGAAATCATGTACTCAAGAAAAACGTTTTGGAGCCTGATCATTCTTCTTGGCGTCGTTGGTCTGCTCCGCATGCCCGCCGCTTATGCGCAAGGATGCAATGCCCACGACAGTGTTTGTCCCGATGACCAATGTACCGTCATTATGGTCGGTAAAAAGGCTTCTACCGATGGCTCGGTGATCTCAACTCACACCTGCGACTGCGGTTTCTGCGATTGGACCTGGCGTCACGTGCCGCCGGCAGATCATGAGCCGGGCGCTATGCGCAAGATCTACTATTTCGATCAGTTTACCACCGATCATCCCAGCAAAGGCTTGCGCTGGGATGCCATCGAAGATAATTTCAACGGTTTGGAAATTCCACAAGTGAGTCACACCTACGGCTATCTGCACGGCGCCTTTGGCTACATCAATGACAATCAAGTCGCACTGGGAGAATCCACCATTGGCTGCCGCGAGCAAATGCAAAACAATACCTCGGCGCCAAAGTTCGACATTACGATGCTCACCATGATCGCCATGGAAAGGGCAAAGACTGCGCGCGAGGCGATTCAAATCATGGGCGATTTGGCGGTAAAATATGGTTATGGTCACACCGATGAAGGAGAGATGCTTTCCCTGTCTGATCCCAACGAAGTTTGGGTTTTTGAAATCATGCCGGTAGGGCCGCTGTGGACGCCGGAGAGTGGGAAATCTGGCGCGGTTTGGTGCGCGCAACGCGTGCCGGATGATCATGTCAGCATTTGTCCCAATGAATCGCGCATTGGCGAAATCGATCTGAACAACAAAGATTTTTTCGTGGCCTCCGAGAATGTCATCTCTTTTGCCGTCGAGCAAAAGCTCTATGATCCGAAAAGCGGCAAGCCATTCAATTGGAAGCGCGCCTACTCGCCCAGTGAATTCAGCGCGACCAGCTCGAACGGCTCGCGTGGCCGCTTGTGGCGTTTTTTTGACCTGGTTGCCCCCTCGAAAAAATTCAGCCCGGATACACCCAACATGGATTTGCCCTTCTCCATCAAACCGGAGAAAAAATTCTCAGCAAGTGATGTGATTTGGATGTTGCGCGACAAATTCGACGGAACGCAATTCTACACGGCGCGGGGACTGCAGGGCGGGCCGTTCGAAAATCCCAACATGCTGCCCTACGGTTTTACTGTCGATGGCAAGAAATACAATACCTCGCGTTGCATCGGCGTTAATCGCGCGGAATACGTCACCGTCATCCAGTGCCGGGATTGGCTGCCGAATCCGATTGGCGGCCTGATCTGGCTGGGCTGGGGCGCGCAGGATACCGACTGCTTTATGCCATTCTATCAAGGGGTGACGAAAATTCCGGAATCCTTCAAAATCGGCGACCACTGGACCTTTGATCGCAAATCGGCGCGTTGGGCCTTTGACTATGTGGATTTTCACACGCAGGTGGTTTATTCGCATGCGATCAAGGACGTCAGAAAAATGCAGGAAAAATGGGAGAAACCGTTGCTCGAACGCACACCGGAAATTGATGCGTACGCACTGCAGCTCTACAACAAATCTCCCGAGCAAGCGCGGCAGTATCTCACCGATTATTGCATCAACACGGCCAATCTGGTTATCAACGCCTGGTGGGAATTGGGCGATGAGTTGCTGGTGCGATACAACCATCTGTGGTACTACGATATTCAGGAAAGAAAACGCAAACCCCTGGAATATCCTGATTGGTGGCTGCGCGAGCTGATCAAGTACAACAACCTGCAGCCCGTTCCGGAATCGAAATCGAAATCGTAACGCTTGAACAAGAGCTATGACAGAAAAATGAAGGGCAGAAAAATGGCATCTTCGCAAAGCGGGTTTATTCTTCTGCCCTCTATTTTTCTGTCTTGTGAATGTTTTTACATGAAAAATTCAACTTGTAATGGCGGAGCAATACAATGAAACAACTCCATCAACCTTTGGGATTATCCATACTCGTGTGTGGACTTCTCTGTCTCGTTTCACTAGGCCGGGGACAAGATCATGTTCCGCAAGCCAAGCTGCCGGTGCTCACCACCTCGGCGGGCCAAAGCGCGGATGTGAATACCCTGAACGTGATCATGGAACAAGCGGAGATCAAATTTGACTATTGCGATGTGCCGACTGCGGCCATGGTCAAAAGCGGCGTAGGGCTGGGCGGCAAAAAATCCAAAGAAGGTTTTCATGTGGAGATTAATACCGATCTCGCGCAGTTCAAAGCCGGCACTCCATATCAAACCGTGATCTTTGCCATTGGCGCGAGTCTGAAAGGCATGGGCGCGTCAGGGCTTACCGTGGAGGCTGAAGTCAAACGCGTCAGGGAAATCATCGAACACTGCAAGCAGAACAAGATTTTCATTATCGCGGTTCATGCCGGCGGCGAGTCAAAGCGGGGCGCGCCGGGAAGCGACAACGAGAAGATGATCGATGCTGTGGCGCCGTTTGCCGACTACCTTATTGCCGTGAAAGACAGCAACAAGGATGCCCGTTTTACCAAAATCGCTAAGGAGAAAGGCATCCCGTTTACCCAGGCCGACTATGCGTTGGGAATCGTTGACTTGATGGAGAGGGCTTTCAGCAAATAAAATTACTGACCGGTCACTGAGAGTGTCCGGTCAGTTGTCCCACTTTGTTCTTTATATAAAACCACCAACCCTTATGTATCTGCAAATCGGCATTATTCTCGTTGTCATGGTGATCGCCTATGCCCTGGCGAGTTGGCGAAAGATGTCGGTGGAGATCTGCATGCTCGCTTCGGCCGTCGCTGGCGGAATTGCGGGCGCATTGATCAGCACTCCACCGCTCACGGAACTGGCCAGGCATCTGGTCGAAGGCACGCTCACCTATTTGGATGTCATGCTCTTGTTTGTCACCGCGACAGTTTTTATTGCCATCATCGCGGAGTCCGGCGGGGTGAATTATCTCGTCAGAGGTATCATCCGCGTTTTTTACAACCAGCGCATTATCGCCCTGCTGCTGTTGATGATTCTCATTCTCATCCCCGGCGCGCTCACCGGAGCCGGCAGTGTTTCCATCCTGACGGTCGGCGCGCCGAGCGCGCTGGCTCTCGGTTATCTCGGTATCTCAAAGAAAAGAGTCGCGGCTATTCTATTTATCATTGCCGGTTTGAGTGCGGCGGCGCCGCCGGTGAATATCTGGGCGATGATCGTTTGCGCCGGAACCGCAATTCCGTATGTCGGCTTCGAGTTGACGTTGGGGATTCCGGTTTTGCTGCTCGGAACGTTCACTATGCTTTTTCTCGGATGGAAAAGGGAGAGCCGGTTGCAGCGCGAAGAAGTCCTCAAAGCGATGCCGCCCGTGCCGGAAAGCATGCGTTGGTGGCGAGTACTGCTGCCTTTTTTGGTTTTCTTTGGACTGGTCATTGCTTCACGCTTCTCGCCATTTGCCATGCCGATTCTGGGATTGCCTTTACAATTCACCATTGCGGCGCTGGTTGCTCTCCTCGTCAGTCCGACGAAGATCAATTTCTTTGCGCTTTCGCGGGATACCGTAAAGCTGCTGTTGCCGCTACTGGCGACCGCGGCCATCGTTGGCTCGCTGCAACAAATCATGACGGTGACCGGTGTACGCGGCCTGATTTCTTACGCGGTGATCAGCACGCCCTTGGTTCTGCTTTATATTCTCTTGATCTTTCTCATTCCGATTTCAGAAGGTGTTTTGACGTATGGTGCCGCCGCGATTATCGGCATTCCACTCGTCTGGTTCCTCGATTCTCTCGGCCTGCACGCCACCGTGGTGATTGCCGGATTGAGCCTGCTCTGGCCCTTGGGCGACGGCTTGCCGCCCACCGCGCTGATCGGCAGACTTACCGTGATGGTGAGCGAATACAAGGAATCTTACTGGTCATTCTTGAAAGAAACACGGGTACCGTGGATCGTCATCACGGTTGTCGCAATTCTCATGATCATTTTCAGCGCGAAATTAAGCTTTCTCGTGGATTGGAGCATGTGAACGATGCCATTTCGGATTGCTGATTTTTCAGATTCTCATTTGTAACAAGTACAATTGGAGAGGTGTGATGTCCATCATCATGATACTCTATTACGTGATCAGCGCCTTTGTGGCCGGCATGCTGATCTGGAACTTTGTCCGTGAAAAAGAAGACAAGGAGAAGATGCTGCTGTACTTGATTGTCTTGATTCCTTTCATTCTGAGAATTTTTCGGCTCCGATAGAACCTTCAAAGCAAAATCTTTTTGAAAAAGAATCCCCCAAGGATAGATGAAGACCAACTGAAAAAACATCCGTTGGCTTTAATCTATCCGTTTGGGAAAGCTCTTTTTCAATACGGCTCGTTCGCAGCCCAAAAAAGTGAGAGATGAACATGTCCCCCAACCGAATCACAAAAGTAGTATTCGTTGTCATCATTGTCGCAATGACGGTTATGTCCGGTGTGCAATTTTATCAGCACCGGTATTTTGAGATTCCCATCGTCGCCGGTCCCGGCGTCACCAAGGTTGTCAATCTGAGCGAATACTGCGAAAGCTTGAAAGGCACGATGGCGGATACCAAAGTATTCTTCCTTGAAGGCAAAGAAGCAGGCGGCAAGGCGCTCATAATAGCCGGCACGCATTCCAATGAAATTGACGCGCTTTTAAGCGCACTCATTTTTACCGAAAATGCCGTCGTCGAAAAGGGCACGGTTATAATCATTCCACAATTCAACAGCAGCGCAAGCCGGAACACCAAGCCCGGCGACGGCTATCCGCTTTACTTTGAAATACCCACGCCGTGGGGCAGCAAAAAATTTCGCTTCGGTGAGCGGGATGCCGCGCCGCTGGATCAGTGGCCCGATCCGGATGTGTATGTACATTATCCTGAAGGTCAGTTGCTTTCCTATCTTGACGTCAGAAATACTAACCGCACCTGGCCGGGCCGGCCGGATGGCCCGCTGATGGAGCAGGTGACTTATGCGGCGATGCAATTGATGCGAGAAGAAAAGGTGGATCTCGCCATCGACTTGCACGGCGCCGAGACTATGTTTCCCGTGACCAACTGCATAGTGGCGCCGGAAAAATCCATGCGCATTGCCACCATGGCATCACTAACTGTCAAGGCCTTGGAAGGTTTTGAGAACCATGTCGAGCCTTCTCCACAGGGATTTCGCGGCCTTTCGCATCGCGAGATTGGGGACTATTCTGAAACAATGCCGTTTCTACTAGAAGCACCCTTTCCTTTTTTGGATCAGCCCACCGGCCCGAAGACGCTGGATCTGCTTCTCAACGGCAAAGATCCGTTTCTTTTGAGCCTGGCGAAACAACAAAAGCTTTTTGTGCCCTATGATGAAAACGGATGGCCGGTGGCGAAGCGCGTGGGGCAGCATTGTTCCGTGGTATTGGAAATTATCAATCAATTCTCGCGCAAGAATGCCGATAAAGCAATCAATGTGAGCAATGTGCCGCGCTATGCAGAAATCGTCGAAAACGAGGTTGGGCATTATTTTCGCGACCCGAATAAAGCCCCAAAGGGGAGTGTTTATCAGAATTGAGTTCTTATTGAGATCTCACAAAAAGCCTCTTTACTTGTGCAGGTAGAGTCTCTAGCTGCTCGAAGGCCTGCGATTTTCAGTTTGTTTAAAAAACGATGTGGGGCATTGCACACCAAAAACCTAAAAATCTAAACTTTTTGAAACAGAAGTAACGGAGTCAACATAGAAAAAACCTCCGTTATCTCTTTTCGCTCCTGTTCTGACTCTTTATCGAATTCGAGTCGCCCGAGGGGCTGAGGTTTCCCGCTTAACCGAAAATCGGCGGAAGCTTCTTCAAAGCTAAATCGCTGCAAAAAGCAGACTTGTTCGATGAGTACCATTTCGATCTGTATTTATGCGGGTTTCATGACTATTTTGAAAACCTCCAGCTTTCTCGATTTTGGGTAAAAGAATTCACGCGGAAACCCAAAGCCGCAAAGGGTCTCAAAGATTTCTTATTCATTTGTTGTTTTCATTCCGGGAAGACTGAGCTTAAGAAGCCTTTGGTTTCCAACTGGTCTGAAAAGTTGCGTAGTTCTTTCGTGTTTGCAATTGTTGAAGATTTATTGCATTGTTATCCCTGTGTTTTGCGTTTACAAGCCATCACAACAATACTTCAACTTAAGTTCACTTTCGACCATGACAAACCGCCATAGCATTTCTCTTGTCCTCATTTCAATTCTTCTATCGTCATTGCCTGGTTGTCAACAACAACCGCAGAGTCATGTCATTCACGTTTCTCCGCACGGTCGCGACAACTGGTCTGGACGCCTTGCCCAACCGAATGCAGAGCAGACTGATGGGCCGCTGCAATCTTTAATCGCCGCACAAAATGCTGTAAAACAGCTCAAGCGTGAACCTGATCGCTCGCCGCGGAACATCGTCGTACAACTTCATACGGGAGTGTATTCGATTTCCAAAACTCTCTCATTCGATGCCGAAGATTCCGGCACAGACTCCATTGCAGTCATTTGGCAAGCAGCTCCAGACGAGATGGTTGTTCTCAGCGGCGGACAGGAAATTGGCAACTTCGAACCTGTGAAAGACGCAACGATATTACAGCGACTCTCAGATGGGCCAGGGCTGGAAGTCTTCTTCAATGATGCGCGCCTGCAACTCGCTCGTTATCCCAATGAGGGTTATTTGAAAATCACAAGCGTGCCGCAAACCGGTGTCAAACTAATCAATGAAGGAAGCTGGCAATGGCAACGCTTTGGCATTCCGGTTGGGCGACATTTTGGCCGTATTCGCTATGCCGACAATCATCCGCGCCAGTGGCAGCCGGCCCCGGATATTTGGCTGCACGGCTATTTCTGCTGGGATTGGCGCGACGGCTTTCAACAAGTCCAAAGCATTGATGCTCTGAAACAGGAAATCACGCTCGCACCGCCCTACCACAACTATGGCTTTCATCAGGAACAGCGTTTCTACTTTCTCAATGTTATGGAAGAGCTGGATCAGCCTGGTGAATGGTATCTTGACCGCGAAAGCGGTGTACTTTATCTCTGGCCGCCTGCGCCGCTCGAAAATTCTTCAGTCAAGGTTTCGATGTTGCAAGGCCCGCTGTTGGCGTTCGAAAACACCTCGAATCTTCGGTTCGAAAATATCCTCTTTGAGTTGGGCCGGGCCAATGGCATTGAAATCAGAGGAGGCCGTCACAATCTTATTGCGGGATGCACCGTGCGCAATGTCGGCATGACAGCCATTGTTATTGATGGCGGAGACTACCAAGGCGTGCAGAGTTGTGATATCTACAACATTGGCGGCGGTGGGGTCATTTTAAACAGCGGCGATCGCAAGACGTTGACTTCCGGTAATAGTTTTGTCGATAACACACATTTTCATCATTTTGGTCAAGTGCGCAAGACAACTTGCCCGGCGATTGACACGCGCGGCGTCGGGATTACACGATGCGGGGAAACGTGATTCGGTATAATTATTTTCACCATTTGCAAAAGCCTATGCACGTTGGAGTAATGTCAGTGTACCTCGACGACTTTGCCAGCGGCGCGACGATATTCGGCAATATCTTTTACAAAGCCGGGCGCGCCGTGTTCATGGGCGGCGGGCGCGATCATTTAATTGAAAACAACATTCTTGTGGAATCTTCGCCCTCGATTTTTCTTGATGCGCGCGGACTCGTACGCAACACGGAATTTTTTGACGGCCGCATCACGACGCTGACCGACCGTATGAAGGATATGAATTATACCCAGCCGCCATACAGTGAAAAATATCCGGAGCTGCTGACGCTCTACAACGATGATCCGGCGCGGCCCAAATACAACCGCATTCGGCGCAACATTTCCGTGGGCGGGCGCTGGCTGGATTTGTACAGGGAGTTCGAGCGCGAGAATGCAGCGGTGGCAGAAAAATTTGAACAACTCGGCAACAAAATCATTGCCGGTGACCCGGGTTTCGCGGATATGGCCAACGCTGACTTCCGTTTGCGGGATGGCTCTCCGGCGCTCAAGCTTGGCTTCGAAAAAATTCCCATTGACAAAATTGGCTTGTATATCGACGCGTATCGAACTTCGTTGCCGGACAAAGCGGGAACGAATTGAAAGAGATGAAAACGCTTTTTTATCCCGAATGGGATCGGCTCGAGGTACGGGAGCAGCCCATTCCAAAAATCGATTCCAAAAATCGCCGGTGATGAAGTGTTGCTACGCGTCGCCGCGTGTGGCATTTGCGGCAGCGAGCTGGAGACTTTCAAAAACCGCAACCCGCGCCGCACGCCGCCGTTGATTATGGGACATGAATTCTGCGGCACGATAGTCGAATCTGGCGACGCCTTTCAAGCATTTCATAAGGGACAAAAAGTCATCAGCCACTCCGTGGCGAATTGCGGCGCGTGCCGTCCATGTCGACGCGGCAACACCCATCTTTGTGAAAATCGCCAAATTTTCGGCATGCACCGGCCCGGGGCGTTTGCGGAATTTATCAATGTGCCAGCCCAATGTTTGATTCGCTGGCCGGAAGATTTGCCCGCGGCGACCGCTTGTCTCGCCGAACCGCTGGCGAATGGTGTGCACGTCGCCAATTTGATAAAAACCCGCCATCCGAAAATGATTTGCGTCCTGGGCGCCGGACCTATTGGGTTGTTGTGTCAACAGGCGGCACAAATTCTATTGGGCAGCACGACGATTGTTTCCGATTTCATCCCCGAACGTTTGGAGATTGCAAAAAAATTAGGCGCACAAGTCACAGTCAACGCGCGGCAAGAAAATGCCGTCGAAGTTGTTCGCGAGATTACCAGCAATGAAGGTGTTGACGTGGTTATCGACGCGGTCGGAGCTGCCACGACCAAACAGCAAGCGTTGGAGATGGTTCGCCCCGGCGGCGCAGTGGTGTGGATTGGCCTGCATGAAAACACCATCGCCTTCGATTCCTACAAAGTGACGCTGCCGGAAGTGACCATTTATGGCAGTTATGCCGCGACGCTGCACGAGTTGCAAGAGGCCGTGAACCTGATGGCCAGCCGGCGCGTCGAAGTTGAAAGCTGGGTGCAGACCTTTCCGCTTGCCGACGGCGTGACGGCATTTCAAAAAATGTTGGCGGCCAAAGGATCAGATGTCAAGGCCGTGCTGGTGCCATAATAATTTTCAAAAAAAATCTTGAATATGCCCGCACACAAAGTTCTTTACACCGATCATGGTTTCGCCTCGCTCGCCAGTGAGAAGCAAATCATCGAGGCTGCAGATGCTGAACTGATCGTCGCGCAGTGCAAAACCGCGACAGACGTCATCGCCCTCGCGCCGGAGGCTGACGCGCTGCTGGTGCAATGGGCGCCGATCACCGCCGAGGTGATTCGCGCGCTGCGCCGGTGCAAAGTCATCGTGCGTCTCGGCATTGGGGTGGATAATGTGGCAGTGGACGCGGCAACGGCGCATGGCATTCCGGTTTGCAACGTGCCGGATTATTGCATCGACGAAGTGGCGGATCACACTGTGGCGCTGGCGTTGGCACTCGCCCGGCAAATTCCATTCGTGGATCGCCGCGTGCGTGATAAAATTTGGAAGATCACGCCGCCGGCGCCGATGCCGGCATTTAAAGACATGATCTTTGCCACCATGGGTTTTGGCCGGATTGCACAGGCGGTGCATCGACGCATGCAAAGTTTCGGTTGCACCAGCATCGTCCATGATCCATTTACCTCTCGCGAAGTGTTGCAGTCGGCACGCGTTGCCGCCAAACCGGCCGAAGAAGTTTTTGCCACTGCGGATATTCTTTCGCTGCACTGCCCTTTGACGCCGGAGACTCATCATCTCATTAATACGGCCCGGTTGCGGCAGATGAAAGCGACGGCGATTCTCATCAACACCGCGCGCGGGGCGTTGGTCGATACGGTGGCGTTAGCTCAAGCGCTGCGCGAAGGGACGATCGCCGCCGCCGGACTTGACGTCTTCGAGCCGGAACCTTTGCCGGATGATCACCCGTTGCGATTCTGTGAGCAGGCGATTCTCACCTCACATATCGCCTGGTACAGCGAGCGCAGCGTTCCGGCATTGCAACGCAAAGCCGCCGAAGAAATCGTGCGCGGCTTGCGCGGCGAGGCATTGAAAAATCAAATCAATATCATAAAATACTGAGCGACAGCCAATGAAGATCATCCGCTTTTTGATCGATAACGGTGACATGTGTTACGGCACACCAGCCGATACGGGCAAAGCCAATCTCATCCGCGGCGATATTTTTGGCGATTTTGCCATCACCAATGAAATCATTGCCATCAGAAAATTGCTCGCACCCATCGCGCCGGCGCAGATTCTCGGCACCGGCTTGAATTACCGCCGGCATGCCAAAGAAGGCGGGATGCCGATTCCTGAGTATCCGGTTTTGTTTGTGAAAGGGCTGAATACACTGCAACATCCGGGTGATCCGATTGTGATCCCGAAACATTTGCAGAGCGACAAAGTCGATTATGAATGCGAGTTTGCCGTGGTGATTGGCAAGACCTGCAAGAACGCCAGCCGGAGCGAGGCGCTTGACTACGTGCTGGGTTATACTTGTGCAAATGACGTCAGCGCGCGCGACTGGCAGCTCGAACACGGCGGCGGGCAGTGGTGCCGAGGAAAATTCTTCGACACATTTACGCCTCTCGGCCCGCAGTTAATCACGAAAGACGAATTGCCCGCGCCAAATCATTTGCAAATTAAAACCATACTCAACGGCGAGGTGAAGCAGGATTGGAACACCAATGATATGATCTTTGATGTTCCCGCCTTGATCGAGTTTTTCAGTGGCAGCACCACGTTATTGCCGGGTACGGTGATTCTCACCGGCACGCCGCACGGTGTCGGCATGGCACAGCAGCCGCCGCGCTGGCTGCGTCCCGGCGATGAAGTGACGATTGAAATCGAAAACATTGGCCGGCTCACCAATCCGGTTGTTGATGAAGAAAACTAACAGGAAACGTGACATGAAATTGATCGATCTCTCGCATCCGTTGGAACACGGACAGTTGAATTTTCCGTGGGATCCCAAAATCAGCGTGGTAGTACACAATACGGTGACCTCCATCGGCTACAACATTACGCAAATCAGCATGTCCACGCATCAAGGCACGCACCTCGATGCGCCGTTTCATTTTTATGATGACGGAAAAACCCTCGATCAAATGCGGTTGGAGCAATTCTATGGCAAAACTGCGCTGGTCGATCTCGCTCCGGGCAGCGCGCTGGCGGCGAAAACACCTCTGACCATCGAAATGTTTAAACCACATGCAGAAAAATTTCAACGCGGCGCGAAAATCATTTACCGCACCGGCTGGGATCGTCAATTTGGCACCGCTGCATATTTCGCGGAATTTCCAACGTTGACGTTGGAGGCGGCGCATTGGATGGCCGACCGCAAAATCGGCATGATAGGCATGGATACCCCGACGCCCAGCACCGCCTGGAAAGAATGCCATCACATTTTATTAAAAGCCGGCGTCGAAATCGTCATCGTCGAGGGATTGACGCATTTGGAGCAGCTT
>QEVD01000610.1 GCA_003576975.1 Candidatus Zhuqueibacterota bacterium
TTCGGCATCGGCGGGCTGAAATTGTGGTTGAGCTTCAGCCCAAAGGGCAAAGCGCAGCAAAAAAAATGGTCAAAGAAATGGGGAGGCAGCACGGGCGGCGGCTGGCGTTCCTCCGCGGGCGGCAGTTCGGGGCGCAGCGGTTCTTCCGGCGGCGGTTTTTCGGGAGGCGGCGGCAGCTTTTCCGGCGGCGGCGCTTCCGGCAGATGGTGAACATGAAAGAACAAAAATTTTGAAACACGGGTGTTGTGTTGTTGAAAAGTGAAGCAGAGCGGCCTATCACATTTTGATTCTGCAACATTTTGACGTGCAGGAGTTGTATGAAAGGGATAAAACGAAAACGCGCGAACGCGGCCAAACTAACCAGCGACACAGTTGAATTCCGGGTGGCGAGCGATCCCAAGCTGCTCAAAATCATTCGCGCCGGCATCGCGCATTTGTGCGAATTGATCGGCTTTACGCCGCAGCAAAGCTTGCAAACCACGCTGGCCGTGGATGAGGCGTGCGCGAATATCATTAAATATGCTTATGACGGCGCGACCGACAAGCCCATCATCGTCACCGCGCGCATGATTCAAAACGGCATCGAAATCATCTTGCGCGATTTCGGGAAAAAGGCCGTGCTCACGGAAATCAAATCGCGCGATCTCGACGACATTCGCCCCGGCGGCCTCGGGGTTCACCTCATTCGCAGCGCAATGGATGTCGTCGCCTATGACACGAGCCTCAAACGCGGCAATCAATTGCGTTTGGCAAAATTTTTTGTATCCGACCCAGCTTCCGCAGAGACGGAGAAATCGTCTCTTGTTCATGCAAGCCCATGAGAGTTGGAACGGGTTGCTGGTTGCTGGTTGCTGCCCGCGAGTCATGACCAACCAGCAACCAGTAACGAGGAACCAACAACCAGAAGAGGAATCGTCATGCTTGACATCGTCACACGTCAAAAGGATCAGGCCACGATCATCGCCATTTCGGGTGACGTGGATCTGTACTCGTCGCCGGAGGTGCGCAAAGTCATCATCGGCTTGACCAACAAGAAGGCGCCGCTCATTGTGGTGGATTTGCGCGCGGTTAACTATATGGACAGCTCCGGCATCGCGACGCTGGTCGAGGGGCTGCAGCAAATGAGCAAATATCAAGGCGAATTGCGACTGTTCGGCCTGGGCGCTGCGGTGCGCGAAGTCTTCGAGCTGAGCCGCTTGGACAAAGTCTTCCAAATTTATGAAAGTGAAGACGCGGCGTTGCGGAACGGCAAAACCTCGAGAGAAGAAATGCAATCCGCAGCGGGGTAAAAATGGCGCACGGAAAAGTTATGGGTTAATGAATGCCGCGGCGCAAGCCGTGCGCATAAACTATTAGATTGAATTTGCCCTCATGACAAAGGTGTTGGGATATCTAGGCCGGCAAACGCTGCAATTTTTAGTACATCTCGATCGCTTCGCACGCTTGAGCGTGGAAACGGTGTGGTGGACGATCGTCTGAATCTCTGCCCATCGTCCTGGCCATCGCCTTTTTCGTGGGAATTATTCTGGCGATGCAAGCGGCGTATCAACTCAAACGTTTTGGCGCAACGATTTTCGTCGCCGATCTCGTCGGCGTTTCGGTGATTCGCGAATTAGGCCCGCTGCTCACTGCCATTGTCATTGCGGGCCGCAGCGGCTCGGCCATCGCCGCGGAGATCAGTTCCATGAAAGTGGCAGAAGAGATTGATGCGCTGCGCACCATGGGTCTGAATCCCATCGGTTTCTTAGTGGTGCCGCGCGCCCTGGCCCTGATGATCGCGTTGCCCTGCCTGACGGTTCTCGCGGATTTAGTGGGCATTTTCGGGGGTTATCTGCTCGCCATCACCACACTGGATTTCTCCACGCTGCGATATTTTAATCAAACCTCGGCGGCGCTGACGATGAAGGACTTGATCACGGGATTGGTCAAAAGCGAATGTTTTGCCATAATCATCGCGATGGTGGCTTGTTATGAAGGTTTTCGCGCCGAAGGCGGGGCCGTGGGCGTGGGCAAATCGACCACAACAACAGTTGTTGCCTCGATTTTCTTAATCATCGCTGCGGATGTTTTTTTTACCGCATTGTTTTATGCGAGTTTCTGAAATGCCTGCAAAAGAACTGCTGAAAGCCATTGACTTCGCCCTGGAAAACCGCTGGGACGAGTCGCATCAAATCGTGCAGCAATACGAAGATGATCATCTCGCCAGTTGGATTCATGCGGTGTTGCACAAGATCGAAGGCGATCTTGGCAACAGCCGCTATTGGTATCGCCGCGCCGGCAAAATGGAACACCTCGATGACGCGCCGGAGCAGGAATTGCATCACATCAAATCGCTACTCGCCTGACGCATGCCAACGACTCCGCCTCCGCTCAACGGCCCGCTGCGCCTGCCTGAAGACATTATCATTTCGATTCGCGATCTCGTCACGCATTATGGCAACCGGCCAATTTTGCAGGGCATCAATCTCGATATTCGGCGCGGCGAAACCATGGTCATTCTCGGGCGTTCGGGCTGCGGCAAAAGCACGCTGTTGCGCCATCTCGTGGGGCTGGCCTTGCCGACCTCCGGCCAAATCATCATTAAGGGTTATGATCTCGCTGCGATGAGCGAGGGAGAAACGGCGCCCGTGTTGCGCAAAATGGGCATGCTGTTTCAAGGCGCGGCTTTGTTCAACTCCATGACGGTGGGCGACAACGTTGCCCTGCCGCTGCGCGAACATACGCGCCTGGAAGAATCGACCATCAAAATTATGACGCGCATCAAGCTCGAGCTCGTCGGCTTGGCGGGTTTTGAAAATTTTATGACGGCGCAATTGAGCGGCGGCATGAAAAAACGTGCAGGCCTGGCGCGCGCCATTGCCATGGATCCCGAAATCTTGTTTTGCGATGAACCCTCGGCCGGTCTGGATCCGGTGGTGGCCGTGGGCATCGATGAATTGATACTCAAGCTCAAACGCGCCTTCAATATGACCACGGTGGTGGTGACGCATGAGCTGGCCTCGGTTTTCAAAATTGCGGATCGCATTGCCATGTTGCATGAAGGCCAGATCGTGGCGATGGGCACGCCGGAAGAACTGCGCGACAACGCGCATCCCATCGTGCAACAATTTTTTAACCGGCTGCCGGATGCAGAAGAATTGAATTCGGAGGCGTATCTCAACACCTTGGTGAGCGCATAGTGTACTGTTGCCTTGAAAAATTTATCCGGCTGGATGCCATTTTAGAAATAGCTATCTCTACAAATCAAGGTAACGGTGCATGAGCCTGCAACAGAGGTTTGCCCCGGCATGATCAAAGCATACAGGTAATTTTTTTATGGAATATCATTCCCGTGAAGTCAAAGCCGGTCTTTTGGTGATCTTGAGTTTGCTCGCGTTTATGGCGTTTATTTTCACCATCACTAAAATCGACTGGGAACGCAAAGAGAAAACCTTTACCGCGCGCTTCGACTATATCGGCGGCATTGATCGCGGCGCGATGGTACGCTTCGGCGGCTTTTTGATCGGCACCGTTACGGATTTGTACATCGCCCCGGATGACAATCGCAAGATCGAAGTCGTGTTGACCGTGGATTCGCGCGCGCCCGTGCGCAAAGATTCGGAAAGCTTTATCACCACCATCGGCATCATGGGTGAATCGTACCTCGAAGTCACCCCCGGCACGAATGAAGAAGAGCTGCTCGGCTCCGGCGGGCGCTTGCGCACGCGCGAAGTGCCGGCGCTGAACCGGCTCAGCGAGCCGTTCATGGATGTCAGCAAACAATTGGCGTTGTTGCTGGTGCAGGCAAATGATTTG
>QEVD01000611.1 GCA_003576975.1 Candidatus Zhuqueibacterota bacterium
CGCACATTTAAACAAGCCGCCAGCGCCTATCTCGACTCCGAGCAAAAGCTTCAAAAAACCGCAGCGCCGCGCGAAGTGAGCGGCTACGAGGGCGCTGAACGTATTCAGGTTTATCGTAAAAAACCCGCCAATTAAGCAGCCGCGCCGCCGGATGCTGTTGCCAGGCTCGACGGCGTTGCGTCTTTGATAATTTGTTTGAGACCCCACTTGTAATCTCATTGCGTAGAGGAGACGATTATGCGTTCGATGCGCATGTTTGTATGTTGGATTCTGATGCCGGTATTTATGCTGGCGGCTGCGGCGCACGCCGATTTTACCGTGACCGGCCGCTTTATGTATCAAGATCTCGAACTCGATCTCAGCGGTTTTACCGGTGTGCGTCCGAACCGGCCGATTCGATTGGCGGATGTGTTGATTTTGGACGACGCCAGCAACGTTGTGCTGGCGCAGGGCGCCACCAATCTCAACGGTGAGTACAGCATTGCGGTGAGCGACAATCAAATTCGAACAATCTCTGTTGTCGTCGTCGCGAACAGCAGCAACACCGCTGGCCTTTATCAAGCGGTTATGGTCATGACCAGTTCCACCAATAACGGCACAACCCCGCATGCCTTTGAAGGCGGACTTTATGCCAATCACAGCCCGACACAAAACATTGACATGGGCACGGCCGTGGCGCAATACCGCGCCGGCGGCGAACCGTTTAACATTTATGACACGATGCTCGATTGCGCCGATTTTTTGGAAGTAGTGAACGGCGCCCGTCCGGGCCTGGCAATCAAAACGATCGTCAATTTTAATATCAACCGCACCGATGATTTTGCCTATTACCGCTCCAACGCCGGCCCGGGCGGCGGCGTGTTTTTAGGCCCCGATTATGGTTATGACGACACGATCATTCTACATGAATTGGGGCATTATATCGAGCGCAACTTTGGCGACTTTGACGACAATCCCGGTGGCACACATTACATCGGCGACAGTGCGCAAGACCCGCGCTTATCCTGGGGTGAAGGCTGGCCGACTTTTTGGGGTTCGCATGTGCGGCTGTGGGGCGGAGACCTGCATCCGAACATTTACGTTAATTCCGTGGGAGACTCTACCCCTAATCGCATCAGCTTTTCATATGATCTTGAAGTGCGAACCGGCGAGGGCGCGTCCTCCGAGAATGCCGTGCAGTCCGCTTTGTGGGATATGACGGACGGCCCGGATACTCCGGATTTCACGCCCGGCGTGGATGACGAGCCCGGCTATGAAGTCATGCGCACCTTTGACGAGACGTGGCTGGTGACATCTTTGCTGATGGCCACGCTTTCCGAGCCGCAAACCTTTGAAGATTTTTTTGATGTGTGGAATGCGAATATCACAAATCCACAAACCGAAACCTTGCGTGAGTTGTTTTATAAGAATCACAATATCCAATATTTCCCGGATTCATTTGAAAATGACAATACGCCCGCACAGGCCGTCAAGCTCTCGTTCGCACAAGTCGGCGGCGCGGCTACCCATCACACGCATCATCCGGAAGGCGACGAGGATTGGGTGGTGTTCGAGGCATTTTCAAGCGTAAATTATGCCATCAATACGAACACTATGCGGGACGGCGCATACACCTATCTCAGTGTTCACGATGCGAGCGGCGCGGAACTGGCCAGCAACGACAACGCTGGCACGCCGCAATCGGGCAACAACAACGCTTTCGAGTTATTACGTTCTTCTCTGGAATATCAACCCGCGCAAAACGGTCCGCTGTATGTTCGTTGCCGCCGCAGCCCCTCTAATCGAACCTCAAAATTTGGGCATTATAATTTGATTGTGTCCGCTGCTCAGGTCGGCCCGGAAGCGCCGAATTTGCAAATCTCAAGTGCTTCGATCGTGGTCACGGCGCCAAAGGGCGAGAGCCGCACACGTTCATTTGTCATCACGAATACCGGGACGGTTGACACGTTGGTTTATATATTGGAAGAGCAACAACGCGATTTTGCCGTTGTCGATTTCCCCTGGTTGACGGCTTCGCCACAAGCTGGGCGTTTGAGTCCCGGCGCAGCCGATACCATTGTAGTCCTTCTGGAAAGTGAACAAGCTTCTGCCGGCCAGAACATTGCTCGCTTGGAAATTCAGAGCAATGATCCGAATAACGCCGTGCGTCCGGTTGCCGTCGTTTTGAATGTAACGCAGGCAACCGAGGTGGCCGATGAACCGGTAAATCTATTACCTGCCAGGTTCGCTCTGGGCCAAAGCTATCCCAATCCGTTTGTGTTGGCAAATGGCGCGGCAGCACAAATCGGTGTGAGAATCACCTACGAAATTCCGGCGCACACGCGCGGCAGCGTTCCCGTTGTTTTGCGCATTTATGATGTTCTGGGCCGTGAAGTGCGAACCTTGACCAATGAAATCAAGCAAGCCGGTTCGTTTGTGGCGTTGTGGGACGGCCGCGATACGCATGGCGCATTGGTCGGCAACGGCGTGTATTTGTACAAGATAGATATCACCAAGCCCCAACGTGGCGCCATAGAACAAGGTCAGGAATGCCGCTCCTTAAGGGCTATGTGCGAGAGATTTTATCGGTTCCCAGGGCGCTGCCCGTGGGTTATTACATGTCGAATCTTGTTCCGTGTGCAAAATAATCTCCATCATTTTACCTATTCTTCCCATTCATTATTGACTCCTTTCTTGTGGCGACGGATTCACACTGTACTTCACGATTTTCTCAAAATAAACTGCCTTTGGTGTTCACCCCCAAAATCGGAGGCGCTCTGATGCAAAAAGCTAATGTCCGCACAACCCGTTTC